>DATJVT010000679.1:0-9517 GCA_035501695.1 Terriglobia bacterium | reverse complement strand
CGGGATTCTTGATCACCATCGAGCTGACCTTTTTCACATCCAGGCCATGCGGGCCGAAAACCACGCCCACCACGGTGGAGCGCGCGGGGATGTCCCACTCCTGCGCCTCGCTCGCCGATTTCGCCTCGAGGACGTGGATGTCGCCTTCCTTCTTTTCCGCGTCGTCCTTTTCTCCCTTGTCTTCCTTCTCCTTCGAGCCTTTCATGGACTCGGCCTTGGGGACGGCCACGAAAAGGATGGCGACCTTGGCCTTGTCGCGGATGGCGGGCGGGATATGCAGAGGCTCGTACTTCAATTTCTCGCCGGCCTCAACGATGTTGATTTCCTGAAGCGGGAGTAGGACGCCACTTTTGGCGGGCTCGACCAGCAAACGGAAACGCGACACGTCCAGGCTCCCCGCGCAGGGCATGAGCGTTCCGCCATAAACCCTGGTAGTGCCGGCCAGCAAAATCAAAGATGTCAAAACAGGGAGAATAGTACGCAAATATGCGAGCACACGGGTTCTTTTCATCTTCCGAGGGTCCGTTGAAGGGTCTCCTTTTCCTACACTTAGATGCAACAACTGCGCCCCAGGTGGTTTAATGAGACTCGCTAATCAGGCTGACAGCGCTTGACGTAGCGTGGCCGTCCCGGCCGCTGTCTCTGGCGCGTCCCGTCCCGGCATTGGCTTGGGCAAGATGCCCACGCCGCAGCGGGCGGGACGCCGGCGCTACGGGTGTTGGTATCACCGTATGGGCTGAGTCTCGATTGACCACAAGTGTCCGTCAAGGGACTGACACCGCGCGCTTTCGATCTCAAAGCAGCCCTTGCTATTGCACGCGAGCCAAGCGCAGCGTTTTGATCTCCCACGGCTTCATGTGGAAGTGAATGGTGGTTCCCTCCCCTACCGGTCCCACCGGCACGTCTTCCAACAGGGTTGTTTCACTGGCGCGCACCTTGAGGGGCATTTCGAGGGTCACGTCGCCTTCGCGTCCTTCGCATTCCACAAAGCGAGCGATGGCGTCGGTGTCGTAAAAGCCTTCCATCTGCTTGAGTGCGTAAAGCACCACGTGGTCGCTGCCGGTCTTGATGAATGAGTAGGAATCCGGCAAGCCGCCCTTCTTTCCGGCCCAGATTTCCTGCGGACTCCCGTGCTGTGGCTCCTGCATGGAAAGCAAGGGCGAATTGAAAGCCATGGCCTGGAACGGCACATGCGCCTGGCGCCAGTCACCCGCGTGGGGATAGAGGGAATAACCCAACACATGTTCGCCTTCGTCGGCGCGAGGATCCGGCCCCCACGGCCCGCGGATCACCGAGAGATGAATGGAGTTGTCCTTGGCGTCGTAACCGTTGCGGCCGTTATTGAGGATGGCCACGCCGTAATCGCCGGCGGAGATATCCACCCACTTTCCCATGACCGCCTCTTCGCCATTCTGCTCGCGCTCGATCGCACCGTAGGGAACCTCGGCGGAAACCTTGCTGGATTGAACGGCGATGGGGAAGTCAGCCTTCAGGAACGTTTCGCGCTCGTACCAGTCGAGCGTCATGGAGACGTCCACGCGTGGCACGCCCGCGATCAGGCTGATGTCCTGCGTGAACTTCGAGTCGCGGAAGCGCCGCACGACGCGAATCGTGGCGCGCACGGGTCCCTGCTCGGTTACGTCCACACTGGCGGCTTTGTCTACTTCCCACTTCTTTCCCGTTAAGCCGATGTTCCATGCGGGGCCTGCGTAGTCGGCAGAATCGAACTTGGCTTTCAGGGCGCTGTCTTCCCACGCGGTCAAGCCGTTGCCTTCTCCGTGGAACACTTCGCGCTTATTGGTTTTGTCATAGATCCTGGCAATGTTACCCGTCCCGGGATTAACCTCCAGGCGGAAGAATTCGTTCTCCAGGAAAGGCCGCGGCTTCGACCCGCTCTGCAAGGTTGAGGTTGCGATCTTGGCCGCGCCGGTTTCAGAGGCCAGGCGATACAGCTTCAATCCCATTTGCGGAACGTCTTTGGCAACGAAGATCACGGTGGCGGTTTCGCGCGCTCCCGGTCCCTTGGCCGGCGCCTTGATAATCTGGACCGGTACGGCCTGGCCTCCGCGCACCGCCACCATGCGCGCGGGCAGATTCATTCCGGCGACCTCCGCCGTCACCAGGTCGGTGCGGTCAAACGACTGCGGGTTGTAGACCACCACCGGCACGCCTTCGCCGCGCGTGTCGAGTTGCAGTCCAATGTTCTCGAGCGAGAAATTCAGGGCGCGATAGCCGCGCTCGAAAATCTCGTCGTACTGCTTTGCCGCGTCGGCATAAATGGGGCCGATTCCCGACCCGGCCGCCAGATCGTGCGCCTGGTTCAGCAGAGCGAGCTTCCAGGCTGCGCTGATGTCGCGCACCGGATAGTAGTCGCGATAACCGGCCGCCACCGCCAACTCCGACATCTTCTCGGCATTCAGCAGAAGCTGCTCGGTCATGCGGTTGTGCCGCTTCATGTCCACCTGGGTGGTGTAACAGCCGGGGAATACGGGATTCAGTTCCTTCTCCCAGACCGGGAAGTCCTTTTTCTCGGTCGTTAGGATATCGATGTAGTTCGCGACGTTGGTGGTCCGGACATTGACATCGTCGGGCGAGGCGTTCAGCTTGGCGATGTTCGCGATGTCAACCGGATTGGGGCCCCCGCCGTGGTCTCCCATGCCGTACAACACCAGGATGTTCTTCACGCCGGCGCGATCGGCGTTCTTCATTCCCAGGACCGTCGTGTGATCATGGTCCATGGGCTGCGTGTATTCGCCGGGGGTGGTATAGCCGATGACGCGGCTGCCGTCCGGGGCCTGCCACAAAATAATCGGCGGGCGGTTGGAGTCGTGCGGCCGGTTGAAGACGTAAAACTCAATACCCGCCTTGTGCGCGATCTGCGGCATGGTGATGGGGTGGCCGAAGACATCGGGTTGCCACGCGGAGCGAATGTAGTGGCCGAAGGTCGCCTGGCTGTACTTCTGGCCGTACAGGAATTGCCGGACCAGCGATTCGCCGTCTATGACGTTTTCATCCATCTGCACCCAGCCCGAAGTGGCAGGGATGAAATTCTGGGTGCGCGCCTTCTGCACAATTCCCTTGAAGATCTCGGGGTAGAAATGCTCCATGGAATCGATCACCACGGCCTGATCCTGGGTGTAGGTGTAGTCGGGATTCAGGTCCATCAGTCTGAGCTGGTTGCTGAAGGTGTTGTACATGATGTCGTGAATGGACTCTTCCCAGCGCCAGAGCCAGGCCATATCCATGTGGGCGTAACCCACCACCCAGGCGGTGTAGTCCTTGGGCCGCGCATTCGAAGAGGGCGGCGCCTGCGCGAGGCTTATCGAAGCCAAACCGACGATCGTGAGAATGCATGCTGTAACTCTAGACACAGCGATTCCTCCTGGCAGAGATTCTCCCCCGGGACAGGGGTGTAAACCGTCCGTTTTTTGCCCGGTGAGTCATTTGGCCCCAAGCGGACTGAATATATACGCTCCCATGGCGGGCAGCAATACCCTTGCCGCAGGTTTTCATTGACAAGCGCAGGTAAGAGTATTAAGAGACATGCGACGGCCATTGTGAATCTCAAAGGAAACGATTTCCTGACAGGTCAACATGCTAAACGAAGAACGACGCCGGAAAATTCTGGAAATCATCAACGAAGAGGGGCGCGGGCTGGTCAAGGACCTTGCGGCGCGGCTCCAGACCTCGCAGGTGACCATCCGCAAGGATCTCGAAAACCTTCACAGCGAAGGCTTGGTGCAACGCTCCCACGGCGGGGCCTTGCCGATCCGCACGGGCGCCCTGCTTGACCCCAGCCTGAGGGAAAAAGAGAAGCAGCGCCGCCGCGAAAAGCAGCGGATCGGGGAAGCTGCGGCGTCCCTGGTGAATGAGGGCGACTGCGTGATCCTGGATTCGGGAACCACTACCACGGCCGTCGCCCGAGCGTTGCGCAACCGCGGAAAGCTCACGGTGATCACCAACGCCGTGAACATTGCCGCCGAACTTGCCGGCACGTCGATTGAAGTGATCCTGACGGGAGGCCTGCTCCGTGAAAACTCCTTCTCCCTGGTAGGCCCATTGGCGGAGGAGACGCTGGGGAGACTCAGCGCCGATGTCTTTTTTCTGGCGGTGGATGGATTTGACGTAACCTACGGCCCCACCACTCCCAACCTCCTGGAAGCCAAGGTAAATCGCGAGATGATCAAGATTTCGCGCCGGACGGTGTGCGTGTGCGATTCCAGCAAGTTCGGGCGCCGGAGCCTCTCGCAGATTACCCCCCTCTCCTCAATTCATGAGGTGATCACCGACAACAAGATCCCCAAAGCCGACCTGAACGAACTCGCCGAGGCGGGCATTAAAGTCACTATCGTCTAGCTGCAGAGCGACACAGCCGACTCTCAACATCGTTTGGGCCATTGCCCAGGCAGGAGGGATGCAGAATCCGCATCCAGATAAACGGTCGCGGCGGGATGGGTGCGCACGAGGGAACTGGGGCATGCCTCCGTCACCGGTCCGGTAAGGGCGTTTTTGACGGCTTCAGCCTTGCGTCCCTCGGGTACCGTGCATATGAGGTGCTCGGCCCGGAACAGTTCCGGACAAGTAAGGGTCAAAGCTTCCTTGGGCATCGCGTCAAGGTTGGGGAAATGCCCTTCGCCCACCTGTTGCTGACGGCAGCGCTCATCCATGGTCACCCGTTTGACCGGCAGGGGATCGTCGAAATCCGCCACCCCCGGATCATTGAAGGCGATGTGCCCGTTTTCGCCAAAGCCGATAAAGCAGATATCGACGGGAGCCGCGTGCAGGAGTGCGGCATAGCGGGCGCACTCCTGCTGCAGGTCCGCTGCGTCGCCATGCATGAAGTTCACCTTCCCCGGATGCGCGATGTCGACCAGGCGGGTCTTGAGCCAAAGATGGAAGCTGGCCGGATGCTCGGCAGACATCCCCACGTATTCGTCCATGTGGAAAACCTCGATCCGCGCCCAATCCAGGCCGGGCTCGTGCACCAGCGCCCCGACCATGTCCAGTTGGGAATTTCCCGTTCCTACAATGATCCGCGCGGAACCCCGCTTTTCCAGGGCGTCCCGCAAAATGGATGCCGCCTCCCGGGCCGCCGCCTGGCTGGTATCCAGCATGGTGGGATAAACAAAAACCCTGGCTCTTTCGACTTGGAAATCCCGAAGTGGAGCTTGTGGCATTAAGCTACCTCCCGTCCCTCGAATCGAAGACTAAAGCATTATAGCTAGGCCGGCGCAACTTCCGCAGTCCGCTCATGGGGAAAACTCCGGTCTGGCAGCAGCCAGAAGACCAGCGCTATGGCAAAGGGATGCATCAAACCCGCCAGAAGAAAGATGGGTTGAAAGGAGAACCGCGTCACGACATAACCCGTGCAGAGTGTCGCAACAATCCCGCTGATCGCGCCCCCCATGCCGGAGAATCCCGACCCGGTAGCCACCTCGCTGGGGCGAAACAAATCGGCCGGCAAGGTCAGGAGATTAGCTCCCCACACCGAGTGGCCGAACACCACAAAGCATACCGCAACGATCGCCATACCAGCCGTGGGAGCTATCGGCGCGAGCATGGCTGCCGGCAGGAAGCATGCTCCCACCAGCATGGCGACTTTACGCGCCCGCGGCAGAGTCCACCCGGCGCGCATCAAGCGCCCCGAAAGCCATCCGCCGAAAAGGAATCCGCTGCCTCCGAAACAGAACGGCACCCATGCGTACTTGCCCACCCTGGCGATATCGAATCCCCTTCCCTGTTCCAAGTAGCGCGGCAACCAGAAAAGGATGAAGTAGATGACGGGGTCCGTGAAGAATCGCGCCAGGACAAGCGTGTAGCAAGGGCGCGCCAGGAGGAGGCGCAGCCCGCTGCTCTTCCCTTTCACACCATCCGCCGCAGGTTCGTCCAAGCGGTCTTCCCTGCCCTGCTCCTTTCGCGACTCGCGCCAGCGGGACGAACCGGGAGCCGGGCATATCGTCAACCATAACGCCAACCAGATAAATCCCAGGCAGCCGGTAACAATGAACGCCCAGCGCCAGCCGTAGCGGACCGTCAGGAAGGCGGCCACCGGCGCTCCCAGGGCCGCGCCCAGCGATGACCCCGAGTTGAACAGACCTACCGCCGTAGCGCGCTGGCGTGGCGGGAACCACTCGTGCACCGTCTTGACTCCCGCCGGAAAGTTGCCGGGTTCGGCAAGCCCCAGGCCGAACTGGCAAGTCGCGAGCGTCCACTTCCCCACCACGAAGCCGGTGAGCGCCTGCGCCGCGGACCAAACCGATACAAACAGCGCAAACCCGCGACGCGATCCAATCCGGTCCACCACGTATCCCGATGCCCCGTACATTACGGCATAGGCGACGAGAAAAAGGCTGACCACCTGCGCGTAATCCCGGTCCGTCATGGAGAACTCGCGCAGGACATTTCCCGCCACCACGGAAAGCGTCAGCCGGGCCGTGTAATTAATGAGAGTCGAAAAGAACAGCAACCCGGCGATAATCCACGGGAGCTTGGGAATTTTCATCATTTCATCAACTGCATGATCAGGATGGCCCCGCGCGGCAGATGGAAGGGGTCTTTCACTGGGAGCGCGATTACTTCGGTACTTGGCTTGCCCTCACGTGTGAGGCGCTGGTACCACTCGCCGCAGTTGGGCATGGGAAAGTGCGACCAGGCCCAGTCCGCCACTTTCTTGTACCACGCCAGGCACCAATCCTGGCCCGTCAATTCGTATGCCATAAGCGTGGCGTACAGGGCCTCCACGTGCGGCCACCAGAGCTTCTTTTGCGAGTGGGGAAGAAACGGCTCGCCTCCGGCGATATCGCGGGATAAAAGCAGGCCACCGTATTTCTCGTCCCAGGCGAGGTCAAGGTGCCAGCGCATTACCTCCACGGCGCGCCGGATCAAATCCTGATCGCCCCGATGGCGGGCCACGTGCATCACAAACCACATCGATTCAATGGCGTGCCCGGGCATCACGAACGTTCCGGCAGGCGAGGGGAGTTCCTGGTAACCGCGCGTGAGAAATTCCAACAGGACCTTCCGCTCCGGGCGCACAAAATGGTTCATGATCCGGTCCGCGTATTGGCTTGCCATTTCCTCCAGTTTCTCGTCACCAAGCGTCTGCCCCAACTCATGAGCCACCTCCGTCATGATCATGGGGACGCCGTGATTCCTCCATTCCGCGGGCATGGGATAGGGCATGGTTTCGTTGAAGTCGGGCTCTTCGATGCGGCGCACCACACGGTCAAACGACTGGCGCGCCACCTGAAGGGCCTGTTCATCCCGCGTGGCCCGGTAGTATTCGCTCAGCCCGTAAATGGCAAAGCAGTCGGCGTAGATGCTGGTGGCGCCTTCCAGCACGCGGCCTTCGCGGTCGGTGTGATAAACCCAGCGCCCAAGATCGTCGCGGCCGTGCGCAAGAAGGAAACGCACGGAATTCCGCGCCGCACGTAGGAATTCCGGCCTCGCTTCGATGCGGTTGTAGAGCGCCGAAAACGTCCAGACGGATCGCGCCTGCGACCAGACGAACTTGTCACCGCTCAGCACCCGGCCATCCTCAGTCATGCAGGAGAGCACGCCGCCGTACTCGCGATCGATGCCGCGCTCCAGCCAGAACGGCACAACGCCGTCAAGCAGGAGAGTTCGGTATTGGTTGTAGAGCTTCTTCTTTTCTTCAGTGGGTAATCCCATGAGATCGAGATCGCTTTCTCACCATTTCGAGTCGACGTTCGGGGAAAGAATATCCGCGAGAGCGCGGCCCGTGAGGCTGGTGGCGGTGTTGAACGCGCTGGCCTTCTCCCCTCCTACGGCTCCCCGATTCAGCAGGCCGAACGATTTGGCCTTCTCGGGATCAAGAATGAAACCGTCAAATCGCTCTACCGCCGCAGCGATCCGCGGGTCCCGATTGACGGTCACGTAATACCAAATCAGATAATCGATGACTCCGGGAGAACGCGTCCGATCCCAACTCTTTTGAGGTAGTTTTGACCAAGTCCCATCCGGGAGCTGGTTCCTGAGCAGAAACTCAATATTCGGCTGAACGGCCTTCTGAATCCAGGCGCGCCATTCGGGCTGATCGCAATGCAGGTCGAAGGCCAGAATGCCCTCGCCCACGTAACCTGACGTTCCGAAGGTGCTGTCCTCCCAGAGCTCGTAGTCATTCTTCGGGTCGCCGCGTTTGCCCCAGTCGGCTTTCTCCCAGGCGAGGATGTAGGGAATGTTGCCGTCCTCGCGCATGGTGCTGAGAACCCACTTCAAGGCATCGTGGGCGATGTCGCGGTACTCCTCCTTGCCGGTCACGTGATAAAGCCAGGTGAAGATCTCACCCCCGGTCAGGGCGGAGGACAGCGTGTACGGGTCGGGAATGGGCTTGGTCATCGTGTCGCCTTCCACGTGGCCCCATCCTGTCCCGAAAGCGCCGTTGGGATGAATCATGCCGTTCTTCTGGATCGAATTCGCGTAGCGCAGAACCGCATCCAGGAACTTCTTCTGCCGCTCCGCGCCCGCATGCTTATAGAGCGCGATGAAGAGGCCCAGCGCGCTGCCCGTATCGGCGAGGTAAACCGAACCGTACCCCGTGGGCCAGAAGCCGTTGGGCATTTGCTTGCCCAGCAGGCTGTCGCTGTAAGCGAGAGCCGTGTCAAGGTAGCGTTGGTCGCCCAGGATTTCGTACCCGGCCACCAGGGTCCGCATGTAGTAGCCGCCCACATAAATCGTGGGGACCGTGGCCTTGTTGGCGACGATGTAGTCGCAGGTTTGCTTAAGCAAAGCCCGCGTCTCCGTGCAACCCGCGTCGCTGCAAAAAGGATTATCTCCGCCGGCCCACGCTCTAGCGGGGGCAGAAAGACTGCTCAACAACAGACCCACCGCTGTGCATAAGCCGAAAAACCACCACCCTTGCATGACAGCATTCTCCCTTCGCATCGAGCTACCCCGGGCGTCATCGAATGCCACAGTGCCCGGCGGGTTATTGTCAGCTATGAGCATCGACCATGGCTATGCTTGGGCGCAGAAGACCTCCTCACCGCCCGAGATCACTCTGCTGATGCCGAGGTCGGGAAGCTCCGGCCGGAAGAGGAAAAGATTCGCTGGCTGCCCCTCCGCGACGGCCGAACACATTCCTTCACGCCCCAACAGCCGGGCCGGGTTGAAGGTCGCTGCCCGCAGCGCGTCCGCCAGGGGCACACCGGTATACCGCAGGAATACGTCGACCACGTGGTTCAAACTGGCGCCCGATCCCGCCAGCGTTCTTGCTTCCCGGCTAACCACCTTATTGTTGGGCAGGAGTTCAACTTCCGTGTCGAGAAGACGGTAAATCCCCGGCGGCAGTGTCGCCGCCGACACCGCGTCGGTGATCAGGATGCATCGGTCGATGGTTTTGGCCAGCAGAATGACCTTCACAAGGTCGGGGGGAAGATGGAAACCGTCGCAAATGACGCTGGCGCTAAGATCCGCGATCGCCAACTGCGCCCACAGGGGGCTCTGGTGGCGGTGCATCATTTCCGGGCAGCCATTTCCCAGGTGGGTGCTGAGGCGG
>DATJVT010000678.1:0-4186 GCA_035501695.1 Terriglobia bacterium | reverse complement strand
GGTGGACCTGGGGACCCGGCGTGACAATCCGGACTACTATGCCATCGACGTCTTCAACGAGTTCTTTGGAGGCGGATTTTCCTCCCGTTTGTTCTCTAACATTCGATCCAAGAAGGGCCTCGCTTATGCCGTGGGTGGAGGGATCGGCACGGACTTCGACCATCCCGCCATTACCCGTTTGTTCCTGGGGACGCAGAGCAAAACCACGGCGGCGGCACTCGACGCATTCAATGCTGAACTGGACGCTCTGAAAACCAACCCACCCACGCCGGAAGAACTGACCAAGGCGAAGCAATCTATCTTGAATTCCTTCGTCTTTCGCTTCGACTCGAGGGAAAAGGTTTTGGGCGAGCGGATGACTTACGAGTTTTATGGCTACCCGGCGGATTTCCTGGAGCGGTATCGAGTGGGAGTCGATAAAGTCACGCTTGATGACGTGAAGCGCATCGCGGATAAATACATTCACAAAGACCAATTCGCCGTCCTGGTGGTGGGCAAGGCCGCGGATTTTGACCGGCCGCTTTCCTCTTTTGGCCCTGTCACCACGCTCGATATCGCGATCCCGAAACTCGGGGGTCCTGTCACTCACCAATGACTTTGATCAGGACTCTCTTGCGGCGCTGGCCGTCGAATTCCGCGTAATAGACCTGCTGCCAGGGGCCGAAGTCCAATTTGCCGTTGGTGACCGGCACGACCACCTGGTGCCCGATCATCAGGCTCTTCAAGTGGGAATCACCATTCGTTTCGCCCGTGTGGTGGTGACGGTAGTCGGCGCGGAAGGGAGCCAGCTTTTCCAGCCACTCGTCGATGTCGGCAATGAGGCCGTCCTCCGCATCGTTGACGTAGACGCCCGCCGTGATATGCATGGCCGAGACCAGGATCAATCCTTCCTTGATCTGCGACTTGGCCAGCGCTTTCTCCACTTCGTCTGTGATATTGATGAATTCCCGGTGTTTCTTCGTATTGAACCACAGGTATTCCGTATGTGATTTCATCGCCTGCCCTCTCAAGAAGTTAGGGTGTTGCCTCCCGATGCGAGAGCAACCTTGGGTGTTCATGTCGCGCGCCCGGGATTCTGGGAGGATAGCAGAGTTTGGGCAGCCGAGTCGCGCCGCTCGGACCTTCATTTCGCTCGCCCACATGCCATGCTCAACGCGGTCGCGCCGGCATGATGCGCCAAGACAGTTTGGAGCACTTTTCAATTGTGGTAGTCTTATGCCGCCTGAAACACGTTTCAGCCGATTTTTGCGTAAGGAGACTTAAGATGAAAACCCTTCTGCGACTTTCTTTTGCTGCCCTCTTGATGTTCGCCCTCGTTCCATCGGCGTTCCCGCAACTGGGAATGTTCTCCAAGGAACAACGCATTGCCATTACGCCCCAATGGAAAGGCGAGCGGTTTGACGATGGCCGCCCTAAGGTCCCCGATTCCATCCTCCAAGGGCTGAGCGATGTGGACGCCGAGGAAGCCTGGGGCGTATTGCAGTCGCACGGGTACAAGTTCCAGTTTGAAGGCGGCTGGAAGGAGATCAACTCCGGGGGAAGGATGGTCGGCCGTGTCTTCACCGCCGTTTTTATGCCCCAGCGCCCGGATGTAAACGACATCATCAACCAGAGGGGAAAAGATGAAGGACGCGTGGGAGCGCAGAACTCCTGGCCGATTGACATGCTTTCGCCCGGCGACGTTCTGGTGGTCGACCTCTTTGGAAAAATCAAGGACGGCACATACGCAGGCGACAATCTCTCCACTGCGATTTACGCCAAGAGCCACAATGGCCTGGTCGTCGATGGCTCCGTACGGGACGTAACCGGCATTTCCGAAATCAAGGGCATGCACGTGTTCGTCCGCGACTTTGATCCCTCCGCCCTGCGCGACACCACGCTCATGGGAATCAACGTGCCGATCCGCATTGGGCACGTCATGGTACTGCCGGGCGACGTGGCGGTGAGCGATCCGGAGGGGATTACCTTCATTCCTCCCCAGCTCGCCCAGGACGTCATTGACCGGGCCCAAATGGTCCACGCCGTGGATGAATGGGGCCACCAGATGTTGCGCGAAGGCAAGTATACGCCCGGCGAAATCGACCGCAAATGGTCGAAGCCGATGATTCAGGAATTCAATAAATGGCTGGAGCAGAAGGGTTCGAAGCTGCGCATGCCTGAGGAGTAGCGATGAAGAATTCAGATAGCAGTTTGATCGACCGGCGCGGGATCCTGAAGGGCTCGGCGGCGGCCCTGGGGGGTGCGCTTCTCTCCGGCGAGCCCACGGAAGCCTATCCCAAGGGGGTGAACATGAACTCCAGCCCCTCGGAACTTAAAATTACCGATCTGCGCGTGGCGACGCTGGTCAAGCCCGGCCCCGGCCCCTGCCCCCTGATCCGCATTGACACCAATCAAGGCGTTTATGGGCTTGGTGAAGTCCGGGACGGCGCCAGCGCCACCTACGCTCTGATGCTGAAGAGCCGTCTGCTCGGCGAGAATCCCTGCAACGTGGACCGGGTGTTTCGCAAGATCAAACAATTCGGCGGGCACGCCCGGCAGGGAGGTGGCGTGAGCGGGGTGGAGATGGCGCTATGGGATCTTGCCGGCAAGGTCTACAACGTCCCCGTGTACCAGATGCTGGGCGGAAAATTCCGTGACCGGGTTCGGATCTATGCCGACACAACCGAATCCAAGGATCCCAAGATCTACGCCCAGAGAATGAAAGAGCGCAAAGAAGTGATGGGACTCACCTGGCTCAAGATGGACCTGGGAGTGGATATGGTCGCTGACACGCCCGGCACCGTGACCGTGCGCTCCGACCTGAGCCCTGGGGAAATGAGGAATGTCCCTCATCCCCTGCTGGCGATGGAGGTCACCGACAAGGGCATCGCCATGCTGGAACAGTACGTCGCCGCCGTGCGCGAAGCCGTGGGCATGGAGATTCCGCTCTCCATGGACCACCTCGGGCATCTGGGAGTGAAATCAATCATCCGATTGGGCAAGGCCTACGAAAAGTACAATCTCGCTTGGATAGAAGACGTGATTCCCTGGCAGTACACTGACCTGCTGAAACAAATCTCCACCGAAAGCCCCACTCCCATCCTGACCGGCGAAGATATCTATCTCAAGGAGGACTTTCAGGTCCTTTGCGAAAACCACGCGGTGGGCAAGATTCATCCCGATCTGGCCACCGCGGGGGGCATCCTCGAGACCCACAAAATTGGGGATCTGGCATGGGATCTGGGCGTGCCGATGGCAATGCACTTCGCCGGGACGCCGGTGAGTTGCATGGCCAACGTGCACTGCGCCGCCGCGACGCAGAACTTCCTCGCATTGGAGAATCACTCTCTGGACGTTTCCTGGTGGGGAGACATGGTGGAAGGGGTGGAGAAGCCGATTGTAAATCATGGGTGGATTACCGTGCCGGAGAAGCCGGGTCTGGGCGTTACCCTCAATGAGGACGTGGTGAAAGCGCACTTGATGCCCGGAACAAGCTACTTCCCGCCCACCCCGGAGTGGGACAAAGAGAGATCGTGGGATCGGTTGTGGAGTTAAGGCTGGCGCGGAGGTTTTGAACTTTGGCGATCCGAAAGCTGAACATGAGGCGCGCCATTCGCTTCAGAGTGTTCTGGATATGGGGGGTCAGCGCAGCCCTTTGCCTTTGTGCAAACCCCCGGCTTATCGCCGCCGGAGCAGGCGTGACGGCTCCAGGCGCCGCGGCCGGTATCGTGGCCTGGAAGACCGCCCATTTGGTACTGCAAGTTCATCCCGAGACAGGGGCGTTTGAAATTCAGGACAAATCAGGCGGAGTCATCTGGCAATCCAATCCCCGCCAGTCGCGCTTCGGCGAAGTGACGGTGATGTATGGAGGACATCAGCAGCGATTCGACCTTGCTCAGTGCAACGCGGTGCGGGCCAGAGAGGGGCTGGAGTTGACATTCCACCCCCTTCCCGCCAGCCCGGAAGCACAAATCGCGGTCAGCGTGCGCCCGGTGGCGGAGGGCCGAGGCTTGCAGTTCATCTACACGGCCAGCCCCGAGGTCAAGGTGGAGAGCATACGCTTGCTCGATGAGGCGATGTGGACGACGGACGCAGAGCGCGGGTATGCCGCGGTTCCCGCACGCATGGGGCTGATGGTCCCGGCGCGCCGGGGCATGAGTTTCACCCGCACCTTTGACACTTACGCCTATGAAGGCTGTCACATGTC
>DATJVT010000677.1:0-2916 GCA_035501695.1 Terriglobia bacterium | reverse complement strand
CCACAACCTGATCTTTCGCAACTGGGTGGAGAACGACAGCCACGTGAAATCGATCCGGACCATCCTGGAGCATGAGCCGAACGTGGTGGCGCCCGGGCACGGCAAGCCCTTCCTCAGCAACAAGGCCGATCTTGAGATCCTGAAGGGGCGGCTGGAGGACCAACAGAAGTATTTCTTCAGCGTCATCGCGGATCCCGATTGCAATTTCGGCCTGAATCCCAGTTGGGTCAGGTTCTATCCGTACCAACTCCGGATCAAGGCCGGCTCGAGCTGCGACGTCGCCTTGCACGTACGCAATTACCGTTCGGCTCCCATGCATCTGGAAGCCGCACTGGTCCTGCCGCCGGGCTGGAAAGCCGCATCGGAAGTCTTCGAATTGACCATCCCTCCGGGGCAAGACAGCTCTACAGGCTGTTCTGTATCCGTTCCTGAAGACTGGGACAGAAACAAACCGCGGGTCGCGTTGGCGGCGGATATCCGGGTGGACGGAGCGTACCTCGGCCAGATCGCCGAGTGCGTAGCGGATATCGAATATAGCGCCTGACGATCCGTTGGCAGATGCTTACTAATTTCCAAATCCAGGAGGAAGCATGAAGCACCGGTATTTGCTTGTCCATGTTGTTCTGATCGTTCCACTCCTCGTGCGGGCCCAAAGCGCCCCTGACCAGGTGAAGCCCATTTTGGAGAAAGATCTCCAGTCGCGTTCCCTCGTCACCTTCCAACTGCAACAGTACCTGATGCAGCAGGTTCCCAAGCTCCCTCCCTTGACGACGCCGGAGAATTGGACCAAGGAGGCAGAACGCATCCGCAAGCGAGTTCTCAATGACGTGGTGTTTCACGGCTGGCCCCCTGAGTGGGTCAACTCTCCGCCACGGTTCGAGGACCTGGGCATGATTCCATCGGGAAAAGGGTACCGGTTGCGGAAGCTCCGCTATGAGATTGTGCCGGGGTTCTTTACCACGGCGCTCCTCTACGAGCCCGAGAATCTTCAGGGCAAGGTGCCAGCGGTGCTGAATGTAATGGGGCATTTCGGGGAGACAGGCAAGGCGGAGGAATTCCAGCAGAAGCTCTGTATAAACCAGGCTCTGCGCGGCATGCTGGCGTTAAATCCCGAGTGGATCGGGATGGGGGAACTCAACGACCCACAGAACGTCCATTGGTTCGGCGGGCACCTCGACCTGGTGGGAGCCAATCTGGAAGGCTTGTTCTATTTTGCCATGCGCCGCGGCCTCGACTATCTGTGGCAGCACCCCAATGTCGACCAAAAACGCATCGCCGTGACCGGGTTGTCCGGGGGCGGATGGGAGACGATCATTATCAGTTCTCTGGATGACAGGGTGAACGTCTCGATTCCCGTGGCGGGGTATACGTCACTGGAAGGAAGGTTGATGTTGGCCCCGATCGACGAAGCAGGCGATATCGAACAAAACGGCACTGACCTGCTCGTCGGGCAGGACTACACCACCCTTACCGCGATTCGCGCCCCGCGGCCGACCCTGCAAATCAACAATGCCGAAGACGATTGCTGTTTTCGCGCCGCCCTGGTGAAGCCGTTCATCTACGAGGCGGTGCGTCCCTACTACCGGTTGTACGGCAAGGAGGATGCACTGCAATTCTACGAGAGCATCGAAATCTCGGCCCACAATTACGAACTCGAGGACCGTCAGCAGGCCTATCGAGTTTTGGATAGGGCATTCGGCCTGCCGGCCTCCGACCAGGAAATCGAGGTGGGAAATTATCTAAAAAACTACAGCGATTTGGCCGGCGGCTTGCCTAAGGACAACTTGACAATTCTAGGCCTGGCCAGGAAATTTGCAGCCGGGATAACTCGCCCCACCATTCCCGCCGATTCGGCCGCCAAGGCAGCGTGGGAAGAGACGCAGCGGAGCAAGCTCAAGGATGTCCTGCGGTACCATCCTGTGAACGTGCAGCAGGCTTGGTTGGCGGCCAACACCAGGCATAACGGCGTGGAATCGGTTTCTTACCGCTTCCTGCTGAGCAACGGCTTGAGCGCTACTGGGGTGTGGTTGAAAGACATCCATACGCCGGAGGGCGCGCCGCTCACCCTCGTGATTAATGACAAGGGGAAGAAGGCCGCGGCGGCGGAGGTGTGGGACCGCCTGCCGGAAGTTGCCAACCGCCTGGAGCGGAATGAGCAGGTGCTGGTGCTCGACCTCGTGTTTACGGGAGATGCTGCCCCCGACGCCCCCGCGTACCTGTTCCCTGAGATGCTGGCGGCAGCGGGGAATCGTCCCCTGGGGATGGAGGCTGCGCAGTTGATTGCCCTGACCAACTGGTCGCGCGAGCGGTGGCATGCGCCATCGGTGCGTATCGAGAGCACCGGCATCCGGAGCCAGCTTGAGGCAGTCATCGCAGCCGCGCTGGCGCCCCAAATGTTCTCCGAGGCGGCTGTAAAAGGAGGAATGCACAGTCTCAGCTATCTCCTGGACAAACCGGTCAGGTACGAGGATTATGCCGACGTGTTTTGCCTCGAATTGTACAAGGACTTCGACTTGGACAGCATCATCGCTATGACCGAACCGACCAGAGTCATCCAGCACGGTTTTGCGGAGGAAAATGCGAAACCGGAATAAACAGTGTGTCTGTCCCAGTTCCGTGGGAAGAGGGTGTCCCCTACCATCTCTGGCACGGCCCGGCCAAGTGGATGGAAACGTAGCAATTTCGCGGCCAACACTCTAACGCGCCTCATCGCTCGCCGACGCCACCAAGGCCACTTCTTTCCGGCGCGCCTTCGCTCCGTCGCGGCGCCCGCGTGACGGGTTCTTCCTCGGGGACCAAGTTCGCAAGCTGGGTAGACAAACAATGGGTTTTCACGCGCCTTTACTTTGCTGGGGCTTCGTTGTATTCTCACCCTGATGAAGCGCCGTGATTTTCTGGAGCAGTGGGGCCTGTCCA
>DATJVT010000676.1:0-12296 GCA_035501695.1 Terriglobia bacterium | reverse complement strand
GCGGCACGCAGAGTGCTACGGCCCGCGTCACCGTGACGATTCCGCCGCCACCGCCGCCGCCGCCGCCACCGCCGGTTCAGCTCTCCGAAGAGGACCAGTTCAACCAGAACGTTAAGGATGCCTATTTTGACTATGATAAAGCCAACATCCGGCCCGATGCTGAGCAGGTCCTCACCAGTGATGCGAACTTCCTGAAAGAGCACGCGAGCATCAAATTCACGATCCAAGGCAAGTGTGATGACCGCGGCAGCGAGGAGTACAACCTCGGATTGGGTGATAAGCGCGCCACCGCCGCCAAGGACTTCCTCGTCAATGCCGGTGTCACCGTAGACCGGATCTCGACCATCTCTTACGGCAAGGACCGCCCCGTTTCCACCTGCAATCAGGGCGATAAGTCGGAAGATTGCTGGCAGCAGAACCGTGTGGATCACTTCGCCTTCGGCGCTGAATCCAAGTAACTGGATTAAGCCGGTCCCGCCCTGCGGGACCGGCTTTACCCCCCTCTCTCCTAGTCCACGGCAGCACAACGCCGCCCAAGCCGACGTGATGTGCCCAAAGGGATATGTGTCTGAATTCAGGATCGCCGCCGTCGCGTCCATCGCGTTGACGCCTTTCAAACCTGTCTGTTACCATGACAGATCAAAGTTTTGTGGCAATTCCTATGCGAGTGGGCGTGCACACCTCGATTGCCGGCGCGCTGGAGAATGCGGCGCACCATGCGAAAAAGATCGGCTGCGACACCTTTCAGATGTTCTCCGCCAATCCGCGGGGTTGGCGGGCGATCGACCCCGCTCCTGCGGAGTGCGAGGCATTTTGCGCCGCACGGCGGGCTCACATGCTTGCCCCCGTGGTGATTCACGACAACTATTTGATTAACCTGGCATCGCCGGATCCCGGCCTCCGGGAGAAGTCCATTGCCGCCTTCCGGTGCGAGTTGAAACGAGCCCTCGCTCTGGGTGCGGAATACCTGGTCACGCACCCCGGCAGCGCCAGGGGTGGAACGCCCGCCCAGGCGATCGCTGCCTGCGCGGACTCGCTATGCCGCGCGGCGGCAGGCCTCACGCTCGACGGGTTGACGATCCTGATCGAAAATACCGCCGGCCAAGGCACGGCAATTGGCCGTACTTTCGAGGAGGTCGCGGAGATCATCGCGGCTGCGGAAGCAGAAGTTCCACTGGGCACCTGCATCGATACCGCGCACAGTTTTGAAGCGGGCTACGCCATCCACACGGCCGAGGGATTGCGAGAGGCTGTCAAGGAGTTGGACGCAACCGTCGGGATAAAAAGAATTCGGCTGATTCACGCCAATGACTCCAGGACCCCATTGGCTTCGCACGCTGACCGTCACGAGCACATTGGCAAAGGGTTCATCGGCGCCGAGGCTTTTGGCCGCATCGTGCGCCACCCCAAGCTGAAGGGCATACCGTTCATCTGCGAAACGCCGGTTGATAAACCGGGTGATGACAAACGAAATATTCGGGTACTGCGGAAGCTGGCGGCAAGCAAACCGTGAAGAGATCCGATGACTCCGCCAAGAAAGCGGCCCGAATGCTGCAACCCGGGACTCGTACCCCACAATCCACATTTCACAGTCTTTAATGGAAAACATGGACCCCAATTACAATCCCCAGGAAATTGAAGCCAAGTGGCAAAAACGCTGGACCGATGAAAAGCTCTTTGCGACCGAGGCGGAACCCGGGCGCCCGAAGTACTACGTCCTCGAAATGCTGCCCTACCCCTCGGGTGACATTCACATGGGCCACGTGCGCAACTATTCCATTGGTGACGCTCTGGCGCGCTACAAGTGGATGAAGGGCTTTAACATCCTGCACCCTATCGGCTGGGACGCCTTCGGCTTGCCGGCGGAGAATGCCGCCATCAAGCATCAGCGGCACCCCTCGGAATTCACCTTTAGTTATATCGACCGCATGCGCGGCCAACTCCAACGCCTGGGCGTGAGCTACGACTGGCGGCGCGAGATTGCCACCTGCGTGCCGGAATATTACCGCTGGAACCAGTGGTTCTTCTTGAAGATGTATGAGCGCGGCCTCGCCTACCGCAAACAGAGCCGCGTGAACTGGTGCCCCCAGTGCGAAACCGTGCTGGCAAACGAACAGGTGGTGGACGGATGCTGCTGGCGCCATGAGGAGACGCCCGTCGTGGAGCGCGAACTCGAGCAGTGGTTTCTGAAGACCACCGCTTACGCCGAGCAATTGCTCGATGACATGAAAGAAATGGTGCGCTGGCCCGAACGCGTCCTGACCATGCAGCGGAACTGGATCGGAAAATCGCTGGGTACCTTTGTGGATTTCACGGTCTCGGACATTCAAAAGCCGCTGCGCATTTTTACGACCCGGGTGGACACGATATTTGGATGCAGCGCCGTGTTCCTGGCGCCTGAGCACCCCCTGGTGGAAATCCTCGTGGCAAACTCCCAGGAACCCAGCCGCCTGCGGCAAGCGGTGGAACGAATAATGGCTTCATCGGTGCGTGCCCGGGTGGAAGTGGACATGGCCAAACTCGGGGCGGATACCGGGTTTACCGCGCTCAATCCCTACAATGGGGAGCGGGTTCCCATCTGGCTTGCCAACTTCGTGTTGATGGAGTATGGCACGGGCGCCATCATGGCAGTTCCGGCACACGACGAGCGCGATTTCGAATTCTGCCAGAGCTATGGGTTGCCCATCCGCACTGTGATCGTGCCGGAGGAAGGAACCCCTCCGGCGGAGACCGCCACTCCACTCAAAGCCATGGTGGATTATGGGAGGTTGGTCGCATCGGGTCCGTATACCGGACTCACGTCGGAAGAGGCCATCGAGTGCATGACCCGCGACGCGGAGTCCAGGGGCTTTGGCGAAGGGACAATCCAATATCGCATTAAGGATTGGGGAATTTCCCGCCAGCGTTATTGGGGAACGCCCATCCCTATAGTTTATTGCGATGCATGTGGAATTATGCCGGTGCCGGAGGAAGCTTTGCCCGTGGTGCTTCCGCCCAACGTGAAGCTGACCGGACAAGGGCACTCGCCGCTCGCCGACGTCCCGGAATTTGTCAACACAACATGTCCGAAGTGTGGCAACCCGGCGCGGCGCGAAACCGACACCATGGATACGTTCGTCGACTCCTCCTGGTACTTCTACCGCTACACCGCGCCGAAAATTGCATCAGCGCCAATTGACAGGGACGCGGTGAAATATTGGTTCCCGGTCGATCAATATATCGGGGGAATTGAGCACGCCATACTTCACCTGATCTACATGCGGTTCTTCACCAAAGTCATGCGCGACATCGGCCTGGTGGGCTTCTCGGAGCCCGTGGCGCGCCTGTTCACCCAGGGCATGGTCATCAAAGATGGCAAGAAGATGTCGAAAAACAGAGGTAACGTGGTGGACCCCCGACAGCTTTTCGACAAGTACGGCGCTGACACCACGCGCCTCTATATACTTTTCGCCGCACCTCCGGAGAAAGATTTGGAATGGAGCGATGCCGGCGTGGAAGGAGCCTCCCGTTTCCTGGGCCGCGTTTACCGACTGGTGGTGAAGCACGCCGAGACACTCCGAGAGGTCAAAACAGAGAGATTGACGCCTGATGAGAAGGCCTCCTTGACTCCCGAGGAACGGCGCCTGCTCCGCAAAGCCCACCAGACTCTTCGCCATGTGACCGAGGACATGGAGGAACGCTGGCACTTCAATACTGATATCGCCAACCTCATGGAACTGGTCAATGAACTCAGCGAGCTCGACGCCGGTTTCGAAGCGGGGAAGATCAGACCCGCCGCCTATACGACGGCGCTGGAGTTCTTGATCGTCGTCCTCTCGCTCTTTGCCCCCCATATCGCCGATGAACTCTGGGCGGGTTTGGGAAATGCCGGACCCTTGTTAAAAGTCTCCTGGCCGGAGTTTGACGCCGAGTTGGCGGCCGAAGACGAGATCGAGTATCCCGTGCAGATCAACGGCAAGCTGCGCGCCCGCATCCTTGTGGCCGCCAGCGCCGGCGAGGAGGAAATACGCGGCAAGGCGATGGCGGAAGAAAAGGTGGTTCAACATCTCGCCGGACTGCAGGTGAAAAAGATCATCGTCGTGCCGCAGAAGCTGGTGAGTATCGTTGCGAAATGAGGAGGAAACCGTCGGCAATCATCCGTCGCCCGGACTAAAATATGCCTACACCCCAACCTATCGTCGTTCTCGATTTTGGCTCGCAATACACCCAACTGATTGCCCGCCGCATCCGCGAGCTTCAGGTTTACGCCGTCATTGTGCCTTGCACCATCCCCTATGACGATTTAGTGCGCATGAAACCCCAGGCACTGGTTCTCTCGGGCGGGCCGTCCTCGGTGTATGACCCGGCCGCCCCGGTATGCGACGAACGCGTGCTGAAGCTTCATCTGCCCGTGCTCGGCATTTGTTACGGTTTGCAGTGGATGTCTTACAAACTGGGTGGCAAGGTCGAAGCGGCAGGCCGGCGTGAATACGGGTTCGCCGAGTTGGATATCCTGCCGTCGTCGCGGCTGCTGGGGGGGCTTCCCTCCCCCCTTAAAGTCTGGAACAGCCACGGGGACCACGTTGTGGAGGTTCCACCCGGATTCAGCATCACTGGACGGACGCAGAACGCCATTTCGGTGATCGAGAATCCGTCCGAGCAAATGTACGCCTTGGAGTTTCACCCCGAGGTTCATCACACGACCATGGGCCGCGAAATTCTGGAGCGTTTCGTTTCAACCGTGGCCGGGATCGGTCCCAACTGGTTCCCCGGGTCGTTCATTGAGCACACGGTACAGTCAGTCCGCGAGCAGGTGGGCGAGAAGCACGCCCTTTGCGCCCTCTCGGGAGGGGTGGACTCTGCCGTGGCTGCGACACTGGTAGGACGGGCCTTGGGCGACCGCTTGACCTGCATCTTTGTGGATAATGGCCTGCTTCGTAAAGATGAATTCGCCCGTGTCAGCGGCAAACTGCGGGAGCAAGGCCACCTCAAGGTCAAGGCCGTTGATGCTTCGGAGCGCTTTCTGGCTCGCCTGACCGGCGTAACCGACCCGGAACGCAAGCGGAAAATCATCGGAGAGGAGTTCATCCGGGTTTTTGAGGCAGAAGCGCGGGCGTTGGGAGACATTGAGTTTCTCGTCCAGGGAACACTCTACCCGGACGTTATTGAATCCGTCTCGGTCAAGGGCCCGGCGGCCACCATCAAGAGCCACCATAACGTCGGCGGGCTACCTCCCGACCTGAAGTTCACGCTGATTGAACCACTGCGGGAATTGTTCAAGGATGAAGTCCGACGAGTCGGCCGGGAACTCGGGCTGGACGAATCCCTGGTGGGCCGCCAGCCATTCCCAGGGCCTGGACTGGCGGTACGGATCGTTGGAGAAGTAACACCTGATCGCCTCAGGATGGTCCGTGAGGCCGATGCCATCGTCCAACATGAGGTGCGGGCATGCGGATTGTACGACCGCCTGTGGCAGTCGTTTGCGGTGCTCCTGCCGGTTTCAAGCGTCGGAGTGATGGGGGACGCGAGAACCTACGCCTCCACCATCGGGATTCGTGCCGTCGAATCCGAGGACGGCATGACCGCCGACTGGGCCCAAATCCCCGCTCCCATACTCCAACGTATGGCGACCCGCATTGTCAACGAGGTAAAGGGCATCAATCGCGTGGTATTCGACATTACCTCGAAACCACCGGGTACGATCGAATGGGAATAATAGGACGCTTTGGCCCTGTGACGCGGCCAGAGACACCACCCCGACGCAGTGAAATGCGAGAGCCTACCGGCTTGCCAGCTTCTGGGCCATGTACAGCAGGAGCTGGCGATCCTTCTCGTCGATCCGCCCAAGGAGCCGCTTCACCTTCTCGTAGAAGCGCAACTCCTTCTCCTGCTCGGCGTCGAGGACCAGCTCTTCCGTGGTCTGGCGCTTGCTCAAGTTCGGCAGCGGGGGTGGCTCGTCCCCTTCATAAAACATATGGTAAAGGGGAAGTTCAAGCGCCGCCGCCAGCCGCTCGAGGGTCTCTAGCGACGGAACAGTATGCCCGTTCTCAACCCGCGAAATATAACAGCGAAGCAAGCCGGTACGCTTTTCGATATCACCTTGCGAAAGGTTTCGTTCCTCTCTAAGCTTCTTAAGTCTTGTTCCTATGATCATGGGCCAATTCTTGCACAAAGTAATTAAGTGGTCAACTAAAATTTCGATTAGATTTTGATTATAAATTTGCCTTAATTGTTGCTGTAACCACTCAAGCTCCACCCTCGTCGGAGACAATGAGGGTGGCTGAAGATGGAAGGCCGATGGAAAAATCCGAGGCGCAGGTTGCCGAAGAAATCCAGTGCATCAAGCGCGCCCAGCAGGGGGAATCTGAGGCCTTTGGGCCCTTGGTGCAAAAGCATCAGCAGCGCGTGTTCTCGTTGGTTTATCACCTGGTGCGACGGCGCGATGAAGTGGAGGATCTGGCTCAGGAGATCTTTATCAAGGCGTTTCGGGCCATTCGCAGTTACAACTTCCAATCTTCCTTTGCCACCTGGCTTAGCCGCATTGCGACCAATCACTGTTACGATTATCTGCGGCACGAACGCGCCTCGCGCGTGAGTTTCTATTGGCAGATGGGGGAAAACAGCCAGCAGGAGCTGGAGACGAATGCGGAGAGCAAGCCGGAAGGCGGACTCGATCACGAGGAGCAGATCGTTCTGAAGGATCTGGTAAGTAAGCTCCTCGACCGCGCCCCCGAAGACGATAGGAATATTCTGGTATTGAAGGAATTGCAGGATTATTCTGTGGAGGAAATCGCGGAGGTCCTCCACCTGAAGCCGACCACCGTGAAAGTGCGGTTGCACCGCGCGCGAAAACGGATGTTGGAAGATTTGCGGCGGTGGCGGGAGGAAAACAAAGGCCATGCGATGTAACGATGTGCGGAATCGGTTGGACGAATTCTGGGACGGCGAGGTCCCGGCTGAGTTTCGCCACCACCTCACCGAGTGCGCCAATTGCGCGAGATACCTGCGCGACCTGCGACTGGTGCGCGCGGGGTTCCGCTTGTGGCAGCGCGAAGCGGCGGTAGAGCCATCGTTGGGATTCGCCGACCGATTGGTTCGCCAGCTCGACGATCTGAGCAAGAGTCCCGTCGTGACGGACTTCTTCGAGCGGGTGGGACGGCGCTTCGTGTACGCCACGCTGGTGTTGACCTTCCTGGCCCTGCTTGCTCTGGCCGTGCCGTCCACGGGGCCGGTACGAGGGTTGACCGTCGCCGACATTCAGATCTCCCCCCAGGAAGCGTCACTGGCTTATTCTGATCCGATGGGAGAAAGCGGCCTGCAGGAATCTCCCGAACCGGCGCCCGTGAATTCACGAGTGCCGGCGGTTCCGAACGAGGTGAAATGACCCGCCGGGTTTATCTCTATTTCGCGGTGACAATCATCCTCGGGGCCGTTCTGGGTGGCGCCGGTGTTTACTATTTCTTGTGGTACAACGGCCGGCTCCAGCACCCTCACGGGTTCAACAAAGTTCACGCCGTCGAGCACCTCAAGAAGGTGCTGAATCTCTCGGATGCCCAGGCCCAGCAGGTCGGGCAAATATTTGATGAATTCACGCAAAAGACCCGGGATCTGCAGAAACAGGTGGACCCTCAGTTCCAGGCGATTCACCTGGAAACCCGGGGGCGCATCCGGCAGATCCTGGATCCGGACCAGCAGAAGAAGTTCGATGAGTTCGTCAGGAGTATCGATGAGCGGCGCAAGCGGCGTGAGCCCCCGCCGCAGTAGCCGCCAGGGCAAAAGTCTGGCGCAGCTGACTTCGATAGAATCCGCTCAACAAGCGCTTACTGTCCGGATGGATACATCCGGTTGGCAAGACTCATCGGAGAACAGAATCCCCTTCCGAGTGGCAGGGGGCTGGGGCTAAATCGTGCGGCTACCGCGAACCCGCCCTTCCCTTCGAGCGACGGATTAAAAGGGAATATCCTCGTCGCTGATCTCGGGTTCGGCTTGTGAAACCGGCTCCGCGGCAGGTGGAGGCGAAGCCGGAACTGGAGCGGGACGCTCGGGCGCCGCACGCTCCATGCTCGCTCCCGGCGCTCGTTCCGAATCGGCTTTCGTTCCCAGCATCTGCATCTGGTTGGCAATGATTTCGTAAGAGGTCCGTTTGTTGCCGGACTGGTCCTGCCACTGCCGGCTGCGGATCGAACCCTCGATATAAACCTGCTTGCCTTTGGTGAGGTACTCACCGCAGATTTCCGCCAGCTTATTCCACGCCACGATGTTGTGCCATTCCGTGTGCTTCTGCTGCTCACCCGTGCGGTCCTTGAAGGACTCATCGGTGGCCAGACTGAACTTGGCCACGGGAGCGCCGCTGGGGGTATACTTCAACTCTGGGTCTCTGCCCAAACGACCAATCAAGATGACTTTATTAACAGATCCGGCCATACTTCCCTCCTCTTCCTTAGGTGCCCGAACGTGCCCGCGGAGCCGTGACGGCCCCGGTACGCCGGCAGGTTTAAGATGCTTTATGATGTGCGGGGGCTGGAGGCGGCACCGCGATGCCCAGCTTCTTGAGCCGTTGCCGGGCGTACTCGGCTTCCGGCGCATCGGGGAAACGCTGGATCACGGAGCGCAATTCCCGGATCCCCGCCGTCTTCTCCTGTAGCGCCAGCAAGGAGTATCCCTTTTTCAACTGCGCGGCGGCCGCCTTGTTCCCGGTGGGGTATTTCTCAATGCACAAGTCGTAGGCTTCCACGGCGTGCTTGAAGTCCCCCTGGCTGTAGTAGCACTCCCCGATATAGAACTGGGCGTTGGAGGCTCGATCCGTGTCCTTGTAATACTTGAGATAATCCGTAAAGGACTGTGTTGACAGGTCCCATTGCCCGCCGTTGTAATAGCTCAGGCCCTGGGAATAGAGCGAATCGGCGTCGGGCACGGGCGGCGAGCCCGGAGAGCCCGGCCCGCCGGGGCCAGCGGCAGGGCCTCCCGGGTTGGGATTGGATCCCGCCGGCAGGGTGGTCAGGATGTTCTGGATCTGGGTCATCTGCTCGCCCAGCTTGGAAATCCGCGCTTTGGCCTCATCCAGGCTCTCGCTCAGCGCCTGCATCTGGGTGGTCACGCTATCCAGCCGCGCGCTGGACGTCGCCAGGTTCTGCTGCTGCGTGCCGCGCAAGTCGTTGACCACCGACTTCATGCTGTTCACGTTGTCGCTGGCCTGTTCCACCAGGGTTTTCAGCACCGCGCCTTGCGTGTCCACGGTCTTTTGCAGGTTCTGCACCGCCTGCTGCAAAGCATCGAGCTGCTGCATCATCTGGAGCGTTTCCTTGCTGACACCGAGTAACGGTTGGACGGAAAAACCCGGCAGGGCAAGAACCATCAGGGCCGATAAGATATGTTTTTTCAAAGTGGTTGCGTCCTCGCTCGTAAAATTACCATACTCGCCAGTCTACCCTTTCCGCGCGGCCGGGGTCAACCCGCGTGCGCGGGGCCGAAGCACGCGTGGAAACACTTGGCGCGAGCCGGGTCAAGGCAACTTTCGAGCATTGCGGATTGTCCCGTCATTGGCTGCTGGAAGCGGTCGAGGCGCGGATCGCTGGTGAGCCGGAGGGGTTTCTCCTCGCCGATCTGCTTGATGTAAATATCCCAGTTGTCTTCCTTTTCTCCATTCCAGGAAAAGACAAGCTGATTGCCATCAGGAGAAAATCGCGGGTCGGCCCTGCGCCCCGAAAGGTCGCGAACGGAATAACGTGCATCGGCAGGGCGTGTGGTTTGCGGAAGTAGCGATACCCGACGACCGCGCCGACAATCAGGGCGGCCCCGGCGATGCCGAGGGCAAGCGCCAAGCGCCACGATCGTAGGGGTGCCCCTTGTGGGTACCCTTGGGCGGGCACAAGGCCCGCCCCTACGGTTTTTGGCGGCGGAATTTCCGCTGCGGATTGTAGCGGCGATGTCCCCATCGCCGTCTGTGGCGTCGGTGTCCCCGCCGGCGGTCGGCGGTCGGAGACCGCCGCTACAACTGAGAGTGTCCCCACCGGCGTCACCGGGCCCTCCACGGGCGCAATGAACCGATACCCCCGGCGCGGCAGCGTCTCCACAAACCTCGGGTTATCCGCCGATTCGCCAACGGCTTCACGCAGCTTGTTGATGGCGGCGTTCAGGCCGTGCTCAAAATCCACAAACGTGTCGGCGGGCCAGAGCTTCTTGTGCAACTCCTCGCGTGTGACAATTTGACCGGGATGCTCCAGCAGCATCGTCAAAACCTGGAAGGGTTGTTCCTGGATTTTGACTTTTATGCCGTGCTTGCGCAGTTCTCCCGAGCGCAGGGCAACCTCGTAGGAGCGGTCACCGACCCTCGAATTCCCGTGGGTCGGGAACTGCCACAACGAAGTCATCCACTGTCATCCTGAGTCCCGACGCGCTACATCGGGGCGAAGGACCTCGGTAGTATCCGGGAACGTGAGCGCAAGCGAAACGCCGAGGTCCTTCGTCCTGAAGAACGGGACTCAGGATGACAGGCCCAGTGGTTCTGCCCTAAATTGAGGCACCCGCATCGCAAATTTGGAGAATCCAGAAGCAGGAGCCGGTGCTCTCGCCCTCCTCCGTCGCTTCATACCAGGCCGTATCAACTGACGGGAAAAGGCGGGAGCTGCTGCTCCTGCACTCCAAAGGGCTGGCGAGGCGCCCGGTGGCCGCCAGGACTGCCAAGCGGAGGAATACCATTGATGTCACTCCTTTCAACCCCAACGGCGATATACTCCTTGGCGGGTTGAAGGGGGGATTTTCGTCTTGCGCCCCACCCAAATATCCCGGAGGCATCATGCAACCATTCCATTATCACGTTTTCATTTGCGACCAGAAGAAGCCGGAGGGACTTCCCTGCTGCCCGGGGCGCGGGTCGCTCGCGACCATCGAGGCTCTGCGCAAGGAAGTGGCGGCGCGCGGCTTGCTGGACGCCGTCCAGATTACCACTTGCGGCTCGCTGGGAGTCTGCGAGCGCGGCCCCAACCTGGTGGTCTATCCGGAAGGCATCTGGTACTCGGGGGTGAAGGCTGAGGACGTCCCGGAACTGGTGGAATCGCACTTCATAAAGGGCCGGCCCCTGGAGCGGCTGCTGAATCGGGACGAGGCGGCGCTGCGGTCTGAGATCCACTCCAATCGCGCCAAGTTCATGGCGGCGCAACGGGCCAGGGACGCTGCCGGAATCCTTCCCGACGATTTGAACCAGACCTTGCGTGGCTACATGGAGAGCCGGGCGCTGCTGACGGCCCTGGAACTCGATCTGTTCACGGTGGTCGATGGGGGCGCCACGGCGGCGGAGGCATCGCAAAAGATTTCCACCCACCCGCGCGCCACGGAGATGCTGTTGAACGCACTGGTTGCCATGGGAATGTTGGCGAAGGACCAAGGGGTCTTTCGCAACACGCCGGTTACGGCGCGCTTCTTCATGACAGGCTCACCCGACAATGCCCGTCCCGGGCTGATTCACACCGCCAACATCTGGCACCGCTGGTCGAATCTGACGGACTGTGTTCGCACCGGCACGGCCGTGAGCCATCAGGACATGGGCGCCCGCGGCGAGGACTGGACCGAAGCCTTCATCGCCGCCATGCATCGCAATGCCACCGAACGCGCGCCCCTGGTGGTGCAGGCGGTCGGCCCGGCGGCAAATGAGCGACTGCTGGATGTGGGCGGCGGTTCGGCAGCCTATTCCATCGCCTTTGCCAAAGCGGGTGATAACCTGCACTCGACCGTCCTCGACTTGCCCGCCGTGCTCCCCATCGCGCAGCGGCATATCCATGCGGCAGGGTTGGAGGCACGCATCGAAACGCGTGCCGGCGACCTGCGGCGCGATTCCTTCGGCCAGGGCTTTACGATGGTCCTGGTCTCCGCCATCTGCCACATGCTGAGCCCGGAGGAGAACCAGGACCTCTTTCGCCGCTGCCATGCGGCGCTTGAACCCCAAGGCCGGCTGGTGATGCAGGACTTCATCCTGGAGCCGGACAAGACTTCGCCCAAACAGGCCGCCCTGTTTGCCCTGAATATGCTGGTGGGCACCCCGGCGGGCAGCACTTACAGCTACGAAGAATATGGTGACTGGCTGCGCCGGGCGGGATTCGGCGAGGTGCGCGAAATCCGGCTGCCGGGACCTTCCAGCCTGATGGTGGGCGTAAGGTAGCTGCGGCGAAGGTAAACCCTTTTGGAGTGCGGGAGCAGCAGCTCCCGCCTTCTCCCGTCAGTCTATACGGGCGAGTATAAGGCGACGGAAGAAAGCGGTAACTGCTTCTACCGCACTCCAAAGGGCTGCGCGCCGGTTCGAGCCCACGTGATCCTAATTGGAA
>DATJVT010000675.1:0-6543 GCA_035501695.1 Terriglobia bacterium | reverse complement strand
TTGACGATTGTCGATTTCCGCGGCGTGGCACAGCAGGTGTCGAAAACCGCAGCGATCGCATCAAGCCGAGCCTTAGATTTACTGGATAATTTAGCATTAGATAATATAGTTTGTAAAACTTCTCCCGCAATAAACATCCCGCTTTAAAGAAACTTCCTTTGCTGACAGCTCCTCCCGGTGTGTCGGGAAAGGAGATTAGGATCTCATCTTGGCCCAGTACGACGAATTCGACCGTTCAAAAAAGGCGGTTCAGACTGAACAATTTGTCGCCATGATTCCACTTTTCCATAGATTCTCTTAACCGGTCATGTTTTCAGTATGTTCTCAGCTTTGGCAAAGGCAAAATTGCCGTTCCCGGCCCTTTGTTTTCAATATGTTCTCAGCTTTGGGAGTTTGCTGGGTGGACGGACAGGATGTCGCCACGAAATTCCGCCCCATTCCGGCGCTTGAGGTCATGCGTTTCCCCCGTTTGAACCGCCGCCACCTTGAGGGGCCACGGGTGGGCCGGGGTCGGCAAGTTCACCCGCTACCGCTGGCTCCACCTCCGGGGAGGTGGCTTCTGCCGGGTGCAGCTCGGACTCCCGGCGGCGGGCGTAAAACTGGCGCAGCTTACGTTCGATCAGATCCTCCAGGTGAGTTTCGTAGCGGATGATATCATCCAGTTCCCGGGTGGGCAGGAGCATCTCGGCATCCTCTTGCACCGGGTCCGCCTCCAGGTGCTCGGCCGCATAGAGGGCTTGCAGTTGCTCGTAGTTCGCGAGTTCCTGGTTCAGGTCGGCCAGCAGCGCGATGCGGGCCTCACGGGTGGCCTTATCCCCCTTCTCGCGGTAGTTCTTCGCCACTTTCTGGAAATGGGCCTTGAGCAGCATGCCTTGGAGTCCCAGAGACTCTCCATAGAGGATCGCAAAGTACTGGTCGGAGTCGCCCTCAAACATTTCCGCCCGCACGACGTCACAGAGTTGCTTGAGATACACGATCACCTGGCGGAATTTTATGGCGGAATCAGGGATGCCGGTGAAACCCACCATGCCGACCAGGCTCTTGGCGGCAAGACTGTCTGTCCCGGTGGGAGGGAAGGCGGCGCGCCGGCGCTGGACCTCCCAGCGGCGCCTGCGCACGGCCACCGCACCCGCCTCGGCGCGTTGCAGGTGCTGCAAGCGCCAGCGCAGGATGGCCATGTCCTGCACCCAGGCCGTCTCCCAGGCGTCGCGCGGCGCCATGGCCTCCGCCAGGGCCTGGCGCGTCGCGTCGAAGTCCTGGGGGGTCTCGCCCAGTGCCGCCATGCTCCGCGCTGCAATCTCGGAAAAGGGTCGTGGTTTGTTGAGATTGCGGCTCACCACGGCTTTACCGCGTTCGCTGCGGGGCCCGGTGGAAAGCAGGCTATTGGCGCGGCTGGCGGCCGACTGCTCCGGGCTGGGATCTCGCTGCATCAGGCTCATGGATAATTCTCCTTTATGCGGGTATAGGGTGGTACGCCGTAGCGCCGGCTGGCGAAGGGCCGCAGAGGGAGCATCCAGGGTGTCGGGGGAGGAACGGGGTAGCGTACCGCGATCATACAAATATTTTCTAGCACACTGGGCTAGAGAGTGTCAAGTGAAATAATTGACCAATTTCCTACCGGTAGGAAAAAATATTTTGATAAATCGCAGATTTCAGGGTTTTTGTGACAAAGTGTCTAGGCCAGGGAAAACGCCTCCGCACGCCGTTCGCGCCGCCGACCCTTTGGACTGCGGCCGCGTAGCTGCCGCCTTGGGGTGGTTACCCTCTGTGTCCTCAGGGGCGCATCTTTTTTTGCGCCGGAGCATCATCATGCCAGGTCTGTGGCGGAATCAATTCCGCGCTCAGGCCTGGACGCTTGACCCTTTGACTGAGGTGTCGAACTCTGCATCGCCCTCTGGAAAATGGGGGACTGCTTGATGGATATCCGAGCATATCTCGATCGCATCGGCTATGAGGGCCCGCTGGCGGTCACGGCCGGCACCTTGCGGGCGCTCCATCGCCGGCACATGCTGGCGGTGCCTTTCGAGAATCTCGATATCGGCCTGGGTCGCGAGATTGTGCTCGATCCGGAGCGGTTTGTGCAAAAGATCGTGGGGGAACGTCGCGGCGGCTTCTGCTACGAGCTGAACGGGGCCTTTGCCGGGCTGCTGTCGAATCTGGGCTTCCAGGTCACAATGCTCTCTTCCCGGGTTGCCAACGAACAGGGAGTTCTAAGCCCGGAATTTGACCACCTCGTCTTGGGCGTCGATCTCGAAGACGCCTGGCTGGCCGATGTGGGCTTCGGGGACAATTTTGTTGAGCCGTTGCGTCTTGCCGCCGGGATTGAACAGCAGGACGCGGCAGGCAGCTTCCGGCTTATGAATTCCGGCCAGCGCTGGGGGCTGGAACGGCGTCAACCGGACGGCACGTGGCAGGTTCAGTACGAGTTCTCGCTCGTACCCCGCCAGCTCTCCGAGTTTGCCGGCCGATGCCGGTATCATCAGACCTCGCCGGATTCGCATTTCACCCGCAATCGGATCTGCTCGCTGGCCACTGAGGACGGCCGCATATCCCTGTCCGGCATGCGCTTGATTGTCACCGCGGGCGGCAGAAAGGAAGAGCAGAAGCTTGCGTCCGAGGCGGAAAGGCTGGCGGCGCTGCGCGAGCACTTCGGCGTGGTTCTGGACCTCTGACCGCCCACGGTGGCCCCACGACCCGAAAGTTGGGCTAGGAGCCTTTCAGCGGTCTTGTGGCACGCACGGCCTTGCAGGCTGTATCTCCTTCACGGGCAGGATGCCCGTGCCACGCTCCCTTTCCGACGTTTGACCAACCTGCCGCGTTATTGCTATAGTTAACGACTGCATCTTGCAGCCAGAAAGTCACCCAGCTAATGGCCAGTATTCATATAACATTTCCTGATGGGGCAACCCGCGAGTTCCCCGCGGGGACGACCGCGCTTGACATCGCGAAGTCCATCGGTCCACGCCTCGCCTCCGATGCCCTGGCGGCGAAGTTCGGCGACCAACTGGTGGACCTGTCCACCCAATTGGAAGCGGACGGCCCCTTGCAATTCATCATGCCATCTTCTGCCGAAGGGCTGGAAGTCTTCCGGCACACTTCGGCGCATCTGCTGGCCGCGGCCGTTACGGAGCTTTTCCCCGACGCGCATCCCGGCATCGGCCCACCCACCGAGACGGGCTTCTATTACGACTTCTACCGCGAAAGGCCCTTCACGGAAGATGACCTGAAGAAGATCGAGGAGAAGATGCGGGAATTCGTGGCCGCCAACGTGCCCAACGAGCGCGTGTATTTTCCCAAGGAAGAGGGGCTGAAGACCTTCGAGCAGATGGGCGAATTCCTGAAATGCCAGTTGATCGAAGAAAAGGCCGACCCGGTTTTCTCCGCCTACCGCACCGGCAAGTTCCTGGACTTCTGCCGGGGGCCGCACATTCCCTCCATGGGGAGGATCAAGGCCTTCAAGCTGCTGAGCGTGGCGGGGGCGCACTGGAAGGGCGACGAGAAGTCGCACCCCATGCAGCGCATTTACGGGACCGCCTTCTTCACCCAGAAAGACCTGGATGCCTACCTCCACCAAGTGGAGGAGGCCAAGAAGCGCGACCATCGCCGCCTGGGGAAGGACCTGGACCTCTTCAGCATTCAGGACGACGCGGGGCCGGGCCTGGCTTTCTGGCATCCCAAGGGGGGCGCGATTCGCCGGGAAATTGAGGATTGGCTGCGCGACGAGTTGACGGCGCGCGGTTACGACCTGGTATTCACTCCCCACGCCATGCGGCTGCATTTGTGGGAAACCAGCGGCCACACCAACTTCTATCGCGAGAACATGTTCGGGCCGATGGAGGTCGAAAACGACAAGTACCAACTCAAGCCCATGAACTGTCCCGGGCATATTCTGATCTACAAGTCCCGCGCCCGCAGTTATCGCGAGCTGCCCATGCGCCTGGCCGAACTGGGCACGGTGTACCGCTACGAACGCTCGGGCGTGACGCACGGACTGCTGCGCGTGCGCGGGTTCACGCAGGACGACGCGCATATCTTCTGCATGCCCGATCAACTGGAGGCCGAGGTTCAGGCGTGCGTCGAATTTGCGCACCTGGTGCTCAAGACTTTCGGCTTCGACCAGTACCAGGTGGAGCTTTCCGCCCGGGATCCCTCCAATCCCGCGCATTACGCGGGCACGGTGGAAGAATGGAACCTGGCGGAAGGCGCGCTGATGAACACCCTGAAGCGCATGGATATCCCGTACAAGTACATGCCGGGCGAAGCAGTCTTCTACGGTCCCAAGATCGACGTCAAGCTGGTGGATGCCATCGGGCGGCCCTGGCAGCTCACCACCGTGCAGTTTGATTTCAACCTTCCGGGACGCTTCGGATTGGATTACGTCGGACCGGACGGGCACCTGCACACGCCGGTGATGGTGCACCGGGCGCTCCTGGGGTCCGTGGAAAGGTTCTTCGGAGTGCTCATCGAGCACTATGCGGGCGCATTTCCCATGTGGCTGGCGCCGGTGCAGGCGGTGGTGCTGCCCATCAGCGACAAGCACGCCCCCTACGCCCGGGAAGTCCTGGAAGAATTGAAGCGCGCCAGGATCCGCGCCCAAATGGACGATCGCAATGAGAAGCTGAATGCGCGGATTCGCGATTCCCAACTGCAAAAGGTCCCCTTTATGCTGGTGGTGGGCGATCGCGAAGCGCAGAGCCGCAGCGTCTCGGTACGCCGCCGGGATACGGGCGACGCGGGCTCGCGTCCGCTGGCAGAGTTTGTGGCCTCGGCCCGCGAGCTTATCGACACCCGCGCTGTGAAATGGTAAGCTATCTCTGAGTCAGGTAGCCCGTTACGGGCTGGGAGGAAACATATATCGCCGACCGATTCGTCCGAGTGAATGAGAGAATTCGCGCCAAGGAAATCAGGGTGATTACTGAAGAAGGGGGACAACTGGGCATCATGCCCCCTTACGAGGCCCTGAGAACCGCAAGGTCGCAAGGCTTAGATCTGGTGGAAGTCGCCCCCACCGCCAATCCCCCGGTTTGCCGCATCATCAATTATGGAAAATACCTCTATCAATTGAGCAAGCGGCAACACGAGGCGCGCAAGAACCAGAAGTCGATTGGGCTGAAGGAAGTGAAGATGCGCCCCCGCACCTCGGTCCACGATTTCGAGACCAAGCGCAACAAGGTCATCGATTTCTTGCAGGAGGGGGCCAAGGTGAAGGTTACCATCATGTTCCGCGGGCGGGAGATGGCGCATCGGGACCTGGGATTTAACATGATCGATCGCTTGATTCAGGAGGTGGGAGAAGCTGCGCAGGTGGAAGCCCGGCCGCGACTGGAGGGCCCCAATCTGACCACTATCCTGGCGCCCAAGAAAGCGGCGGGAAAAGGCGGCAGCCCGTCGCCGCGCCCGGCTTCGGCTCCGGCCACCACGCCCAGCGCGCCCCCTGTCAAGCCCAGCGGTCCCATCGCAAAGCCCAATGCGCCCATCGCGGTAACCGCCAAGGCCGCCGATCCGCAAGGACCCTCGGGAGGGTAATCTCTCAGTTTCAGGGCCGTGGCAAAGCCACTTGGGCCGTGGTAAAACACGGGTGGAAATCCCGTGCCGGCTGCCGCGCCCGTTATTCAACGGCATTACGTGGGAGGAAAGATTGGCTAAGGTTGCGAAAGTCAAAACAAAGCTCAAGACGCACAAGGGAGCTGCCAAGCGGTTCAAGATTACCGGCAGTGGCAAGGTGATGCGGCATCATTCTTATGCGCGTCATATTCTGACGTCCAAGCCCAGCAAACGCAAACGGCGGCTGGGCCAGGCAGTGGAACTGTCGCCCGCCGACGAAGCGCAAGTTCTTCGCATGCTGCCGTACGGAAGATAGCAGGTGTCAGGTGTCAGGTATAGGGCGTGGTTGCCCCTGGCACCTCGCCCCTGACACCTGCTTTTCAAGGGTGCAGGAAGGCTCTGGCGAGGCGCCATAGGGTGCCTTCACTGCCCCAAGGGCAGAATCCGGAAGTTAGAAGCTAGAAGCCAGGAGGAGAGAACAACTCTCGGCTTCGTCATTCTAACTCCTAGCTTCTCGCTCCTAAATTCTTTCAAAAAAGGAGAAACCCATGCCTCGAGTCAAGCGCGGTACTGTGCGCCGCGCCAACCGGAGAAAGCTCTCCAAGCTCACCAAAGGCTATTTCCTCACCAAGAGTAAGCTCTACCGGTCCATGAAGGAGGCCGCGGATAAGGCCGGGCGTTATGCCTTCCGCGACCGCCGGCGCAAGAAGCGCGATTTCCGCCGGCTCTGGATCCTGCGGATCAGCGCCGCGGCGCGCGCCCATGAGCTCACATACAGCCAGTTCATTCACGGACTGAAAACCCTGGGAATCGAATTAGATCGCAAGATGCTCGCGGAGATGGCCGTGAAGGACCAGTTGGCGTTCACGGAACTGGCCGGCAAGGTGAAGACTGCAGTTAACAGTCAACAGTCGACAGTTGACAGCTAGAACAGAGCAGTCGACAGTTGATAGTCGATAGTTGAAAGTCAGAGCGTTCGGGTCGCCGATAACGCCCCTA
>DATJVT010000674.1:0-12549 GCA_035501695.1 Terriglobia bacterium | reverse complement strand
TTTCACGGCTTACAGACAGGCATTTCCCGGCTCTTCCGGCTGGCGCCATTTTCCGAAGTTCGCGCGCGACCCCGGGGACTATGCGGACGCACGCCTCCCACAGCCCGCCCCGGCTCACTTGGGTGATCTACCCGGATGGATCCCCGTTCAATTTCAGGCACGGCCCCTCACCCTCTCATCCCTCCCCTTCTCCCCTCTCCCCACGGGCGAGGGGAGAAGGGAGAGAACTCGAAAGTTCTTTCAGAGCGCGGAAACGGCCTTCTGAAATCCTGATGATTAAAGTGGTCACGACCGCTCGATCAACTTGAGACGGTCCCGGATTTCCGGATTTCGGGCCCCGCGGCGCTGGGCCGGGCCGAACGCTGTTCGGCCCTACAACCCCTGCTGGCCCCAGGGTCAGCGCTGGTGACGCTGGTGGTGCTCTATTTCAAATCGTGAGGTATTCTTATTCCTCGGGTGGACAGGAATCGGTGGCGGGTCGGGCGAAAAAAGGATTCACCACAGAGGGCACAGCGCGGCCTGACGGCCGCGTCCAAAATTCAAGATTCAAAATTGCAGACCAAAGAATCTTCGCATGCAACAAAGAAACTACGAAATAGTAATGCAGAGTCCACCGAGAGGACCGGCCACGGGTGTTTTGACTCTGTGACCTCCGTGGCCTCTGTGTTGATGCTTTTGGATTGGGGCAATGCCGCGCCGCGCTGCCCGACTGCGGCTCCATCTATCGGCTGGTGACCACCATGGTGCGAGTTGCTATTTTTCTCGCAGCGTCAGCCGCCATAACACTTTTCTGAAGGGACAAGCTTCAGGCAGGAGAAGGGTGAAGAATGAGCGAGCAGGCGCCTCGACGTGTCGGGAAGCTCTTTCAAGTTTTGATGCGTGTCCCGGTACCCTGGGTATTCGTGTTGGCGTACCTCGCCGGCGTGGCCCTGGAGTACGTGTGCTTTCGCCACCGCTCGTTTTTCCACTCATCCCTGGTCACCGACATGGGGATCATCTTATTTGTGGTCGGTGCCGCGCTGGCTGCGTGGGGATGGTTGGTCTTTCACCGGGTAGGAACCACCCGGGTTCCGGGCCAGGCCTCAACCACGCTGGTGACCTGGGGGCCGTACCGTTTCACGCGGAATCCGATGTATGTGGGCCTTTTTATCGCCTATCTCGGTGAGGCCGGGATTCTGGGACAGGTCGCGCCGGTTCTTCTTCTGCCCTTGGTTTTCGTCTACTTGAATTGGTTCATCATTCCTGTCGAAGAAGAAAAGTTGCGCGAGGTCTTTGGGGCACAATACGACGCCTACCGGATTTCGGTTGGACGCTGGCTGTAGTTCCGCCCGGAGACTGCCGCGCAGGGCGAGGTCCAGCCCGGGCAACCTATAGTCTCTTCCATCGAGACACTGTGGCTCTTCCCATCGCGGCATGTATATAATGTCTACACAGCGGACCCCAACCCAAACTGGCGCAAAGGAGGCAACATGACCAGGCTTTTGAGAAAACCGCTCGCAATCTTCGTCATTGCCTTCATTGTCTACATCGTTCTTTCCATGGCAGAGAAGGGGGAAGCCACATTCTCCACGGTGAAGGAAACGCTGCTCCATGAGTCGGCTCATGTCGCCCTGTACGTCGCAATTGGCGCCTTCATGATTGCGCTTATTGCCGAGGCCCTCGGCGAGCACCTGGTGCCGGTGGTCGAACACAGTTTGCACGAGTTCAGCACTCTCATGGCAGGCAAGGTGAGCGAGGGCATTCGCGCCGGTTTCGGCAGCCTGGGAACGGCGCTTTCATCCTCCCTCGGTCAGCAATTCGCCCAGACCTGGGAGCAGGTCAAGAAGACCGCGGACGATCCCAACGAGCCGCCCGAAGAAAAGGAGATTGCCAGGTTGCTGCTTTCGGATGCGAAGGAGGACCTGGAGCATGCGGCCTCGATCCTGGCGCGGCCGGTTGGGGTGAAGAACTACATCCGGACCATCAAGAACTACACCACGCTGGCTTACAAATTCTGGTCGATTCAAGTGCTGGGCAGGGCGATCGAAATCGCGGAAACCGGCCTGAAGCTGGCAACGGCAAAGGACATTCCTCCCGCGGTTGCGGCGAACAAACAGGACCTGGCGGATGTGGAAAGCGCCCTCAAAAGCAGCCTTGCCTATTATTACGCGGACACCGGCAAGGCAGAGTACGAGGAGGCTGCCCGGCAGTATGCCAAAGAATCGTTTGCGTCACCGTCCTATGAACCGGAAAAGCTGGACACACAAGGATTTGTATTGATTGTTTATGGCAAAAACAAAGAGGAGATTCTGAGTGGCTTGAAGATGTGCAGAGATGCCTGGGACCGCGGACTGCCTATTGAATCCTACCACCGGCACTTTGAGAGAGCGTACGAGCGCCTCAAAGCGATCACTTAGAGCGACCGCCCACGCATCGGGTCGCTTGGTTCGGGAACGGGAACGTAGTTTTTCATATCCCAACCTCAGTTGAAAGCGTACCAGCCCGGCAATTAGTTGTCAAATGCCCTTGCGGCTCGGTAGTGGTACCGCTTGAAATCGATTCCCGTTCCTTGCTTTCCCTTCAACCGCGGTTCAACTATCCTATGGCGTTTGAAAATGACGAAAGAGGGGAAACCATGAAAGAGTTCAGAGGCAAAGTCGCAGTGATAACCGGCGCGGCGAGCGGCATTGGGCGGGGGATTGCCGAGCGCTGCGTCAAGGAAGGCATCAAAACCGTGCTCGCGGATGTCAGTGACGCGGAGCTCGCCAAGACAGAATCCGAACTTAAAGCTCTGGGCGGGACCGTGCTGAGCGTGAGAACGGACGTCTCAAAACGCGCCGACGTGGAGCAATTGGCCCGCCGGACGCTCGATGCCTTCGGCCAGGTTCACCTTCTTTTCAACAACGCCGGCATCGGCGCCGGAGGGTCCCCGTGGGAGGCCACATGGAACGATTGGGAGTGGGTAATCGGGGTCAACCTGTGGGGGGTGATCCACGGCGTCAAGGTGTTCACTCCTCTGATGCTGGCCCAGAACGTGAATTGCCACATCGTCAATACCGCCTCTACCGCGGGGCTGGTTGTGGGGGGCGGCCTGTCTCCTTACGCGACGACCAAACACGCCGTGGTAGCACTCTCCGAAGGACTCTACCTGTCTCTCCAACGATGCAGCGCTCTGGTCAAGGTCTCGGTTCTCTGCCCGGGCCTGGTTCGCACCAACATCATGAATGCCGAGCGTAACCGACCCGAGGCTTTAAAGAACGAACCCGTGGAGATGACTCCGGAGATGCAGGCCGGACTGAACGCCTTCAAAGCGGCGCTCGAAGCGGCAATGCCTCCTGCCCAGGTGGCCGACACGGTCTTCGATGCCATCCGGAAGGAACAGTTCTACATCCTCACCCATCCCGAATGGATGGAAGTAATCCGAATGAGGACCGACAGCCTGCTCCGCCTGGATAACCCTCAGGACCCGACGCCCGCGATTCTGAAGTTGATCAAACTCAGGCCATAAGGAACGAGCCAGGAATGAGCTTTTCCGATGGGTAAACTTCGCATGGTCACTTGGAATTAACTCCCGGGTAAGGTTGCAAGCCTGACGAGGCTTGTGCTAGATTCCCTCCTTCATTATGGGCATGACAACCATACCCTCCGGCAATGCCCTGAACACCTTCGACGCGGCTGAGAAGCACAACTCCCTGACTCGCAGCGACCTGTGCGCCATCCTCATGCTCGTGGTGGCCCTGGCAGGCATGTTTTGGAAGGTCATTTTCACCCCGGCATTGTTCTTCTACCGGGACGTTTACAATTACACTTATCCCTGTGCGCGATTTATTCACGACCTGTGCCGGCAAGGATACCTGCCCTACTGGAACCCTTATTTAAATTATGGCCAGCCGCTGCTTGCCAATCCCAACCTGCTTTTCTTCTACCCCTTCACGCTGCTTATCATATTGCTGCCGGCCGATGCGGCCTACACGTTGCATTTCCTGACCCACTTCGCGTTGGCCGGGGTCGGGACCTATCTGCTGGCACGTACCTGGCGGCAGAGCCGCCCTGCCGCGCTGTTCGCGGGCTTGGTATTCATGCTGAGCGGGCCGATGCTTTCGCTGGGTAATTTCTACAACGAAGTCGCCTGCGCGGCCTGGATTCCCTGGGCGCTACTGGCCACACACCACGCCCTTACCAGCGGGCGGGCGCGCCCCTGGCTGCTGCTCGCCGGGGTTTTCTCGCTGCAATGGCTGGCAGGCGAACCTCTGACTTTCCTTGCCACCTTCGGCATGACCCTCGCCTACGCTTTTTATACACGGGGCTCACGCCGCAATTTCCGCTCCCCTCTGAACTTCAGACTGGTAGCAGCGTTCGGCGGGGTGGGAGCGCTGACCTTGCTCCTCTGTTCCATCCAGTTTCTTCCCGCCGTGGATTTGCTCAGCCATTCCCGGCGAGGGATGGGTTTTGCCTTTATGTTGGCGGTAGACTGGTCAGCCAATCCATTTTCCCTGTTGGACATGCTCATTCCGGATTTTGCCGGGACCGTCTTTGCCAGTGCCCCCGGCTGGGCATGGTTGATGGCGGATCAGAATCGGAACGGACTTTACCTTCCATCCGAGTTTTTGGGATTCGTGCCCTTCTTTTTCGCGTTGGCGGGTTGGGCGGTAGGAAAGGAACGCCAGCGTAATTTCGTGGCGGGGACAGCCATAGCCTTCCTGGTCCTCTCGTTCGGCCAGTACACGCCGGTCTATGCTCTCGCTTACCTGCTTTTGCCCCCCGTTGCATTCGTGCGCTTCCCGGTCAAGCTCCTTGTCCACTTTGCCTTCCTCGTAGCAATCCTGGCGGGTTGGGGATTCGATCGGCTGCGCGGCGCGAATCTTCCCTGGAAAGCCCCGCGCGCGCGCCTACTATTGCCCATCCAAGTCACCTTGGCGTGCGTGGCCACAACAGCAGTGCTCGCCTGGCTCACCCCCGGCCTCATCGCCTTCGCCACCCGATGGGTGCTCGACCACTTTGGCAATCCGGCTTCCAGAATCCCGGAGGTTCCAAGCTTTCTAGTGGGCGCCCTCCGGCTGCACTTTCCCGGATTGGCAGGCTTCTGTGCCGGAGCATGGGCCTTGCTCCTCGCTCTGGAGAATGGAAAGAAGTGGGCTCCATGGGGAATGGTGGCATTCGCGATCCTGGCCGTCTGTGAACTGGTTATGGTGAACTCGGCCGCGAATCCGACCGTCGATAAAAGCTTCTACCAGTTCCGCCCTCCCGTGCTTGCCGAATTCAAGGACGCACCGGGCAGCTATCGCTTTATGTCTTTACATGTTCTGCCCAACACTTCGGCTGCGGCTGCCAAGGGCGAGCAGAACTTCGTAAATTTCGATACCATACCCGAGGGTCGCGATCTACAGGACCCGGTTGCCCGGGGGGCTTTCCTGTCCCGGCTGGAGCTGACCACCGGGGTCATGCTGGACCGGGTGGAAGCGGGCCTCAGTGGGGACATCGAGCGCCAACTTCCCCCCTTTCTGCGCGATATGGAGTTTTACCTGAACCTCAATAAATCTAACCCCGCGAGAAGTTGCCTGCTCGGCCGGACCAATGTGAAATATCTCCTTGAAAGCGGGACTGCGAACTCCCCCGCCACGCGGAAAATCGGCGACGTCTTTAATGGATCCCTAACTCCCCTTCACCTTTACGAGAACCTCTGTTTTGTACCTAGAACTTATGTCGCGGGAAATTCAAAGTTCTTGAGCGGCTCCGAAGAAACCTTGCAGCTCCTTGGTTCGCAAGAATTCGATGCTTCGAATGCGGTGATCCTGGCTGTAGCGCCGGGTTCGACACCCAGCGTCGGGGGCCAGGATATCGCCGGGCAGGCTGAGATCGTGCATCGCGACCCGAACTCCGTCGACCTCCGCGCGCGGCTCTCCCGCCCCGGCTATATTGTCTTGCTGGAACGCTATGAACCGAATTGGCATGCCGAACTCGACGGCCATCCCGCTGCGGTTATTCGCGCCAATCAGCTTTTTCGAGCCGTTTACGCCAGCGCCGGAACCCACACCCTTCGATTCTATTACCGGCAGCGGGGCCTGAAACCCGGAATGGTTCTGTCGCTCGCGACATTGGCAGGGTGCCTGCTGATTTACATCCTCGATCCCCGCACCGCATGGTTACCATGAACCCAGACGATGATCATGCCCCCACCGGGAAAGCCTGCCGCCCCTCAGGCCTCGGGGTGGCGGCCGGCGTGTTTCTCGTGGTCCTGGCGGTTTACGTGCTTGCTAACCCGGGACGGATTGACCTGATTGATGGTCAGGTAAGGTACGAGGTCGCCTTGAATTGGTTGACGGCGGGCCGGCCTATGATTATGGACCTAGCACTCTTGCACCTGCACTGGGGAATCACCGGCCGGAGGGGGTTCTCTTATGCCGGCTATGGGGCGGCGGCATCGGAGGCTGCGATGCCACTGGTATGGATCGGGTTGTTCTACGATGACCCGCCGGGGGAGGCCAGTCGCTTCCTGTTTTCTCTGACCGGCAGTATCTTTGGCGCCCCCGGGTAAGCCTCCAGAAGGCTCTTGTCCCCCGCATTGGCTCCGAGATTATCCAGAGATTTGGCGAGCCCGCCTCCAGTGACCAGACCACATGCACTACCAAGAAGAAAATCTCGTCTATCCATGGCACTCCTTTCTTGCAGGCAGACGGTGGGACCTCGACCTGCATTGAGCCCACTCGCGACAGGCATTGCCAAGCGGTGGAAGTGGTGGCTCGCCTCGTACCGTAGTACGTCTTCACAGGCTTGATGCAGGAGGCGGGTTATTGCCGACAATAAACAACAAAATGCTCGAAGTCCCCCGCAGGCTTGTAATTCTGGGTGATAAACGTGTCGAGCTCCGGAAACCTTTTTAGAAAGGTTTCGGAGTCCAGATTTACATATGTGATTATGGGCAGCGCGTCGTGACGCGCCACGATGATAAAGCGCGGTTTGGCAGCTCTCAGATCCCGCATCAACTCTTGCCGCCAGGAATGCGGGCACCAAGGAGACATCAGGCCCAAATTGGCGTGGAATCGGGTCGGCGGTATATGGCCCGTCAGGTAGTAAATGACGCCGCGAGTGCCCCACACATACAGGCCGTCGCAGGGCTGGGCATTTTTCCTGAGATAGTCCACAACTTGGAGTTCGGCGCCAAGGTACTCAAAGGGCAACTGGTCCGGGTAATTAGCATAGAATCTCCTCGAGTCGGCTCGCCATTCACGCAGTTCTTCATACCGGATCATCAAGTTGCTAAACTCCTGCGGCAGGGGCCAATAAACCGTCAGTGCGAACACGATCCAAATCAATCCCGCTGCCAACCGCCAGCCGTGCTGACTGAACTTCTTTGCCAAACCAGAAAATCCTTCGTAGATATTGATCGCGAGGTATGCCCAGATAACCGCGAAAAAAGGGAAACAGGTTTGAAAGTAGTAGTCGTGGAATCGAAGCTGCATCGCCACGGCGACATAAGAGGTAAGGGCCGCAAGGAAAGGAACGACGAATCGCTTCAAGTCTTGACGCATCCGCGCGACAAGAATAGCCGCCAGAAGGGCCGACAAATTCCAAACACCCAGATAGAGGTTAGTTCGGTCCAAAACCGAGAGGAAATAGTGCGGGCGCCGCTGAACAGCCATGGCCGCGTAGCGCGGAACGAACTGGAATTGCACTTCCTTCATAGCAGGCCAGGCTCCACTCGAAACAATCCAGGTGAGGACAACGCCAGATGCCGCCGCGAGCCCCGCAAGCAAAAGACCAGCTCTCGCGAACCAAGCCCGCCAGGAGATCGTCAAGGAAACCCGTCGCCAACTCCCAACCAGCCTGCCTGTGTCTACGAACGGCAGGAAGAGCAAAAATGGCAGGAATGCAACCGCGTTATATTTAAGCCAGCAGCCATAACCGAACAGGAGGCCCGCGAAAACCCAGCCTACCCTCGCCCCCCGTCCCTGGCGCATCATGAGCAGGTAGGCAGTCAATACACAGGCCACTTGAAACGTTTCGGGTTGGGCAATCCAAAAATACTGCATATTGCCGTGCATCGAAGCGTTGATCATTATGGCAACTGCTGCTCCCGCTCGGCCCAAGTGTCGCTCGGTGAACCGGAAAAGGCCGTATGAGATGACAAGTAGCAACAGAATATCGACCGCGGCGGCGGACCACATTACGCTGCCAAACAGCTTGGCAATTCCCGCGTACGCAATGAAAATGCCAGGCGGTTTGGCGTCAGCGAGATCGCGGTAGAGAATCTTACCCTGAAGGAGGCCCTGTCCGATCATAAGGTAGCCTCCCTGGTCGCCGCCCAGCGGAAAGGTCAGGATGGGGAGGGCGCGCACGATCACAAACAGAACGGCAGTGGCAAGCAAGGCGTGCCCGATATACGAATGAACCTTCTCAGCGGGCAAGCCACCGGCTACGCCGACAGGAAACGGCTGAACGGGGGAAGCAATCTCAAGGTCCATGCAGTCCCTACATCTGCGAGAATTCGCCGAAACGGCGCGCGCTGTGCCATTGCGGGCAAGACGCCAAGCCACAGGGTGCTACTCCAAATCTCTGGATTGCGTCCCTGCCCCGGCGACAAGCCGCAACGGAAGAAATGTATATCAGTCTTGCGCCTCAATCTCCAGTACTAAAGTACTGATCGGACAAGGTCATTAGTGTGTTAAGATTCCCTCGCATGTCGGCTTTGACGGAGCGGAGTAACCCTATGTCTCTTGCGTGCTCCATTGGAATCATGGCTTACAACGAGGAAGCCAATATCGGCCGGCTTCTCGAAGCGGTGATGTCACAACAAAGCCGGCTGGTAAGCGTGGCCGAAATCGTGGTGGTGGCCAGCGGTTGTAATGACCGCACCGAAGCGATCGTGCAAGATTGGGCGAATCGGGACCCGCGGATCCAGTTGATTGCGGAACGGCAGCGCGAAGGCAAGGCCTCGGCCATCAACCGTTTTCTCCTGCAAGCGCGGGAGAAAATAGTGGTGCTGTGCAGTGCTGATTTGCTCCTCGAACCCGATACGATCGAGGAACTGGTCGCGCCTTTTGCTGACTCGGCGGTGGGCATCACGACGGGCCGCCCCGTGCCCGTCAACGATCCCGCGAACTTCATGGGTTTCGCCGCATATCTGATGTGGGACCTGCACCACCGAATCAACTCGTGCAGCTTCAAAGCGGGAGAGATGATCGCCTTCCGCAAAATCTTCGAGCGCATACCTCGCCGCACGTCGGTGGATGAAGCCAGTATCGAGCCGCTCATTCGGGGCCAGGGATATGAGGCGCGCTATGTGCCGGCCGCGGTCGTGTACAACAAAGGGCCGCTAACTGTGGGCGACTTCCTGCGCCAACGCCGCCGTATTTACGCTGGCCATCTGGAGATACGCCACGCGCTCGGGTACAACGTCAGCACCATGAGCGGCACGAAGATACTGAGTTTCTTCTTGCGCAACCTCGACTGGCATCCCGGTCATTTCCTCTGGAGTTGGGGGGTCGCGGTGCTGGAGGCTTATGGCCGCTTCCTCGGCAAATGCGACTATAAGAACCGCCGTGACCACTCTATCTGGGAGATGGCCACCACCACGAAAGACCTCAAAACCGCGGTCAAAGTGGCCCCATGAAGTCCATGGTTGGCGCTTTGTTGCGCGTTCCACTCTTCAAGCTCTACCGGGGGCTGGGCTGGCCGCGGATGCTTCCCCTGAACGTAACCCTCTCGCCCTCCCCCAAGTGCAATTCCCGTTGCCTTACTTGCAACATCTGGATGAAGCGTGAGAACGAGTTAAGCCTGCAGGAATGGGATAAGGTCCTTGCTTCCCTGGGCCGGGCGCCTTATTGGTTCACCATCAGCGGCGGGGAACCGCTGATGTACCCCCATGTAGTGGAACTGGCGCAGTTGGCATACCAGCGTTGCCGGCCGGGGGTCATGAACATTCCCACAAACGCGATTCTCCCCACCATCCCCGACCGAGTAGAGCGCATTGCCCGGGGGTGTCCCGAAACCCAGTTGATCATCAATCTTTCGCTCGATGGGGTTGGTGAAAAGCACGATGTTATTCGCGGCTTTCCTGGAAACTTTCAAAAGTTCGAAGAACGGCTAAAGCAGCTACTGGCATTGCGGAGCCGACTGACCAACCTGACGGTAGGAATTCACTCGGTGGTTTCGGTGTTTAACGTAGACTGTCTGGACGAACTGATCACCTATGCCGACCAATCAGGCGCCGACCAGTTCATCACCGAAATTGCGGAACCGCGCGTGGAACTCGACACCGTGGGTTTGCCGATTACGCCGGAAGCCGGGGATTATGCCAGGGCGATCGATCGGTTGATCGGGTACTTAGAGGGCAAGCGCTTCGCGCGCATGGCGCGCATTACCGAAGCCTTCCGGGTGGAGTACTATAAGCTCGTGAAGCGGATCCTAGACGAGAAGGACCAAGTGATCCCCTGTTATGCGGGCTGGGTGAGCGCTCACATCTACGCAGACGGCACAATATGGCCTTGCTGCGTTCGCGCCGATAATCTGGGTAACCTGCGGGACCACAATTACGACTTTAAAGCAATATGGTTCGGTGAGAAGATCAAGGACGCGCGGCGCAGCATCGCCGAAAAGGAATGCCACTGCCCGTTGGCGAACGCCTCCTATAGCAACATGCTGCATGATATTCCCACGCTGGTCCGGGTGGGAGCTAATGTTCTGAAGAAGTGACGACAAAGGCCGAGAAAAGTAACAAGTGACGAGCCGCGGGGCCGAAGGAGCGAAGGCACGCTGCCGGTTCGTCACGGGGGGCTCGTCACCTGTTACCACGAGGACGCATGGCTTTCGAATGGCTAAGCAGCCTTCAGCATAGAGTAGAGAAAGCCCCTGACTACGCGACCAAGGCATTAGCGGCCTATCGCCTGGGGGTGAAAGCGAAGGGTTCGATTGTTGGTGTGGTGATCGAGCCGGAGGCTGACTGCTGCGATGCGGCGCGCCGGCAGCCCATTGACAAGGTGTACCATCCTGACGAAGCCCCCCTGTTGCCCCTGGCCGAATGCCCAAAGGGCCGCCGGTGCGGCTGCGTCTATCGGCCGGTCATGAGCTACGAGAAAAAGCTCGGTACCTAGTGCATTGCGAAAATAGCCGCTGTCCGCACTTTGCGGAGGCTTGCCCCATTGCGCAAGGATTTTTATCTTCCACAACTTTTCCGCTAATGCATTTCCAAAGAGTTTGGGTTTTTGAGTGCTTGCAACGGCTGGGTAGAGAAAACCTGGAATGATCGAGCGACTGCTTGCTGCAATCCGGTCCGCTGACGTCCGTCAGGGCGTGGCATTGTGGGCGGCCATGATTCTGGCGGGCGGCTTTGATTACGCCGTCAACGTACTGGCTGGCCGCTGGCTTGTGCCTGTCGAGTACGGAATATTCATCTCAATCTCGGCCATTCTCCAGGTGCTGACTTACCTGGCGATCGCGATCCGAAATGTTGCGGCCTTTTATACTGCCGAGTTGAGCAACCAGGAGGATTCTGCGAATCGCGTAGGCGCGTTCGTTTGGCGCGCCTGGAGTTGGGCGTGGCAGTGGGGCTTGGCCGCAACAGCCCTGATGATGGTTGCCAGTCCCGTTCTGATGCGCCTTTTGCGGTTACCCAATCCGTGGCCGATCTGGGCTGCGGCGCCTGCTCTCCTGCTCATGTTCGTGCGGGCCGTTACCGATGGTTCGCTCCAGGGCATCCGGGCATTTCCGGGATTTGGAGTGGTACAGGTTGTGCAGGCGCTGGTGCGTCTCCTCTTCGCCGCCGGTTTGATCTACTTTGGATTCCGGGCGGCGGGAGCCATCTTTGCACTACCGCTTGCCATGGCGATGGCGTTACTCTCCGGATTGTGGTTTCTTCGGCCTCTGTTCCAGCGCCCCAAAGGCCCCGTAGCCAGGTGGGTAAGCTGGCATTATTCAACCTATACATTGCTGGGTCTCGCAGCGTTCGCGGTGCTGGCAAACATGGATGCGCTCTTTGTCAAACACGCGTTCAGCCCGCGCGCTGCGGGGGACTACGCCCCGGTGGTGACGCTGGCGCGGATGAGTCAGTTCGTTCCATTGGCCATAGGCATTCTCCTTCTTCCCAAGGTCAAACAATACCAAGCCAAGGGCGAAAGCGCGCGTGGGCTGCTGTTCTTATCACTCGGGGGAGCATTGGCGCCGGGATTGGGTCTGTCCCTGTTATATTTCCTTTTTCCGGGGCCCTTGGTGAGAATCGTATTCACAGGCGCGTACGCCAACCCGGGAGTTGTCCTTGGACTGGCCAGCCTGGCCGCAACCCTTTTCGCGGGTTTGAATATCTGGCTAAACTACTCCCTGGCGCTGGAACGGCCAGCGTTCGTATATGCGCTTGTTGCTCTTTTGTTTGGGCAGGCAGTGGGCATGTCGATGCTTGGCCGCGGGAACTTAGTACGCGTGACGCTCGTGATGGTATCGATGGGGGCGCTTGGTAACATCGTTGGCTTCTTTGCGACCAGGAACATGGCAGCGGCCGACAAATCGGTTGAGGCTCAGACCGTGGGCGTATAGGAGGCGATCATATGCTGATTCATAGAACCAAAAATTATCTTATTA
>DATJVT010000673.1:0-3382 GCA_035501695.1 Terriglobia bacterium | reverse complement strand
GGGCCGCGCCACGAACGATCCCCAGTGGGAATAGGGAGCGGAGGAGTTATTGCATATGGCCCACATGCGATTGTCGGCGCAGCGGGTGGGCACTTCGCGCACATTGAGGGTATCCAGGCAGTTCTCCGCTTTGCTCCGCGCATTGCTGAAGGAATGGATCATAAGCGTTACGCCCTGTTTCCGGTAGGCGATATAGAGTTGCGGCCAGCAGATGTCGTAACAGATGGCGAGGCCGGCCCGCACTCCCCGAATGTCGTGGACCACCAGGCGATTGCCGGCCGAGTAGTATTTCTGGTCGCCTTCCGTGCAAAAGCACTTGTCGTAGCGGTCCACGATCTTGCCTTCCGGGTCGATGAGGTACAGGCAGTCGGTCGGCTTGGTGTGCTCGTCCAGGAAATGCGATGACCCCAGAACCAGCCACAGATGCAGGTCCCTTGCCAGGGACCGCAACTCCGTGGTCTCGTGGCGTAGTGCGTCCCAATCATAGTGATCGAAGTCGGGAAGATCGCATCCGGGGTATCCGGACAAACTGGCCTCCGACGTGTGCACAAGGTGTGCGCCCCGCCCGGCCGCCTGGTGCATGAAGTCCCGGATGTACTTGGCATTTTCCGCCGGGCTCCCACTAACGGGAAACTGGACAGTGGCGATCCGGAGCTTTGCGTCGGGGTTTGCATCCGTCATTTCCGATCGGGGTGTTTCGGCAACGCTCGGTAACTCCGCCGCGCCCGACAGAGGCGACAACGCGTTAAGTCCGGCCACACCTGCCAAGGCCTTCCCCGCCGCGTGAACGGCCTCACGCCTCGTCATTTTCTCGATCGATAACATCGACATCACCTGGACCCTCCATTCTCTTTTAGGTAAGACGCGGAAAGTGTACCCTTCTGCCGGGCGATCGGCAGCAGGGTGGGATAGAACTGGACGAACGTGGTGTCCACGGCCGCGTGCGCCGCGTGGCAGGAGTAGCAGTCGGCAGAGGTGGGAATCAACTTGGCCTGCCGTGAGTCATTAAAGACATAAAAGGCCCACTTGCCGGGAAAGCGCGTTGCGTCTTTCACGTGCACCTCCACCCCCATCACCTCCGCACCCTGGTAATTGCCCCTTTGATTGATCGAGCCGCGGCCTTCCGCGCCGCGGACTTCGAGCACTAGCATAGTATGGTCGGGCCAGGAACCGGTCTCGACAAAGGCCTTGTAGGCCTCAGGATTGACAAAGACGTTGTCGAACATGTGGTGGTCCATCTCACCTGACGGCCGGTAGCTCATGTCAAATCCTGAGCTGAGGTATACCCACTCACGAAAGTGCTCGGGAAACGCGAGCGGGGTCGCAGCCGTGGCCGCACCTGGATTCGGCCCCGTGACGTATTGATGAAAGGCCGCCGAGGAAAGCAACACTCCGCTCAGCACGATGATATTGATACGGGCAAGCATGCGTTCAGTATGGCACGGCTTTCCGGGGATGGCGAGAGCGCTTGCCGCCATGCGCAAATGATATACGCGTCTGACGAGCGACAAGCCTCCGCTTGGCGTCTGACGGACTACCGCCTTGCCCGCCGCCAACCCGCTGGCGTCTGTTTTGTGGCACGGGCGTCCCCGCCCGTGACGGGTCACGGCCAGGATGGCCGTGCCACAATTGCCGGAAGCGAGCTTCCGGCTCCAAAAGCGGCAGCTTCGCGGCCGCAGTCCAAAGGGGGCGCTGGCCCAAACCTGGATTGGCCGTGCCTGGGCGTTATGTGGCGGCCGTCCCCTTTGAAACCCGCATGCTCACATCGTCGCGGTTCAGGAATTCTTCCCGCAGCGACGTGCCCAGCCCCGGCTGGGTGGGCATCTGTGCGTACCCTTCGCGGATTACGACGTTCTGCGTGTAGGCTTCGGAATACCAGCCGTGGTAGAACCCCCGCACCGTCTCCAGGATCATGGCATTGGTGACCGAGGCGCAGAGATGGAGATTGGCGAAGATGGTCACCAGGCCGCTGCAATCGTGCGGCGCGATGGGCAGGTGGAAGGTATCGGCCAGGATGGCGATTTTGCGGCCTTCGGTGATTCCGCCGGTCCAGATCAGGTCCGGCATCACCACCCGCGTCGCGTGCGCTTCCAGAACCTCACGAAAAGCGTAGCGGGTGAATAAACGCTCGCTGACGCAATGGGGCACCCGGCTCTCTGTGGCCAGACGCGCGAGATCCCGGGCGTTGGTGGGCTTGATCATGTCTTCCATCCACAGGACATCGTACGGTTCGAGCGCGCGGGCAATCCGCAAGGCGCAGTTCAAATCCCAGCGCGAGTGCCCTTCGATGAGGATTTCCATTTTGTTCCCCAGCGCGCCGCGAATCTTCCGGACGGGTTCCAGGCCGGCTTCCACGTCTTCCGCGGAAATATAGGCGCCGGAAGGGCCCAGTTCGGCCCAGGGCGTCGGCCGGTCCGGAGCCGTGGTTTGAAAATGCGGGCCAAAGCGGTCCCAGGGCCAGATCTTCATGGCCTTGATTCCCTGCCCGTAAAGGCTGCGTGCCAGCTCCGCCGGGCGCTCGATGAAATCCGTAAAGTCCGTGTAGGGACCGCCGCTGACGCAGGTGTTATAGACGCGCAAACGATCGCGGCACATTCCGCCCAGAAGATTGTAGACGGGCTGCCCCACCGACTGGCCCGCCAGGTCCCACATGGCAATGTTCACGGCTGAGAGGGCGCGCATTTCGGCGCCGGCGTACCCGAAGAAGTTCGTCCAGCTAAAAACGTTGTCCCAGAGGCTTTCCAGATCGAAGGGGTTGGAGCCGAGCAGGAATTCGGCAATCAGGTCGTGCACCACGGCCTCCACCGCTCCCGGCAGATAATAGGTTTCACCCAAACCGATCAACCCGTCATCGGTGTGGAGGCGCACCCAGAGCAGGTTCGGCTGACGCGCGTAACGTATCGTCTCAACCTTAGTGATCTTCATGGAAATCTTCTCCGGCCGGGAATGAGGTCTCCTGTATCATCGCACGAAGCCATACGGAGGACACCCTTTTTCGGCTCTTGGCTCTCCCGGTGACACAGGTTGCGCCGAACCTACGGAACTGATCATCTAATTGTTCCACCGGGGCGCTGATGTCAGATACAGGCCCAGACAGAGGCGGAATGAAGTGGTGAAAACCGGGGTTACCGGGCTCATTCCGCGAGGTACATAAGCATGATGTATGCGCGCGCCCCGTACACCGTCATGCAGAGGGCCGTGCACATTCATCCGACGGTGTCGGAATTGATTCCCACGATCTTTGGCGAATTGCAGCCTCTCTAAATGGACCTCTCTATCCGCCGTTTTCATCGGGCCGATCTGCCCATCGACACCACTGACCTGGCGCGCTTTCTGATCGGGAAAACCCTGGTACACGACCTGCCGGAGGGCAGGTCAAGTG
>DATJVT010000672.1:0-5966 GCA_035501695.1 Terriglobia bacterium | reverse complement strand
GGGAAGTTGGGGAAGGCGCAGGCGGCATTCGGGGCGTGTCTTGCAATATACCGCAAATTGGCTGAGCACGATCCGAAGAATGCAGCCTGGCAACACGAAATGGCGTTGGCCCAGCGGCGGGTAGGCGATGCTTGGCTGGCTCAGGGCAAGCTTTCGGAGGCGAAGGCGGCATTTGTGGATAACCTGGTAATCAGCCGCCGGTTGGCGGAGCGCGACCCGAGCAACGCAGACTGGCAACGCGACATAGCTGTGGCGCAGTGCCGGGTGGGCGACGTGCTGCAAGCTCAAGGCAAGCTGGGGGAGGCACTGGTGGCCTATGAGGAGTATTTGGTCATCAGCCGGCGGTTGGCGGAGTTTGACCCGAGCAACGTCGACCGCCAGCGCGAGTTGGCAGTGGCCCTGAGTCGCATCGGCGACGTGCTAAAGGCGCAAGGAAAGCCCTCAGAGGCGGGTGCCCCATTCGGGGAGAATTTGGCCATCAGCCGGCGGTTGGCGGAACAAGACCCCAGCAACGCCCTATGGCAGCGGGAATTGGCAGTGGCCCAGTGCCGTATGGGCGACGTGTTCCAGGCGCAGGGCAAACCGGCCGAGTCGGCGGAGGCGTTTGGGGAAAACCTGGCCATCAGCCGGCGATTGGCGGAGCAAGACCCCAGCAATGCGGGGTGCCAGCGCGACCTGGCAGTGGCTCTAAGCTGGATGGGCGACATGCTGCAAACGCAGGGCAAACTGCCGGAGGCGCAGGCCTCATGGGAGGAGTGCCTGGCGATCAGCCGGCAGCTTGCGGAACAGGACCCCAGCAACGCCGACTGGCAGCGCGATTTGGCAGTGGCCTGCCTGAAGGCCGCAAGGATCGATTCACGCTTGGGGGACCAAGCTTCCGCCCTTCGCCTCTTTGAAGAATCGAGCCGGATACTCGCCGAATTGCTGAAAGCAAGTCCGGATTTCGCTCAAGGGATTGCCGACAAAGCCATCGTCGATCAGGAATGGGCGCAGTGCCGGGCACAGACACCCAAGGTGCAATGACCAAGGGGTAGAAGGTTTGCCTCGAGTTTCCGTGCTCTGTCATCCCTGACGGCCGATGCCCCAGGAAATCGCGCGCTTGGACCCGGAAGGCACTTCGTCCCGCCCAACCATCCCCCCGCAATAATGCGCGCATGGAGAACCTGGGGTCCAGGCTCTTGGTGTAGAATCCTGCATATTTCATGAGTTCCGACACCGGAGTGTGGGTATGAGCGTGAACCGAAGACGCTTCCTGAAGCAGGCTGGCGGCTATCTGGGTTCGGCGGCGGGAATCTCGCTCCAGCCATCAGGCCGGGCGGATTGGACCGGCGTGGAGCCATACGCACTGGCGGATGGGCAAAGGCCAGCAGGCGGCGGAGGCTGGTGCGACCTTGGCAAGGCCCAGATCTTCTCCCCACCCGGACTTTCCCCGCGAGAGGAGCGGGCGTTGCGGGTTTTGGCGGAAGAAGTAGAGAAGCGGACTCAACTGCGCCTGCCGTTGGTTCCGACCTGGCCCTCGAACTCGACGCCCACGTTTGTGGCGGGCACTAATGCAACGTTGCAACGCCTTCGATCGCACCTGCCCGCGGGTACTCCGGAAGCGCGGGGAGCAGACGGCTATGCGCTTCGTGTCACGCCGGGTGATGGCCCGTCAGTGGTGACTGTCGCTGGAACGGACGAGCGTGGCGTCTTATACGGGGTCGGCAAACTGATGCGCTCCCTGCGGATGACCAGACTTCGGGTGGAAGTGGAAGGTCATATTGATATCGCATCATCACCCCAGTACGCTCTGCGGGGCCACCAACTCGGGTATCGCCCCAAGGCCAATTCCTATGATGGTTGGACGGTAGGCCTGTGGGACCAATATATCCGTGAGTTGGCGCTCTTCGGGTGCAACCTCATCGAATTGATCCCTCCGCGCTCGGACGACAACGCCGATAGCCCCCATTTCACGCTTCCGCCCAAGGAAATGATGATCGAGATGTCGCACATCTGCAACGAGTACGATCTGGACGTGTGGATCTGGTATCCGGCCATGGAGCGTGACTATTCCGATTCCGCCACGGTGGATCGGGAAGTGGCGGCGTGGGGAGAGATCTTCCAGGCTTTACCCCGCATCGACGCGGTGTTCGTACCGGGTGGCGACCCCGGCCACACGGAGCCCAAGTTCTTGATGTCTCTACTGGAAAAACAAGCCCAGAATTTGCGCCGGTATCACCCCAAAGGCCAGATCTGGGTGTCGCCGCAGTCATTCAGTCAAGCATGGTTCGACGAATTCCTGGGCATTCTGAAGGCCCAACCTCCGTGGCTCAGCGGCGTGGTCTTCGGTCCGCAGACTCGCGTCGATCTGCCCACTATGCGCATGCTCGTTCCGGCGCGCTACCCCATCCGCCTCTATCCGGACATCACCCACACGCTGGAGTGCCAATTCCCCGTCCCGGATTGGGACGTGGCCTTGGCGTTGACTGAGGGCAGGGAACCGATCTGCCCGCGGCCGGAAGGATTCGCCAACATTGCCCGGCGCTACCTGCCTTATTCAGCCGGCTTCGGCTCCTATTCGGAGGGGTGCAACGACGACGTCAACAAGTTTGTTTGGAACGCGCTGGCGTGGAACCCCGAGGCGAAGGTCATCGATATCCTGCGTGACTACAGCCGCTTCTTCATCAGCCACCGTTATGCTGAGGATTTTGCCCAGGGGCTGTTGGAATTGGAGAAGGCGTGGCAGGGACCGCTACTGGCCAACGAAAATGTGGAATCCACCCTGACGCGCTTCCGGGCCATGGAGAGCGCCGCCACTCCCGCGGAACTATTGAACTGGCGCTTCCAGCAGGGGCTTTACCGCGCCTATTACGACGCCTATGTACGCCGCCGCCTGATTTATGAAACGGATCTGTACAACCAGGCACTGGACAAACTGGAGGCGATTCACGCCGTGGGCTCCCAACCCGTTGCGGTGAGCGATGGGCATCACACGGCGGAGCCCACCAACGCTCTGGATGCGTCGGTGGTGATCGCGGAGGCGCAGTCCATACTGGCCAAAGTGCCCACCCAGCCGGTGGCCCAGGAGTTGCGCACGCGCATTCTACAATTGGGGGAAGCCCTCTTCCAGAGCATCCGCATGCAACTGGCCATGGAACTCTACCAGGCGGAGGACGTGGACCGCGGGGGCAACCTGGACACGCTGGATGCTCCGCTCACTAACGGTCCGTGGTTGACGCAGCGGTTGCGCGAGATCGGCGCCCTGCCTGCGGCGCGCGAGCAGATCGCTGCCATTGAGGAAGTCCTGAACCGGACGAACCCCGGCCCCGGAGGCTTTTACGACGATCTCGGGGACATCGCCCGTCCTTCGCGACTGGTGCGTGGGCCTGGACCCAACGAGGATCCCGAGTTCCGCCAGTCCGTCCTGATTGGGCACGATTACCCACTGCCCGCCGGGCTGCCCCTCGCATGGAAACGCTGGGCCGAGGCGCTCTACGACGCGCCGCTGCGCATGCACTACATGGCGCTAGACCCGCAGGCGCGATACAAAATCCGGGTGGTCTACGCGGGGGACGCCCCCCACGCGAAGATCCGCCTGGCGTGCGAAGGCGGGCCGGAGATTCACCCGTTCATTTCGAAGCTTCAACCAGTGGCGCCTTTGGAATTCGATATCCCCGCGGTGGCAACCGCCAGCGGGGATTTGACATTGGTATGGACCCGAGAGCCTGGTCTGGGAGGCAACGGCCGCGGCACGCAGGTGGCGGAAGTTTGGCTGGTCGTAACGGCGGATCACCCCGCCAAGCCGAGGTAATTTAGATGCTGGCGGGATGTTAAGGCGCATAATGCCGGCGACATGCTCCTGACAGTCACGAACACAAATCCGCCCGCTACGGACCTCGGGTATTTGCTGCACAAGAATCCGGCGAGATGGCAATCGTTCGAGTTGCCGTTTGGCAAGGACATGTATTTTATCCGGAATGGGCGCTGAGCGCCGCACGGCTGCCTTGTTGCTCGATATCGATCCTGCGGGAATGGTGCGCAACCGACGGGGGCCAGGCGACGAGTCTGGCACTTTGGATCAGTAAGTCAACGATCGCCCTTACGTCGCAGGGCATACGTGGCACACGGAGATCGCAGCGCGGCTCGCCAAGGATGGGCCAGGCCTCCTGATTTCAACGGCGACGCTGGAAGTCGACCTCACAAATGAGGCCAGCGAGCGAGAAGGCGTAGAGTGGTGGGAGGAACTTACCGGACGGGGTGGTGAGGGAATGGTAGTAAACCCCCTTGAATTCGTTGCGCGGGGCCGGCACGGTTTGACACAACCTGCCGTCAAGTGCCGCGGACCCGAGTATCTGCGTATTATCTACGGGCCGGAATATACCATGGACGAGAACCTCCGCCGGTTACGCTCCCGAGGACTGGGCACCAAGCGATCCCTGGCACTTCGGGAATTTGAGCTTGGAATCGAGGCGCCGGAACGGTTCGTGCGGAAGGAACCGTTGCGCCGGATTCACGAATGCGTTTTCGGGGTTCTTGCCCTCGAACGTGAACCCGTGGACCCCAGATTGTAATTGCGACAACCTCATGGGGGGCTCCCCCCATCTATACTCCATCAGACACCTTGCCCGAGCCCTGTGCTTCACTATTCTTCCCGCCTGAAATTTTCCCAAGGACATTGAACTTTTTCAGTTCGTATTTCGCATAAATGTGTGAACCAGGGTATGGAGCCGGACAATTTGGCTCTTATATTTTTTCGGTCCGGCCGTTGGCACGAGATGGTGACGCTGATTTGAGCCCAGGGGACCCCGGTTTGCGGAGACTGGAGAAACCAATGACGAGGGGGATTCAAGTGGATGATTTGAAAAGTAGAAGGAAGAGCTCACTTGCCGTCGTAATCGCCGCGATCATGGCCCTGGCGCTACCCGCCGCTGGGCAGGATGCGGCATCGCAGATTCGAGCCGAAGCGGAGCGCCTTCAGCAATCCTTGAAAAACAAACCGGTTTCTTACCCGGATCTCCCGGACGCCTCTACGATAATTGCTAACGGACTTAAGGAGGCGATTCAAGGGGAGTCCGCAGGTAGACTTTACTTCAGCCTCGAGAAACTGTGCCAGATGACCGATTTTCTCTATGGCGCCCGGGCTATGACTGACAAAACGGAGGCGGTGAAGACAGGGTTGCCCGCTTACGAGGCGGAATGGGAGAAGGTGAGTTCGAGCGTAACCGCCGTCAACCGGCAGGCGCGCGAAAAGAACTGGACCGACTCCCCCGTGGCTCTTCGTGCGTTGTCAGAGACGGCGCAGGGAATGACCATCCCCCTTCTCGAGGGAGCCCGTGGGTTCGCGGTTTCGACAGAGCCCAAGGATGGGCTGTTCAATCTTGGACAGGCAGAGGGGCAGGCCGAGTTTGCGGCCTTTAGCACTACGTTGGATCTTTCCCGCCAGGGTGCGCCGTATCCCCTGCGCTCGCTGATGCCGGAGATCGAGGCCCTCCAGGAAAAGACGACTGACGCCTTTCGACCGCCGCGATCCATTGATCTCCATCCCATATTCATGTCGCTGAATTCGGCGCTTAAGCAGGCACGCGAGCTCGACGCGGCCAAGTGCTATGCCGGGGCGTTGTTCCAGTATCTGTATGCCGTGGGATTCTATGGAATGCTCGATGCTGCTCCGCTTGATGCCTCGCAGCAAGCCACGTTGAAAGGCGCCCTTGGCGCAGCGCGCCAGAAATTCGGGGGCTCCCAACGCGACGACTCCATTGCACAGTTTTTCCTCGAAAAGGCCGAGTCACAAGTTTCACATTTTGACGGCTCCGCTCCGAGCGCGGACGACTGGAGAGTCGCGAAGGTCCTCGTCGACCAGGTGTTGCCTGCCTATTCTGCGCTCGACAAGCCGCTGTTCGGTGCGCAACGAGCGTCCGGCAAGACTATTGACATCACGCTGGTTCGCTGGCCATATACTTGAAGCCTCTGCGACCCAGCAAGTTTGC
>DATJVT010000671.1:0-3940 GCA_035501695.1 Terriglobia bacterium | reverse complement strand
CCAATAATAGTCGTACAGTTTCTCGCCGCTTTCCGCTGCAAACACCGAGTACGTAAAGTCGCTGATCCTGTTTTGCGGGTCACCTGCGATCTTCTGAAAGTACTCGACTACGATGTTCCCTCCCGCCACTTTCAAGCTGCCATTGCGATCGAAGAGACCGGTAAGAGCTTCATCCCGTTTCTTCCCGGGCGGGCCAGAGCGTTCAATCCCTCTCACCAAAAATTCGCCGGTAGGAAAAACCGCGCAGTGCGTGGAGAAGATTCCCCGGTCAATCAGGTGGGCGGAATCGAATTGGCCGTCATCATGGTAGCTCACCAACTGAGGGGAATCGCCAATGTAAACCAAAAGGAATACTTCGCCACGCGGGGTGACCGCAAAATTGTCAATGTTCGACTTCGCCGAAATGCCGGGGACGGAATTGAGGGAGAACCTTGTCAGATGCTTGCCGTCGGCGGAGATTCTGGTGACGGGTTCTTGACCAGGATTCGCCGGGGCGGGTTCAGCGATCTGCATGTATAAATTCCCGGCGGCGTCGCATGCCGGTGGGGTCGCCGCCATGTACTTCACAAGCCCTGCCGGCACGGGAATCTTCTCCCTGACAACGAGAGGGAGCTTGGGAACCTCCTGCGCATAAACGCCGAGCAATGCGAGCAGAAGAATGGTCATGATGAGGAAAAGGAGGAATGCGGTGGGCTGCTTCGAAAGCATTGATACCTCCGGGCCGAGACTAACGCCGGGATGGACGAGCGTCAAGCGTGATCCCCCCTCCTCACACTTAAACCTGCTGGTTGGAAGCAGGTCTCGTCGTTTTGCTGCGGAGGCAGGCCGTATCCCGCGGCCCCAGGCATTTCCGGTATACAATCATTGCTTTCTGCCTGGCTGGGTTTGGGCGGATCGAGGGATAGGTTCCGCATGGCGGATGTGGATTGCGTGGTGCGGCGCCGGCAGTTTTGTGCGCGCTGCGGCCAACTTATGTTTGAGTATTATCTTTCGCCCGATGGCCACTTCGGCCTGGTGGTGGAGGTGGGTGCGAAAGCGTCGGGGCGCGGAACTGTGGTGCGCTGTCCGACCTGCGGCGCCGGTTACCGCCTTCTGGAGCGAGTGGATGCCACCGGGCAGCCAGTGGAGCGTCTCTGAAGTTCTCAGTCATCCGTCGTCAGTCGTCAGTCGTCAATAAGAGGATGGTGGGGAATGGCCCGGCATTGACTGATGACTGAAAACTGATCGCTGAAAACTGTCTAGTCTTAGAATCACCCTAGGGGAAATCTACATGGGACACGTAAGGGCTTGGGAAGAGGCGGATCGCTCGATTTTCAGTTTCATCCTTCTGCTGTTCGCCTTCAACCTCTCGGCTCGGGGGCAAACGGCACAGACTTTGCCGGCGCAGCAGACGGTGGTGGTTCGCGGGCACAAACTTGCCTATTACGAGGCGGGGAAGGGCAGCCCGGTGATTCTCATCCATGGCCTGGGAGCGGACTCCCATCATTGGGCCGCCAACATCGGGCCGCTTTCCCAGAACTTTCGCGTCATTGCCCTGGATCAGATCGGCTATGGCCAGTCAGACAAGCCGCTGATACGCTACAATGCGGAGAATTTCACCGCGTACCTGGACGGGTTTTTGGAAGCATTGAAGATCCCGAAGGCCAGCCTGGTGGGGAACTCACTGGGCGGATGGGTAGCGCTGGACTTTGCCATCCGGCATCCGCACAGGGTCGAGAAATTGGTATTGGTGGATTCGGCGGGACTTCGCCCCACCGCCGCCTTAAAGTGGCCGGAAGGCGGGAAGAAGACCGTTTCACCCCTCACCACTCAATGGTTCTTTGATTTGATGGAGGCAAACAAGGAATGGGCCACCGTCGATCTGGGACCCAACGCCTTCGAGCGCCACGTACAAAACGGCGACAGCTACACGGTGGCCAGTAGCGTGGCGGAGATGGTCACGGGCCACGATTTTGAAGACGAGAAACTGGGGAAGGTACGCGCACCCACCCTGATTATCTGGGGCCGCGATGACCTGCTGATTCCGCTGCCCATGGGTGAGGAACTGCACAGGGGCATTGCGGGTTCGCAATTGGTTATTATCGAAGGAACCGGGCATATTCCCATGGTGGGCAAGCCGGCGGAGTTCAACGAGGCGGTGAGGAAGTTCCTCTTAAATGGATAACGAAGGCTTTCTGCTGAACACCCAAAATGCGCGCGAATACCTCGCGGAGTGGGGTTTGGCCCGAGGTGACGAAGATTTTTCCGTGCACGCCTTGGGCGGGGGTGTGTCAAATATCGTTTTGATGGTCGAGTTCCCCGGCATTCCGGAACAGCGCTGGGTGATGAAGCAGTCGCTGGGAAAACTGCGCGTGCAGGACGATTGGCGCTCCGATCGCGCGCGCATCTTCCGCGAGGCGGAAGCGATCCAGGCGCTGCGGCCGGTCCTGGGCCCCGCGGCGGTTCCGGAAGTGATTCATCTCGACCGCGAGAACTACCTCTTCATCATGACCGCCGCGCCGCCGGGGTCGCAACCCTGGAAGGACCTGCTCCTCGCCCGGCGCGCAGATTCGGAAGTGGCGCGGAACGCGGGCCTGCTGCTGGCGAAAATGATCAATGGATCGCGCGACGATGACTCGCTGATTTCAAAATTCCAGGACCGCACGGTCTTTGACCAACTCCGCATCGACCCTTACTACCAGACCACGGCGGCTCGCCACCCCGAACTGCGCCCCCAATTCGATGAGTTGATTGCCACATCGCTGGAGATTCGGAACTCCCTGGTGCACGGCGATTACAGCCCCAAGAACATGCTGGTGACCGGCGGGAACATATTTCTTATCGACTTCGAAGTAGTGCATTGGGGCGATCCATCGTTCGATGCCGCCTTCCTGTTGAATCATCTCTTACTGAAGGCTTTCCACATTCCACCGGCAAGCGAGCAGTTCATGGCCCTCACCCGAGATTTCTGGGAGACATTGATCGCGGCGCTCTTGCCGGAAACGGCTTCCGGGATTGAGGCAATGACGCTTCGCCACCTCGGGGGCCTGATGCTCGCCCGCATCGACGGCAAGTCGCCGGTGGAATACATCCACGATGAAACCACAAAACATCGGGTCCGCGAAGCGGCAACAAAGATCTTGTTGGAAAGCCCGCGCACCATCGAGGGGGCAGTTGCGATTGTGCGCAGGGTGACTAATCCTCAAATGCTAAAGGGTAAAGTGTAAAAGGTAAGATGTAAGGGCTGGAACGCAAAATGTTAGCGAGAATCATGAAGGAATGAGATAAGGTAGCATGGCGGGCGGCGAGGATTCGGTGCTCCAAAAAGGTCATTCTGCTCCCGATATTCGAGAGCGTACCGTCCGTTATTCGATTCGCGCCATTGAACTCTACCGTTTTGTGCAGCGTGGGCGGGACGGGGCCGGCAGGATTATTGCTAAACAATATTTGCGTGCGGCGATTTCTATTGGCGCTAATGTTGAGGAGGCGCACGGCGGCGAAAGCCTCGCTGATTTCATTCATAAATTCGGGATCGCACAGAAGGAAGTCCGGGAATGTGCATATTGGTTACGGCTAATGGCGGATGCAAGTGTGGTTACTGCGCAGCGGCTGGCCGCCATTCGAAGGGAGACGGAAGAGATTTACGCAGTGCTGACGGCTATCATCGTGAAGGCCAAGAAAAACGCGAAAAATCGAGCCCAAGGTTCGACCCGCTAATTCTCCCTTTTACCTTTTACCATTTACATCTTACATCTGCCGATGTTGGGTTTCCAACGTCATGCCAGCGATAAATATCGTTCGCGCTCGTGAGATTCTCGACTCCCGTGGCAACCCCACGGTTGAGGCGGACGTGTATCTCGACGACGGGTCGCGCGGCCGCGGCATGGTGCCTTCGGGGGCTTCGACGGGAAAGTTGGAGGCGCTCGAATTGCGGGATGGCGATCCCTCGCGTTATCACGGG
>DATJVT010000670.1:0-3061 GCA_035501695.1 Terriglobia bacterium | reverse complement strand
ACGGCGTCCCAGGTCTTACCACCGTCGAGCGTGCGCATCGTGCGGCCAAGATCCGTCCGATAGCAGATTTGCGGATCGGTCGGAGCCACTCCGAGCGAGATTCCCGGCTCGCCCCAGTCCGTCCCAAAGCGTTGGGAGGTCCAGGAATCGTGGACGTTGGAGGCCGGGGCCTCCGCTTCTTTCCAGACCAATTCCCAGGTCGCGCCGGCATCGCGGGTTTTGGCGACGCCGTGAAAGACCTGGCCATCCAAATGCCAGTCCTCATAAGAAAGGTAGGCAACTTCCGGATGGCGGAAGCAAGTTCCCACGCCGGTGAACTGGGGCGGAACAACTTCCTTGCCCACGCTGCGAAGTAAAGCATCATTCGCCACGTTCCAGGTGACTCCACCGTTGCGCGAAATGAAGAGCCTGCTGGGGTCGGACCTCCTTCCTCCCGCGATCGCATAGACGGTCAGTTGGCCGTCGCCGGAGAATCCCCCCGAGGCATCGGTGAACTGCGTTACGCCCACCGGAGCCGGTCCTTGCTGCCACACACCCGCCTTGCGGATGCTGACGGAATTCCCTTCCAGCAGATATAAAGTGCGATCAGACGGGGGCGAACGTGGATCAATGTAGATTTTCCGCGCGCCGCATGCGAGGCTCCCAGTGCGCTGCCAGTGTGCGCCCCAGTCGTCCGAGAGGTAGAGCGCAGGGCCACTCGCGTTGACGACCGCTGGGTAAAGCTTTTTCGAATCGACGGGGTCTACGGCTAAAGCCGTCACGGCAGCGCTCGGGCCCTAGGCGGTGAGGACAATGGGACTCGCATGGTCATCGGGCATGATGAGCCGCTTGACCGAATCGGGAGCCGGGTAGACCAGATTCCAGGTGCGCCCACGGTCGGCGCTCCGCCATAGGACGTGCGCCCCGGCGTAAATCACTTTGGAGTCGAAAGGGTCGAAGGCAAAAAAGTGTACGGGGCTGCGCAGATCAAACTGGCGCCAGGATTGGCCGCCGTCTTCCGAGATGTAAGCGCCTGTCATGTCACAGGCCACCAGGACCAGGCTGGTATCGTGGGGGCTTATGGCGGGATAAAACTGCGCGCCCCCGCCCCCAGGACCCACGACGCGCCAGGCATCGAGGCGCGGGGCGGAAGAGTTCGAGCCACCCTGCGCCCGAGGAAACCTCGCAGGAGCAATGAACAGAGAAATGACGGCTAAAAACAGGACGACTGGCCGGATGAATCCTCTTTTCATGGGCGTCCACCTTGACACATAGGGTGACGAATCCGGTGAAGTGGGCCGCCACGGCGATCCCTTCCACTTCGTCCCCAACCGGCAATGGGTATCACGCGAGAGTCGTTACTCAGCACCGCAGGGGCCCTTCCGAGCATACACCACAATCCAAGAGACAAATCATGGCTGTATTGATCGGGGTGCGACACAATTGTGAAAGGACAAGGACCGTCTTTTTCGGCACCCTAGACCGAGCGTAGGTGATACGCTAGGTTTGGGAGGCAAAAAAAAGGAAGGCGAACAAAACACGAACATGCTAAACTTTTACCACCATGGCAATTCGGACCTGTCGCCTCACCATAACCGACCTGGAGGGCATTCACTCACGGCGTTGAGGTCACGGCCTCGACTCTCTACGAAGCCGTCGCGCTGGGGGCTAATGGCGCTACGCGGCCAGGAATGGGTTGCCGGCATTCCGGACGGCTTGGCTCCGGTTCGGGTGTCTGTAAGCCGGATTATGCATGGCCAAACCTGCGCTGAGGACAGGGTGACCTGATCAGACCATTTGGGGACCTCCGAAATATGGGGTACAACGGTATTTCTGTGAAGCGTGCAACTTCGCAGAAAATCCCCAGGGAGGTCACCCCAATGGTTACACACGAGAATCAGGATACTCGCGCCGAGCGCCGCCCACAAGGGTCGGAAAGACCTATAGCGGAGGCCAATAAAATCACCGCCGCCACGCCCTACGACTTCCAGGGCAAAAATCTTACGGCCTATGGTGGCTTGTTACCGGTGGCCACCATGCTGGAGAAGCTGGATTTTCAGCAAGTGGTGGAGGAGACGCTGAGAGTCAAGCGGGTCACACGGGTCATGAGCCTGTACCAGTTCGTGCTGGCCATGGTGTTGGCGCTGGATGTGGGCTTTTCGCGGCTGCACCATCTGCGGTTCCTGCAACGCGAGCCGATGCTGGTGGGGATCTTAAAGGTGCTGCGTTTGCCGCCGCAATGCACCTTCTGGCGGTTTCTGGCCTCGCGGCATCTGGAAATCGCGCGGCAACTGCTGGAGGTGCAGGGGCGGATGCGGCAGCGGGTGTGGGAGGCAGCGCACGTGCGGCTGCAGTCGGTGACGCTGGACACCGACACTACGGTGCATACCCTGTTTGGGCAGCAGATGGGAGCGCGCAAAGGCTACAACCCGCAGCATAAGGGAAAGAAGAGTTACCAGCCGATGCTGACCTGTGGCGGAGACGCAACTGCTGGCTGATGCTGTTCAATCGGGAAGAAGAGGCGCGCGCCGAAGAGCTGAAGCACACCACCCTGGCAACCTCGCGCTTGCGCTTTCTGTTCCTGGCGGCGAAGATCTGGCGGCATGGGGGCCGGGTGGGAGTGAGCTACAGCGATCATTACGCCGAACAGGGAATCTTCCAGCGGCTGATGCAACGGCTGCGAGCGATCACGGTGGGCCCCAAGGGGTACGTGCCGGTGTTGGCGGTGGCCCTGCGTTGTTGAGCCTTTCCTCGCGTGCATAAAATTCTATGCACCCGCAGCCGAAGCAGGCCAACGAGTTAGAGAGACATTACAGCGGGGGAGAAAAACTAGCGCAGAATCGAACAGATGGGAAAGCCATGATGGAGGTCAAGATACCGGCTCAGACGCCGGCTCGGCCTCAATCCGTGCATAATTCAGGTCCCACAGGTGCTGAGGCGCGTTGTAAAGGTCCACAATTTGAATCGCGCCGGGAAAGTGCTCCGCGGCCAGATTCCAAATCCATTCTGCCCCGTCGCCATCACCACCTTCTTTTGCGCGCGGCCCCAACCGCGTCGGCAGGCTTCCCGATAAAGGCGTCGG
>DATJVT010000669.1:0-3277 GCA_035501695.1 Terriglobia bacterium | reverse complement strand
TGACAGCTGCCGGCCAGGGGCTTCGACGGCTCCGGGACGGTGGAATCATCTATGTTCATCGGCACTATAACCCAAGCGAATATTAAAACGACCTTGGCGTTGTGGCCTTTAACATACCTGCCACATGAGACGCCGCGATGGATAAGGCAATCCCGACCCGCAGGCAGTCACGACCCAGGATGACGAGTCCTATGCTCCTGAACGCCGCGCGCAGTGTACTACCTCCGGCCGCAACCGTCCAGCCCTTGTTGATACTTGTTGATACTCCTTGTTGATACTCCCTCGTTGATAGTGGATGCTGTTAGGTGCCCATCGGCGGCAGGTCGCTGGACGGGCCCGTAACGGACCCCAACTCCCGAGCGTCTAAAGACCTATCATGCTTCGTCCACCGAGCCATGGTCAGGGGACGGCGCGGAGTCTCAACCGCCTCCGCCGATGGGCCCCATTCCTCCTTCTCTTGCCAGGCTTATTTGCCATCCCCGTTGGGATCCTGAGCATTACCGGGCCACACGGAGCTATCCACCTGGTGTCCGAGCAGACCTTGGTGCAACCGGGCAGACCGATCTGGTTAGGCTTGCACTTCCAGCTTGAACCTGGCTGGCATATCTACTGGGTCAATCCCGGAGATTCGGGCGAACCACCTCGGGTGAAGTGGACTCTGCCAGAAGGATTCGTGGCCGGCCCCTTGAATTGGCCCAGTCCTCGCCGGATCGAAGACCATTCGCTCATCGACTACGGCTACCAGAATGAGGTGCTGCTTCCGGTTCAGATTACCCCTCCCGCGCGACTTAAGGCGGGAGAGAAAGCCGACCTTAGCGCTACGGTGAATTGGCTGGTTTGCCGGGATATCTGCGTTCCTGGGCACGCTACCCTGGATTTGGCAATTCCCGTCGGGACAGGATCGCCCGCGCCGCCTTCGCCAAGCCACCCGCTATTTGCCAAAGCACGGTCGGACTTGCCACGGCCGGCACCCAAGGCCTGGAAGCTAAAAGCAAGTTTGGACCCGCGCCAATTTGTTCTGGATGTCGAAACTGGGAAGCAGGAAGCGGGCGGTGCGTTCTTCCCGCTGGAGCCAAACCAGCTTGAGAACGCAGCCCCCCAAAGGGTAACGCCGTATTCCCGCGGAATACGGATCGAGCTTCAAAGGTCGGATCAGATGGTGAAGCTTCCCTCGCTACTGAGGGGCGTGCTAGTCTTATCTTCGGGGCAGGGCTTTATGATCGAGGCGCCGGTCATCACAACGCAATAATCGTCGGACCCATTGAATCCAACTCAGGGGAGGGTTGAATAATGAATCGCCGAATAATTCGTTTGGTGTTGCCAGGTGTGCTCTGCCTCCTGGCCGTTGCAACTTGGGCCGTGCAGCCCGGAGGTCCCGCGCCGGACTTCTCTGCCCAAGACACTCATGGCCAAACCCACACGCTGAACCAGTACAAAGGGAAGTATGTGGTTTTGGAGTGGCACAATCGGGAATGCCCCTACACCCGGAAGCACTATTCGAGCGGAAACATGCAGAGCCTGCAGCGGGAGTGGACCGCCAAGGGCGTGATCTGGTTCACGATAATCTCCTCAGCCCCCGGCGAACAGGGCTACATGACCGCCGACCAGGAAAACGCGTTCGTCGAGAAGGTTAGCGCTTCGCCCACAGCGGTGTTGCTGGACCCGGCGGGCCAGTTGGGACATCTCTATGGGGCAAAAAGCACGCCCCATATGTTTGTCATCAACCCGGAGGGCGTGCTGATCTACGACGGAGCCATCGACGACAAGCCCACCACCGACCCGAGCGATATCGCCTCCGCCCACAACTACGTGTCGGCGGCCTTGCAGGAAGCGATGGCCGGTAAGCCGGTGAGCACCGCCGCCACGCGCCCCTATGGTTGTTCGGTGAAGTACGTCAGGTAGAAGAGAGGTGTCAGGTGTTCGGTGTTAGGTGCCAGGGGCGCCGCCCTTCCCTGACACCTGAAACCTGGCACCTGAAACCTGATTCTCAGTGCGGATGCGGCAGGCCGCGGACGGCCCGAAAGGTATCGCGGGCGATGAGCAGTTCCTCGTTGGTAGGAATAACCATGACGCGCACGCGGCTGCCTTCGGTTGAGATTTCGCCCTCCTTGCCAATCAAGCCTGCGTTGCGCTCGGCATCAATTTGAATTCCCATTCCCCCCAGCCCATCGCATGCCATGGCGCGGATGACCGGCGAATTCTCACCGATGCCGCCCGTGAATACAAGGCCATCCACATGTCCCAGGGCTGCGCTGTACCCCCCAATGTACTTCTTGATGCGATAACAGAAAACCTCGATGGCCAACTTCGCCTGCTCGTCGCCCTTGGCGGAGGCGGCGATCAGTTCGCGCATATCGTTCGACTCGCCTGAAATGCCATAGAGGCCGCAGAATTTATTGAGCAGCGTCGACATGTCGTGCAAGGTCAATTCGTCCTTCGACATGATATAGAAAAGGGCAGCCGGATCGATGTCGCCGCAGCGGGTGCCCATCAGCAAGCCCTCCTGCGGGGTGAACCCCATGGAGGTGTCGATCGAGTGGCCCTTGTCAATCGCCGTAATCGAGCACCCGTTGCCCAGGTGCGCCGTGATCAGATTCGCCTCGTCTCGCGCCTTGCCGAAGATCTTCCGGTAACGAAACGCCACATACCGGTGCGAGGTGCCGTGAAATCCATAACGACGGATGTGATAGCGCCGGTAGTAGGAATAGGGGAGCCCGTACACGTAAGCGTGCGGAGGCATGGTCTGATGGAAAGCCGTATCGAACACTGCCACCTGCGGCACCTGGGGCATCACTTTGCGGGCCACGAAGTATCCGCGCAGGTTGTGCGGATTGTGCAATGGGGCCAACTCCACGCAATGCTGAATCTGCTCCTCCACTTTCTCATCGATGACCACGGAGGCGGCAAACTGTTCGCCGCCATGCACCACTCGGTGGCCCACCGCTTGAATCTGGGAAATGTCCGCCACCGCATGACATTCCTTGAGCGTCGCGATCGCCCGCGTCAGCGCCGTTTGGTGGTCGAGAATCTCTTCCGTCATCGACTTAGTGGGATTGGGCGGAACGGACACCTTTATGGTTGCTTCGTCAGTCCCGATCCGATCTACCCCCCCTTTGGCAATGCACCGGTCGGTGTTGGATTCGATCAGCTCGCTGTCCGTCTCAATGAGCTGGAACTTGATGGAAGAACTGCCACAGTTGAGAACCAGGATTTTCATTGCTCACTCCAAAGCATTTCTCGGTTGAGAAGGGTCTAACAGACCTTATATCCCCTTCAA
>DATJVT010000668.1:0-3954 GCA_035501695.1 Terriglobia bacterium | reverse complement strand
AGGAATCTTATCCGGCGAAACCCAACCCAAGGGGTTTCCCCCCGCAGGGACCTCCAATCCCCCCATAGACGGCGAGCTCGCCGTTTCCAGCAACCCGCACTATTTTCAGGACGCACATGGCGTCCCCCTGATTCTGAATGGGTCTCAAACCTGGAACACCTTTCAGGATTGGGGCTCAGGGGGAATAGTCGAGCCCCTCGATTTCAACGCCTTCGTGAAGTTCCTCCTCGCCCATGGGCATAACTTCACGCTGCTCTGGACGGTGGAGATGCCAAAATTCTGCGGCCTACCGGTTACAGCGGAAACGCCGCCGGATTTCACTGTCAGCCCGCTTCCCTGGCGGAGAACCGGCCCGGGGAGCGCCACCGATGGCGGATTGAAATTCGATCTCACCCAGTTCGACCCGGCGTTTTTTGATCGCCTGCGGGCGCGCGTCGGGGCTCTCAACAAAGCTGGCATCTATGCCGGCGTGTATTTGTTCACGGGGGAATTTCTCAATATCTATCGTTGCCCTGGCGATGGCTATCCGCTTACGGGAGCGAACAACATCAATCACGTGGACGACGGATATGTGGCCGGGAAGCGTGGCACTTCGGCCGTCACCATGACCGCGCCCAACGCCCTGACGCGCGTCCAGGATGCCTATGTTGAAAAGGTGATCGATACGCTGAACGGTCTCCCGAACGTGCTCTGGATCGTATCCGAGGAGGCCCCACCGGACTCACTTTGGTGGAACCGCCATCAGATCGAACACATCCGGGCCTACGAAGCCGGCAAGCCGCACCGGCATCCCATCGGGTACGCCACGCCAATTCAAACCTGGGACTCCATCGTCTACGATTCGGATGCGGATTGGGTGGCGCCGGGAGTCCTGGTTTCGCCTGCCTCGTCCTGCGGGGCGGGGAAACCCGCTTGCAAAGTGAATGTGAATGACAGCGACCATTCCTATTGGGGCATGTGGAACCAGACCGCGCAGCAGAATCGCAACTATGCCTGGGAGAACTTCCTGACCGGCAATCAGGTGCTGTTCATGGATCCGTACGCCACGTATTACCCGCGCGAGAAGCGGAATCTGTGCGTGGCGCCACGCCGCGGGATCTGCTCAGCGCCCGACACGCGCTGGGACAACTTCCGCGACAACCTCGGGTATATTCTGCGCTATTCCCGCCGCGTGACCTTGGCGAAACTCACTCCCCAAGATCGCCTCAGTTCCACCGGCTTCTGCCTTGCCCAAACCCCACCCCAGGGCGCGGAGTACCTTGTTTACGCCCCGGCTGGAGGATCGTTCACCGTCAACCTGTCGGCCATGCCGGGCGGCAGGTCTTTGGCAGTCGAGTGGTTCAACCCCTCGACGGGTGTGGCGATAGCGGGCCAGTCCGTTCCGGCGGGATCTTCGTCGCAGGCTTTCACCCCGCCCTTTGCCGGCGACGCCGTGCTTTACCTGGTGGATACGGCAGGGCACGCGACCCAGACGGGGCGCTCCGATTGAGTCACTGGCGTTGATTCCATGGAGTGCGGGTCTGTTGACTGGCGGATTCCTTCGCGTCTGTTTGGGCAGAACGCGGTTTCGGAGCCGCTGAGGTAAGAGCCGGGAAGGGAAGTAGCAAGTGACCATGCGCACCTTGCCGCGCGCTTGCGCGCGCGTGGGCGCGCCGTTCGACATCTTGTCGCGTGTGTCCAACCATCCGCTAACCGCTGCTGCGCCTGACCCTTCCGTAACCGCCGGAGGCGTTCGTCTGCAGTCCAAGGTGGGAATGCAGCCAGAACGACACCCGCTGAAACCAGGACGGCGCGGGGAGCAGCAAGTGTTTGGGAGCCCAGAAGGGACCGGGTACCTGAATCGTGATCTCCAATCCTCCGGCGGCCCACTCGCGCAGGGCAGCGGCGAGGTCGAATTCCGGCGTGTGGGTTTCCGACGCGACGACTATGCTTCTAATTCCCCGATCCTTGAGGAAGGCCGCGGAAGGGAAGTCAGACGGAAATATCACGGACCGGTTATCAAACATCCCCAGGCTGACGCGTTTTCCCACCCCCCCGCGACGCCAATCCAACAGGAAGGCAGGTGGCGCCGATGCGGGCAGCGCCAGGCCGCGAAGGTCATCCGTCGCGCCGGCCAGGGCGGAAAGGATTGAACTTACGTCAACCACCGGAGCATAGCGTGGCGGCGGCTCCTCTGAATCCGTCTCCAAACCTAAGCGCACGGGATCATCCGGCGAAGGAGACAGCTTCTCGCGCGGGCAGGCGTTATAGAGCGGCACGGGACGGTAACCCCTGCGGGCCAGGCGCATGCCGAAGAAGACGCCACGAGGTCCGTCGAGATCAATGACCATGCCCGTATCCGGATATGCCGCCGGAACCGCATTTCCCCACTCCTGCGGTTCCGTATCGCTCAACGCCCGCGTGGTGTCGGTGAGGTAAGCGAAGAGTACGGGCTTGACCCATTTGGACCAGGGCGACTCATCGGGGGCCCACACGGCGTATGCCTGTTGCTTGTTCATTTTTCACCCTCCAGGTCGGCGGCAATCAGCAGGGCGGCTTCGGTAGCGCGGTAGTCGGTCACAGGGCCGCGCGAAAGTCGAACGTAGGCGCCCTCGCTCCTGCCGTTTATTGTGTAAACTCCGATACAAGGGTAAAGCAATGCTCCCGTGGCGGTGGTAACCGGCAGCGAGAAGAACCGGCGTTGGACGACCCACCGGTCGGGGTGCCGCTGGACCCGGCGCCGAATCCGCCTGCGCGGTTCGTTCTCCAGCAGAGCCGGAATGAACACGTCGTCTCCGGTGTTGGAGAAGGCCGCTTTGAATACCCAACCCTCCTCGCCCCATTCAATATCGCGAGGGTCGAAACACGCGGGGAACAGTTCTTTCAGGGTGCGCGTGGGGTTGGAGAACCGTTCCCATAGAATCGGCAAGCGCTTGCTTTCGGCCAGCACCGAATAGCCGGGATTGACGACCGCGGTTCGAGTGGGGCCAAAAAGGTTGGTCCAACCGGACCCGCGGGGGAGTTCGGTGAGCCACTCACCCTGGTAGAACCGAACCAGAAGATCGAGAGGTTGCCGGTCGAGATACGCCCTGCCGTCCCGCCAGCAGAGCCGCCGCGGGTGCTGGAGAAATCCCACTTGCCACCCCGCTTGTTCCAGCAAGGAGCCGAGAAAGAATACGAGTTGCTGATCCTCCGGGTAGCCGGAGGCATAAAGAATGCCGGCCCGCGACCCGCCCCGCACCGAATTGACGGCGCGCATCCAGGCCTGAACAGGATCGCCCGGCGGCCGCGTGCCGGGGTAGTGTTCCGCCATCATGGCGGTGAAGTTTGAAGACTCGGTGAAGCCTCCCGGCACGTCACTATTAACCTCGGACACCTTCCATCCATCCGTGGTGAGATGAAAGTCAAACCGCAGGACGCGAATTCCCGGGGCCGTTGGCGCGTTGGCGCAGCCTCGCAGAGCGCGCCGTAACGGCTTGGGCAAGCCGAGAACCGGTTGCAATTCGGGCCGTTCCAAGAGCTCGACCTCAAGGTTCTCAATCTCGGCCGCCATTCGCTCCGCGAACACCGCCAGTTCGTTCCAGGTCTTTGACGACAGAATAAGAGGCTGCTCCAAAAGGACGCTCTCATCACCGACTTGCGCGTCCCACTTGAAGTGGTCCAGCACCATCCTGCGTCGTATTCTCGAAAACGCGCCGGACGGTAAAGGCGGGCCGAATTCAAGAACGGCATCGATGGTGGGGAGCCCTGCATTCATATTGTGCCTGGAACTGCGCTCATACCGACCCGACCGGGTGGAGTGATTTTAAGCAACAATTTGCTCTTCGCGTCACATTTTATTTGCCGCAGGCGTTTTGGAGTGCGACAGCTCGCTGCCGCTTTCCGCACCGGAAGCCCCCTTCCGGTGCAGATGGCGCCAGCGAGCTGGCGGAAGGCAAAGCGGTAGCAAGCTACCGCAATCCAGAGCTTCGCAGC
>DATJVT010000667.1:0-9505 GCA_035501695.1 Terriglobia bacterium | reverse complement strand
AACCTCGCCGACGCTGAGAATGCCGCAGATGAGACATACCAGCACCGTGGCAGCGGGAACGGTACGCTTGGGGTCTTCCACCTCTTCTGCCAGCGTGGTCACCCCATCAAAACCAATATAGGTGAGAGCCGCCAAGGATGTGGCGGTCCGGAGCGCTCCGAAGTCGAAGGTCGACCGGTTATAGAACGGCTGAAGGGAAACCAGTCCCGCCGCGCCGTGATAATGCAAAATATAGCGGATGGCCGCAAAGAAAAACGCCAGCACAACCAGCGATTCGACGGCCAACAGAATCTCATTGGCACGCGCGGTAAAGCGGATGCCGAGGAGGTTGAGAGATATGATGACGCCTGCGACGACCACCACCCAGGCGGCGTAGGGAACCTGCGGGATCAGCCTCTTAAAAGTCAGCGCCGGGTAGATAACATTAACGATCGGAATGACCAGATAATCCAGGACCATCGCCCAACCGATCAAAGACCCAAGGTACCGATTAAGACCGCGACTGACGTAGGTGTAGGCGGACCCTGCCGAAGGATACACGGAAGCCATGCGGCCGTAACTGAAGGCCGTGATCATCATGGCCGCCATGGCGACCAGAATTGCAGTGGACACAAAGCCGTGGGAGAGCTTCTGGGCGATGCCAAATATCCCTATCGGAGCGATAGGCTGAATGAGCACGATGCCGTAGAAAACCAGGTCCCGGATTCTCAGGACGCGGCGAAGCCGGGTCGGGGAAGTAACTGTAGTCGGTTCCATTGGCCAGCGTCGTCCCTTGGTTCCACATCGAGCAACCGTGCTGAAAGCTTGATGCAGCCGTTTGAGGAAGAGGGCCCACTCGCCGTGATCAAAGGCTGCCGGCGAGTGGGCGCCGTCGAAAGTAAACTAAAAGAGGAACTTCAACCCAAACTGCATAATCCGCGCCGGCCATGCGCTGCTGATCTCACCGTTGCCGAGATTATTAGACCCGCTGCATGGTTGCCCGGGAAGGGTCGCCCCGCTGCAGCCAACGCTCACACCGTTCCATTGGGGGTGATTGAAGGTGTTGAACGTCTCCCAGCGGAACTGGAAGGTCCCGTGCTCTCCATTAAACCAGGGGGTTTGGAAATTCTTGAGTAAAGCCATGTCCCAGTTGTTGCGGCCAGGACCCGTCAGGGGGTTCCTGCCCATATAGCCGAACATGCCGGGTTCACCGTTTGCAGGAAGTTGATCCATATTAATCTGGCCGAAGGTGCTGGTGTCCACCCAGGTGGGTGTGGGACCATACTGGAGGTCATCGTATGTTCCCTTAGCAACTCGAACTTTGCCCAGGGAATTGCACCGCACGCCGCCGCCCACCCCACTACTCAGCCCGTTAATTCCACAACCGAAATCAATAGGCTGGCCGGTAAGGAAATTGGTAATCCCACTGATTTGCCACCCGCCTAGTCCGTTGCGCAGGAACGAGTTCGTCGAATGCGCGAAGAAAGGAAGCTGGTACATGTAATTCAGGACCAACAATTGCGACTGATTCAAACCAGAGGTTGCCTTCCACCGGGAAAGAGCGTAGTCATTGACGCCCCCCTCATCTTGATCATCGATCGTGTGAGACCATGTGTAAGCAGCTTGCAGGGTCAGCCCATGGCCAACACTATGCCGGAAATTTGCCTGCAAAGCGCTGTAGCTGGATACCGCCGTCCACTCTCGAACATTTATACCCGTATAGCCCCGATAGGGAACAAAATAAATCGACGGGGCAGAGTTGTTAATCAGAACGGTCTGAACGTCGCAGTTGCCCGCCGCATCGCACCCAGGAGTTCCCGCCAGGACTGGCACATTTGCTATGCCGGCGCCGGTGGGTACCTGGTTCATGTTTCGATTGCGGGTGAGATGACGTCCAAGACTGCCTACATAGCTGAGGCTGAAAAGATTATTGCCGGGGAACTCGTGCTGAACACCCAGGCTGAATTGTTGCACGCTGGGAAATTTCCCCTCCTGCGGGACGTTGTTCATGGAGGTGGGCGAAATGGGTCCGGACACGATGTTCTCATAACCTTGAATATTGAACCCGACGGGGGAACCGACAACGGGGGGATTGCCGAAGAATCCTGCAGCCTGTTCGTTGCCGTTGGATACATCATAAGAAATCCCATAGCCCCCTCGGATGACGGTTTTTGCCGATCCTGTGGGGTCCCACGCGAATCCAAACCGCGGGGCAACGCTGTTTCGGGAGGGTTTTATGCAGCCGGTGGGAACGCTTCCTGAGCCGCACTGCTGGAGGCCATTCCCGTAATTCAAAAACGTTGCTCCTGTGCCGGGGATTAAATACCCATTAACGTCAAGTTGAGCTTGATTGGCCGCGTTATATTGGCTTGGAATGAAGATCGAATCATTGGTGGGATTTTCGATATCATGATAGATCGTGGGCATCACATATCGAATTCCGAGGTTGAGTGTCAATTTGGGCGTGACCTTCCAATCGTCTTGAAAATACGGCTCAAAATCCCATTCGCGCCAGTGCCCCAAACCGTACCCACCAACGAGTTGACCGTCGATTATTCGCCCAAATTCCCCGTAGCTGGCGATCTGCCCGATATACATATCAGCGAGGGCATTTCCCGTGCTATGAGGATCGGAGGTGCTGAAGGATAAAGCCCCTTGCGTGGCGGTGGATGCGTAGGTTGTCTGATTCAAGTGGGCATCCTGTAAGTAGAAGCCCATTTTGAGGACCTGCTTGCCCTTGGTCCACACCAGATTGTCTTTCCATGTTGTAATAGGTCCCCAGAAGAAGTACTCAAAACCTGTGGATTCCGCGATTCCCCAAGGCAGACCACCGCTTAGGGCGATCGAGGGGAGAAGCGGCTGAGATGCATTAGCCGGGAATATGGTTTGTGTCGTGTATCCGGTTGGCTTATTGATGGAACCGGCTGGGGACGATGGCCCTGTGACGTTGTTTACTGTGTTTACGTCGGCGGAAAAACCCATGATGAACTCATTCATCAAATTGGGCCGAAATGTATTCGTCAAGTGGATCACCGCTGATTTGGCCGGGCTTGTCCACTCCGTTTTGACGGTATCGTAATTAGAATTGGACCAGAGCGTGGGGACATAGGTCTGATCGTAGGCATCCTGCGTGTAGCGGACAAAGAGGGACGTCTTGCTTCCGATGTTTTGGTCTACCCGAATCATATCTTGCCGCCAATTAGTCGGCAGACTGGGAGCAGCCGTGTAACCGTCAATCCCACTGTTGGGCTTCGGAACAAGTCCTGCCATCAACGCAGCCCCGTTAGTCGTAATGGGGACGATATCCCCCGGATAGGGCTGATTTGTGGCGGGGTTTGTTGGAATAACACATCCTGAAGCCACAACCGGGCTGTAATTTCCTGACCCCGGATCACATTCGGAAAAATCCCCCTGCCGCATTCTCAGGGTTGGGACGGGTGCACTTACAACGGTACCTTGTCGATTTTTCCGCCAATCCTCAGACCAAAAGAAAAAGGTCTTCGTCTTTGTTGTGTTGTAATGCCCTGGGATATAGAAGGGCCCCCCGATTGTGAATCCATAATCATTTCGTTGTAACGGAGTCTTGGGAGCGTTGCCGCCCGGCGGTGCGATTTGCCGGTTTATGAACCAATCGTTGGCATCCAGGTGGTCGTTACGGATAAATTCAAAGAGAGTGCCGTGGAATTGGCGTGTTCCCGCCTTGGTGGCCACCTCGATGGTCGCCCCCGCATTCTTACCATACTCGGCGCTATAGATCGACGTGACGATGTGAAACTCCGCAAGGGAGTCAATGTTGGGGTAAGTCATATTTGCGGTGCCGCCGGCACCTTGGTCTGCGTTGTTCGTCCCGTCAATCTCCCAATTATTGTATTGGGCCGGCATGCCGTTAAAGGAGATGCCGGAGGATGCGAGCACCCCGATGTTGGAGGGATCATAGCCTCCCGGTGCAGCACCGGGGATCAAAGTGGCAAGATTGGTGAAGTTCCGGCCATTGAGATTGAGCTGAGTTATCTGCGACCCGGTAACTACGTCAGATATCGACCCGGTCTCAGTCTCCACCTTGGCCACATTGCCCGCCACCGTAATGCTCTGGGTTTGTTCTCCCACCGTCAGGGACAAGTTCACTCTGAGCGTTTGGCCGACATCGAGGGTGATATCGGTCCGGACCAACCTCCGAAATCCAGGCGATTCAGCGCTGATCTCATAATTGCCAATAGGGATCTTGGCCGCCGTGTATTCCCCTGCCGAATCCGTGACAAGGCTACGGGTAAAACCCTTGAGGGAGTTGGCGACGGTGACCTTGGCGTTAGGCACGACGGCCCCACTGGAGTCGGTAACTGTACCCACGATGGTAGCGGTGTCCTGCGCCCAGCCGCTGAGCACAGTCCCCAAGAGACAAAACACCAACCCGAGCCAAGCTTTCTTTATCATGACCTACCTCCTTCATCGACTTTCCCGGACCCGACGGCGAGATTCACATACGGTGGATGGACGTTGCGGCGTGGCTTCCGCACGCCAAGCGCCTTTGCAGCGGTTATATGCACCAAGTTGCGCGAGTGACGTGCAAGCGGTGTCCAAATTCAAGAATGAACTAAGAGAACTCACTGCTTGAACACATTGCTCAGGGAGCTATTTAGCACTACCCGTTCTTCGAGTCAAGAAATTTCTTCTCATTCCCGCCACAAAACAATCGAGGCGTCCAACCCGTTAAAACCACCTGGAGGCGCGACCTTGGCCATGTCCCCGCAGGTCGCTCTAAATCCCGAACCGTCAGCGCTAACGCTTTGAATCATCGCGGGTTTCCCTTCATGCCGGGAGGCGACTGGGACCCCGCGGGGCGGCATAATAAGCACTTTCTCCGGCGCTCCAGGTTCAGCTCCACACGCTTCCCTCCCGAGCCTTCATCCCTTGGTCAAACTGGAGACGGCCGCGCTCTCCGGATAAAGGTCTTTCACAGACTCGTACAAGGTCACGTACAATTTGAAGGCACGCTCATAGACAGCTAGGCGATTGGGATCTGGTTTTACTTCTTCCCCACCGGAGGCCATCGCCTTGGCGGCAGACGCGATATCGGAATACAAGCCCACGCCAACGGCGGCGAGGATTGCCGCTCCCAGCACGGCCGCCTCCTGTTGGGCGGGGATTACTACCGGAAGGCCACAGACATCAGCCTTTATTTCCGCTCCCAGGCGGCTTTTCGCGCCGCCGCCCAGGACCCGAAGCTCGTTGGCCCTCACCCCCAGCCGGTGCAATCCCTCCAGATCGCGCCGGATCTGAAAAGCCATAGCTTCCAGCAATGCTCGGACGAAGTGTCCGCGTTTGTGTGCGAGGGTGATCCCGAAAAACACACCTCGAGCAATCGGATTGAACTCAGGAAACAGCGCCCCTTCCAAGTGGGGTAGCATGATCAAACCATCACTTCCGGGGGGCACTTCTGCCGCCTCCCGTACGAGTACATCGTAGGTGCTCGGCGTCCCCGGCTCCACCGGCGATGGCAATCCCTGCGCGAACCGGTCCTTGAACCACTTGAAGGCCAACCCGCCCGTCTGGTTCCAGGGCAGCAGACAATACCGCTCCGGCGCGGCGTGAATGTGGCAGGGCACCGGGATCGAATCATCCGCGACGGGTTCGCGAACGGTGGTGAGAAGGGCAAGCACGGAGCCAGTGCTCACCGTAACCACACCGGGATCGATGTTACCGGCAGCGATGCCGGCGCAGGTGTGATCCAATCCGCCCGTCACAACTGCCGTGACCGCGTTGAGCCCCGTCTCTGCCGCGCATGCTTTGGAGACATGGCCGATGGCCGTTCCAGACGGGAACAACTCCGGAAGCTGCTGGGCATTGATGCCGCCGAAAGCCAGCAGTTCATCGGACCACTTCCGGCTGCGGATATCGAGGACTAGAGAGGAAGACCACATACTGGGTTCGGCTGCAAAGCGTCCGCTCAGCCGGTACAGCAGGTAATCCTCGGGAAGCAGGAACTTGGCGGTTCGCTGGACCGTGGCGGGCTCATTTTTGCTCAACCACCGGAATTTTGTTACCGGCCAAAGAGGTGTGATATCCGGTTGTCCACCGATCTCCAGAACCCTCCGTGGACCAAATTCCAAGCGAAGTTCCTCCGCCTCGAGTCGCGAGCGGTTATCCATCCAGACCAGTGCGGGTCGGGTCGGTTTACCCTCCCCCGTCATGGGAATGACCGTTTCGGTATGGCTGGAAACGGAGACAGCGGCAATGCGCGCCGGGTCGCCCCCCCAATTGGCCAGCAGCCGGCGGACGGATTGAACCACGGGTGCCCAGAAGTGCTCTGGATCCACCTCCACCCTTTCCCCTTCGGGAATGATGAGATACTCGTGACTCTCCAAGCCCCTCATCTCGCCGGCGGGCGTGAAGAGCCCCGCTTTTACCGTGGAGATGCCAAGATCCAGACCGAGTAGTAAAACGTCATCTCTCATGATTTGGTTTACGGGGCGCCCTTTGGGCCACATCCAGAGGCAGCCAGACGACCTACCTTATGACGGCAATGCCAGTCAACCTGCCGAAGTCCCGGAACAAACTCGAGTTATCACCATGGGAGAGAATGTAATGCTGGCCGAACACGTTCTGGGAAAACTCCTCCATGTCACCCTGGATGCGAATTTCCAGACCTGGCAACTGGGGGGCCGGTGGAGCCCAACCCGCTTCTTCCCAGGGTCGCGGACTTACGGCGTCGCCGGTGATGACATGCAGGGTGTATTGGTCTCCGCGGCTGGCCAACCGGCACAGAGTGACTTTGCCGGTTTTGATCCGGGAGGTATTGAGCAGGCCGCCGGCCAATCCGCCAAAACTTGTGGGCGTGACCTTGACCGGGCCTTCAACGACGGCGGAGGGCACGTAATCGGGGACACCCATCAGAACGCCGTGTGAAAAAAACTCGTAAAACTCCAGGTAGGCGCTGGCTTGGCCAGTCAGGGCGCGCGTTACCAACTGCGTGACCGCCCCCAAGACGTCATTTTCCGGAATTGTGCACACGTTGAGCTCATCCGCCAGCAACATGAAGATCATGGCGGGCGGAAAGTGCAGCAGCTTCTTCATCCCATCTACGTCGATCAGAGAGACAGCCGCGTAGTTCCGCTCCAGGACCTTTTCGCGAAGGGCCAGATAGTATTTGACCCCCTTTTCCAGAACGTCCGGGTTGGCGGGCCGCTCAAATACCCACTTTTCACGAATGCTCTCCAGCACGCGCGCGACGGCCTCGGGGTTCGACCGCTCGACGCGCTGAACCATCTCCAACATCTCGAAGAACTCAACTTCTACTCCTAGTTGCTTGCGTAATGAGACGCCGTCATACAGCGTGGCGTAGAGGTTCATGTCCCGGCATCCCATCATGCCAACTTTGGATTGGCGCAAGCTACTCGCCGCCGTGGCGGCCCGGGCAAAATCGGCAATCTTGCTGAGGGGTGGGGGCGCATCCTGAAAGCTTGGAACGTATTTGATCCGCAGACCCAGATCTTCCATGGTCTGGCGCAAAGCCGTGGTTCCCGCCTGGTCGGCAGTTGTAACCAGCCGTCCACCCTCAACCTCGCCCGATAGGCCCCAAAGCAGTATGGGTGACTTCGAGAACTGGCTTGCCACGCTGATCACGGCATGGCTGGGAATCCACCCGGCCAGGCAAGTGATCAGCAGATCGAAATCTGCATTCGATAACTCGGCTACCGCGCGCCGCACGTCTTTTCCATCAGGATCGTCGCTCACCGGGGCCGTGCTGAACACTTGCAGGCCGGCCGATTCAAGCCAGTCGATGGCGCGGCGACACTTCCTCTCGATAATTTCCCTCGGGGAATTCACTTCACCGAAACCCACAAATCCCACCCTGGGCTTCAACATTGCAGTCTCCTTGTCATGCAGCTTTTGTGTGGCGCGCCGATTCCAGTTCAACGACTCGGGATTGCCGGTGGGACTCCAGGGCGCCGGTTAGAAGCTCGTGGTGCAGCGCCGTTTCCTCCGGAGTTACACAACCCGCCAGGGGTTTTAGCCGCCGCCCGGTAGCCAGTTCATAGATGAATCCACCCCACATCTGGAGGATTGCATCCGAAAACCCAAACTCGAAGATGGAACCCGAAATCGTCTTGAAGGCAGTCTCCTGCCCCATATCGATTTGCTGCCAGGTCTGCTCGCCGCCGCGGTACTCGAGCAGTTCCAGTCGGCGCGGATTCCTGGTGCTGAAACGGGCCGAGGACTGTGTGCCGCGGATTTCCAAATACCAGGTGTTCTTTTCACCCGGCGCGATCCTCTGGGTTTTGAGGGTCATGGGAAAGCAAGGGCCCCCCTCCCCGCACTCCGCCTCACAGAGCAATGTGGCGTTATCCCACGTCCGGCAGGGAGCTGTGCCTCCCTTGCCGTCGGGGCGTTCCGTGATGATCTTGGAGAGAATCGCCCGCACATTACGTGGCCGCCATCCCGCACGAAAGGGGACGTGGCAGACATGCATCCCCAAATCCCCCATGCAGCCATACTCGCCGTTGAACTCCACTTGGCGCTTCCAATTAATTGGCTTCCTGGGATCGAGATCGCTGGAGTGAAGAAAGCCGCAATTCGCTTCCAGGATGCGACCAAATGCTTCCTGCCGAATCAGGTCGCCGATCCTCTGCACGGCGGGGAAAAAGGGGAATTCCGAGGAACATCGCGCCAACAGATCCGGATGCCGGCACGCCGAGTCCATGATGGCACGGTTGGCCTGCCGGTCAACCCCAAACGGTTTCTCCCCCATGAGGTGTTTGCCCGCTTCCAGTGCCGCGCAGTAAAACTCCTGGTGTAAATGGTGAGGTACCGCGCAGTAGACCGCTTCCACCGCGGGGTTGGCGAGGAGTGCCTTGTAATCTTGTGTGACTTGCTGGATCGCGGGAAAGTTCCCGGTGAACCACCGAGCGCGTTCCTCGCCACTCGTATCAAAGCGGTCGCAGATCGCGACCAAGTCGGGACGGGCGGGCATATCGACCAAGTGGCACCACCTCGCCACGGCACTGGCAAATTCCCGGCCCATCAACCCGCATCCGATCAATCCAAATCGTATCCTCTTCATTGTTGCCTGGTGTCTTTCTGCCCGGTCATTCCCCCTCGATGCGAATAACCGAAATGGGCTTCTGCCACCCCAATGGCTTCGTCAATGATATCCATACACTTCGCCGCCGCATCCAGATCCATCACAATCGGGGGGCTCATGCGCAGAATATGCCCGGCGGGAATCCAAGCCAAACCGCGGCGGAAAGCTTCCTTGTAAATAAACTCGCCCGCCTCGGCAAAGGGTTCTTTGCTCATCCGGTCCTTTACCAACTCCACGCCCATCAGGCATCCCTTGCAGCGAACATCACCCACAATGGGATGCTCCGCCAACATCTTAGCCAAGCGCCGGCAGAAGTACTCCTCCAACCTGGCGGCATTGTCCAGAAGTCCCTCCTCTTCGATGGCCTCGATGGACGCCAGCGCGGCCGCGCAGGCCATGGGATTCCCTCCGTAACTCGTCGAGGCGCTGATTTGCTCCACGCTCGAG
>DATJVT010000666.1:0-4071 GCA_035501695.1 Terriglobia bacterium | reverse complement strand
TAAAGCCTCGAAGGTCACGGCTATGCCTTCGAAGGTGTGCGTCGCTTCGTCGCGCGGGTTTACCGTTCGTCAGGCAAGAGATAACCGGAATGCGAATCTCATTCGAGATGTTGGCTTGTCGCTCTCGATCGCCAGCCGTGGCTGCCCACCGCGCACCCAACCCCTGCAAACTTCGGGATGAGCGAACCGGCATGAGGTGCGCGCAGCCACCACAAACCGAGAATGGGTAGTAAGCAGCGGCTCCCGTGGCGCACACCTCCGGTTTTGCTATTGCCAACCTGCCTTTTTTTGAGGACGTTACTTCCCGCCCTCACCCATGAATGCGAGAATCCGGGCCGAAAACTCTAACGGTCAGCCCGAAATATTTCACTTTGTTCGGTGCGGCGGATCCACCTGAGACCGGACCCGCCGACACAAAGATCGCTCCCGTCAGTCGTTTACGGCAATAGCCAGGGGATGTCAATGGACAGAATGTCCCCTGTTTGTGGATTTTTTGTCCCCTGGAGACAGGTTGGACTGGACTCGCCAGCGATCCGCCGGGCCATCCCAGCCTTCCGATCGCTACGTGGTGTGGCAGCAGACGGGCGCGCCCGGGCCTGCGCTCCTGGCTGCTTCATTTAACTGTGGGGTGATACATAACTGTCCAGCCCGAGCAAGGGCAGCGCAGAACTGCTTCCTTCGGGGGTCAACGAACGTGGTAACGAAGCCTCTTCCGGCGGGCGCCAGCAGCGTCCGCCCTTGAGCCGGGCCCTGCTGGACCAGCGTGACCCAGCAGGGCCGTGCTTCTCGTGTCCGGGTGAATCAGAATGCGCCGGTATTCACCCACCTCTCGCTGATGAGGGCCCACCAATCCGCGGTTAGGCCCTGAGTCACGTACTTGTAGCTCAGCCAGCCGTAACCCGCATCTCCCCAAGTGGTTCCCCAGGAGTTGCGGACGAGCAAAGCGCCTTTGTCGGATCCGATCATCATGTTATCGTCATAGCCCGCGGTGCAGATGGCATGCCCGCCTCGGGACCTGCTAGTGGGAGAGGGGTACGCAATCTTCCCGTTATCCGGATGATCGAACTCTTGGTAAACCGGAAAGCCGAACATGCTGGGAATACCGTGTGCCAGCAGCAAGCGAACGCTGTCGAGCACCTGGGCCGGTGTGAGAGCCGCCGGATCGAGGCGGAGGTACTGAATGGTCTTGTAATTCTCTGCAAACGCATAACAGAACGCGGTGGGTTCGACGTCGAAGTGTGCGGCGTCGTAACCCCAATACTTCTCGGGAGGAGTCCCAAAAAGCACCAGCGCTTCCATCGTTGTACGAATGTAAGCGCCGGTATTGCCGCTCCATCCCATTAAGTCATGCGTAGCCTTCCAAGTGAACATGCGGGAGGCGTCGATAAATGTGTTAAAGGATCGTTTCTCAAAGTATTCAACCAAACCGACAGCGGCGTTCGCCGTGCAGGAATTGTAGTTACCTTGATCTTCTACTGGACTGAAAAACGCCCGGACATCGACGTGAGTGGCTAAGGCTGGAGCCGCAGCGGGCGCCACGGCAGCCCCTGCGCCTGCTCCGGCAGAGCGGACTGAAGCCCGGGGACTCCCGGGCGATCCGGGGTGCCCTGCAAGCTTGGTCTTGGCGATCAGCTTCTGTACCGTCGCGGATTCCAACGTGTAGTCTTTAAAGCTGGGGACATCGGGTATCCAACCTAGACCCCTTGTCATTTCTGGTTCCATAACTCACCTTGCCTTCCATCAAAAATGGGCAGTGGCGAAGGCTGCCCATGGCGCGCACTTCCAGCGTCTGGTTCTACCCTCACGGCAGTAGCTGGGGGAGGTCAATGGACAGAATGTCCTCTGTTTGTGCATTTTTTGTCCCCTGGAGATCCGGTGGGAACAACGTGACTTTCCGACCCTCGCGCCCCATCTCACGACTCTCACCTGAAAGAATCACGTTGACAATCAAAAAGTGGTATACTTGCGTCCAGATGGGGGGTGCCCACCCCATGAAACCTAACCTGGATTCTTCCGCGCAGGTTCGCATCGGATCCTTTGAACTGGACATTCAGGCCGGTGAACTCCACAACGACCGATTGAAGATCAGGATTCAGGAGCAGCCGCGGGAAGTACTGGCGATGTTGCTGGACCGCCCGGGCGAGGTGGTGACGCGCGAGGAACTCCGCCGCCGGCTCTGGCCCGATCACACCTTTGTGGATTTCGAACACGGGCTCAACAAAGCGATCAGCAAGCTGCGCGAAGCTTTGGGAGATGATGCCGACAGGCCCCGCTACATCGAGACGTTGCCGCGTCGCGGCTATCGCTTTATTGCTCCGGTTGAGTCTGTAAGGACGGCGCCCCATTTGCCTGAGGGGCAATCGTCTTTCGAGATCGCGGGAGCGGGGAAACCGCTCCTGTTACAGCGAGCAGCCTTTTACCCGAGGCGCTGGCGACTGGCGCTGATGGGCGCGTTGGTCATCGTCGTAACTGCCTTGGCTGCGTTTTGGCTTACCGCCCACCGCACTCACCCCAGGGCCGAATTGCAGCCGCGACCACTCACGGCCAATCCCATGGAATACGCCCTCTCTCGCGCGACCGTCTCTCCGGACGGAAACTACCTGGCTTACTCCGATCCGGCGGGCATTCATGTGAAAGTGATCGCCAGCGGGGTAACGCACACTGTCACTCCCCAGACTGGCTCTCGGCCCGGCGGCTGGCAGGTGTGGAGGACTGCTCCCAGCGAGCCGGCCTGGGAGGTTGCGGGCTGGTTTCCCGATGCCACAACTCTTCTGGCGGACCTGAGGGATGAAAAGGGTGAGAGCATCTGGACGCTCTCCATTCTGGGAGGGCCGCCACACAAGTTGCGCGACGGGGCGGAAGCCACCGCGGTGTCGCCCGACGGCTCCCTGGTCGCCTTCACGGCGGGAGACCCAACCTTCCCCTGGAACGAACTCTGGCTGATGGGACCCCAGGGAGAGGGTGCCCGCAAGATCGCCACCTCCCCCACAGACCGGCATTTCCTGCAAACGGTCTGGGCGCCGGATGGGCGCCACCTTGCCACGATGACGCTGTTCCTCCATAGCGGCGGCAGATGCTCGATTGAGACTCGCGATCTCACTGGTGGCAGCCCCATCCCTGTTGAGTCTGGCCTTGGTTTGTGCCGGAACTACGAAGGCCTCTTGTGGCTGCCGGATGGAAGGCTGGTCTACTCGCTGGCGGAACCCCCGCCTCATGAGCAAGACAATAACCTCTGGGAAATCCGAGTCGATTTGCCGACAGGTAGGCCCGTGGGCAAGCCTCGAAGGGTTACCAACTGGGCGGGTTTTCAGCCTTGGAGCCTTTCGGCCACTGCGGATGGGAAACGGGTAACGTTCATCAAAGGAATTCCTCAATCGGACGTCTGGATCGGTGAGTTGGCCGGGAAAGAAGAGATTCTTAAGGCGCCGTGGCGCCTCACCTTGGATCAGCACTACGACATCCCGTTTGCGTGGACGCCGGACAGCAAAACCGTGTTCTTCCTTTCCGACCGTACGGGCACGTTCAACATTTTCAAACAAGCCTTGGACAAGGACTCGGCCGAGTCATTGACGACGGGCTTGGAATTCCGGAGAGATCCGTACTCCTGGAAGCGTGGAGACGTGCCTCACTTCAGTCCGGATGGCTTGTGGATTCTCTATTCGGAGGTGTCGCAAAAGGATGAGCCTGCCTTGCCTTTGGCACCGCAACGCCTCATGCGAATGCCCGCAACCGGCGGGCCGAGCCTAGTGGTCCTTGAGGGTCAAGGCTTTGTCTTCCACCACTGCGCGCGCTCTCCCGCCACCTTGTGCGTTCTTGGTGAGTGGTCTCCAGACGGGAAGCAGGTCGTTTTTACGGCCTTCGATCCCGAGAAAGGACGGGGGCGTGAACTGGGCAGAATCGATTCACCATTGGGGCAGCGGTTCCTGAGTTGGGACCTTTCACCGGACGGGTCGCGGATAGCTTACTCGCAATGTGACGAACACGAGGGGCGCATCCACTTCCTGTCCCCGACCGGCAGGACAATTGGCGACTTGGTGGTTCCGGGCTGGTCACACCTCTCGGCCATCGCTT
>DATJVT010000665.1:0-4198 GCA_035501695.1 Terriglobia bacterium | reverse complement strand
ACGAGGTCGAGATTGAGGGTTACGATGCAATTGTTGCGGTGGGTGAACCGTTAACCTATCACGCGGAAGGCGCCGACGCCGACCATCTCGTCAATCGTTTTTTTCAACGCGTGGGGGAGGGCTTGCCTTCGGGGGTATGTTCATCTTCGACGTGATCGGACTCGGCGAGCCTTCCCTCGCTGGCCGAAACTGGAGTTCAGGCGAGGATTGGGCCGTATTGGTGGAAACCACCGAAAACCAGGCGGAAAGAACTTTGCTCAGGGATATTCAAACATTTCGTCGAGTCGGCGAGGCCTACCGTCGGGGCCATGAGATTCATAGGGTTCGGCTCTTCGATGTGCAAACACTCTGCGACCATCTTGCTTCTTACGGCTTTTTGACCCAAACAGCCCAAGCCTATGGTTCTCTGCGGCTCCCCCTCGCCGCCACGCCTTCTTTGCCACAGGGGCCATGGCCGCCCAATGATGCGAAGGCAGCCCCAGAAGCTGGAACCTTGTGACACCTACTCGATCCCGGCGCTACATCGCGAGTCTGGGGGATTTTGGGGTTCAAGACCGCTGCGGCACGACACGCGGGACGCCCAGCCATGGGACGCCCCTCTGCTTTTACAATTCCGAAATTGTCGTATCAAAAAGAGCTTTTCCTACCGCTAGGAAATCACAGAGACAAAGTGACGGATTTTTCTGTGGTAAGAGCACTTTTAGCTATTTTTCCCTTGGCAGAGACGCTGGCCTCCCAGCTAGACCACAATCGGGGAAAAGACGGGGAGCACCCGGTAGGTGAGACCGCCTTAGGAGCGAGACGTCGCATGCCGCGAAAGGAGCAGATCGGGACTGGGTGAAATGGGGGCCAGAGCCCTCCCAAGTTAGGATGAGGGAGCAAGAGCGGTAAGTTCGCACCCTCGTCGGAAAACGTTATAAAAGTTTTTCCTCAAACGATGATGATGATAAAAAGGAGGGTTGGAGTAGTTCGCGTGGTCTCGACTGAATCCCAAGTCATTGAAAATAAACAATCCAATTGGAAGATGGGGAGCGAGAAAAGAGGGCTCCCTTAAAGTGAAGGTTAGTCTTGCGATGCTATTGAAAAAACATGCCGGGGAACTCGACATTCTAATCTTGAAACGATCTTATTGAAAACATGGAGGATATCGAGTTCATCAAATTATGTTTATGAAAATAAATTAGTTAACGGAATATCTTCGATTGGACTTAACCCGCGACCAAACTGATTTTTGCCCCCGGCAGGCGTAAAAGGAACGAACCTGCCCACGCGGTACCGCAAGCCGCCCAAGGGGCGGCACTACAAGTGGCCCGATTTGTGATGCACGACATTTGGAAGTTAGTAGAACCTGTGGTTGCGCGGCATGGGAACCTCCGGGAAGGGACAATCGCCCAGATTGAACTCCTTGGGTGCATAGCTCCGCTGGGAGTTCATCGCTGCCTCCCATGTAATCTCCTGGCCGCTGTATGCTGATTCGCGGCCCATGATCGCCGTAAGCGTACTCTCCGCCACTTGCTTGGCCTCGTTCAGCGGTTTTCCGGATCGAATGCTCTCAATCAGGTCGATATGCTCCTGCTCATAAGGGTCGCGCACCTGCCCCTGGAAGGCCCATTCCCGATCGCCTTGGATCCGGTTTTCGCAATTGCTCGTGCCCTTGGTTCCCAAGACGTCCGCTCCGACGCGGTCGGTGCAGCCATCGATCTGGCGATTCTGGCTGAAGAGGCGCGCTCCTCCGGGGTACTCGTACTCGATGGCGAAGTGGTCATAGATATGCCCGTATTCCCACGAAGGCCGCGCCAGCCTTCCGCCCATTCCATAGGCGCGAACCGGAGTGGATCCCATGACCCAGTTGATAAGGTCGATGGTGTGGATATGCTGCTCCACCAGGATGTCGCCAGATGCCCAGGTGAAATAGGGCCAATTGCGAAGCTGCCACTCCATGTCTCCCCATCCCTTCTCACGGGGGATCATCCAAATATCACCGATATTGAAATAAGCCCGCGCCTCGACGATCTTCCCAATGGCTCCGTCATGGATGCGGCGGATGGTCTCCACCTGGTCGGCTGAGTGACGGCGCACGGTCCCCGCCACAATTGCCAGGTTCTTCTGCCTGGCCATCTCCCCCGACTCCAGGATGGAACGCACACCGGGGGCGTCGACCGCGGCGGGCTTCTCCATAAAGACATGCTTGCCGGCTTCGATGGCGGCCCGCACCTCGCGTGGCCGGAAAGCCGGGGGGCTCGCCAGAATGACGTAGTTGATTTCCGGGATCTGGAGGAGCTTTTCACAGGCGTCGAAGCCGGTGAAGCAGCGCTCGTCGCGGATGCTTGTTCCCACGGCCTGCAGTTGCGCGCGACATTCTTCCAGGCGGTTGCGGAAGAGGTCAGCCAGCGCGACCACCTCCACGTTTTCGGCCATGGCCTTGGCGCCCGGGACAGCGTTCTCCGTGTGATAACCCTGTCGTGGGGGAGGATAGATGACCTTGGTCTTGGCCTGGAGGACGTTCAATGCGGCGCCGGTTCCCCGGCCCCCGCAGCCGACCACACCCACCCGAATGGGTTCAGGCGCGGCGAGACCGTACCGGGCGTTGACGAACGGAAAGGCAACTGTGGCTACTCCAGCCGCCAATCCACGCTTCATGAAGCTGCGCCGGGCGATCCCATTTTGGGCGGGTGGCTCAAATGGCTTTTCGGATTTCATATCAGTCCCTCCTTCGAAGTGCGCTTTCAATCAGCGCGGCGCCGAAATGATAGGCTGTGGGGTACGGCAAGTCAACCAACCTGGGAGGCGCTATTCAAGACCCCCCAATTGTCTGAGGAACTTCTGCAGGGCAAGCAGTTTAACGTCGCGTTCCCGAAGAAGCGTCTCGGCGGGGCGGTTATGGTAGTCGAAGAATCCCTCTCCCGCCATGACTCCGGTCCGGCCGTTGGCAATCAGCTTATCCAGCGTATGACTCCGGTCAAGGCCCTGCGGTGGCTCGTAGGTTTTGTTCGCGAGCAACTGTTGGATCAACTCCAATCCCGAGTAGTCGGCTTTTCTCAGAATTCCGAGCAAGGGCATACGCAGGCCAAGGCCGCTCTTGACGGCTTCGTCGATCTGTTCCGGCGTCGCGTACCCTCCATCAAGCAAGAAGAATGCTTCGAGGTTCAGGGCCGCTTGCAGACGATTGGCAACATAGCCACTGATGAACTTCGACAAGACGATCGGCTTCTTTCCCAGGTTCTCGAGAAGGTCCTTCACAGTCGAAACGACCTCTGTTTCCGTGGCAGGTCCGGGCACCACGTCCACGAGGTCTACGATGTAGGGAGGCGTATACCAGTGGGCGATCAAACACATGGCCTGCCGGCGCGCGGGAACCAGATCAAAGACGTCCAGGGAGGAGGTGTTGCTGGCCCAGAGGGTGGTGAGAGGCGCACAGGTGTCGAGCTCCGAAAAAAGGCTCCGCTTGATATCGGCATCCTCAGTAACCGCTTCGACAATCAACTCGGCATGGGAAGCAGCAGTTGCAAGGTCGGAGGTGTACGTGATTCGGCCTTCCAGCGATGAAGGGGTCACGTGCGCCTCAAGGGCGCCTGCGTCTGCCAGGGTGTGGAATACCTCCCCAATCAATTTCCGGGCGCGACCCAGAGCACCTGCCGACACATCGTGCAGTGTGACTTGATAGCCCCCCAGCGCAAACACCGACGCTATCCCGTGTCCCATGACGCCGGCGCCCAATACGGATATGTTTTTCATGGCTATCCTCCCGACCGGATAATATACTGCGCCCGGGAGAAACTTCCATGGGATTGTCACGAATGACCGGCGCACAATTCATTGCCGGGATGCTCAAGGGGTACGGTCTGACCCACGTCTTCTTTGTCGAGTCGATCCTGCGGCAGACCCTGATTGAACTCGAGCAGTTGGGCGTCCGGCGCATCCTGACTCATTCCGAGGCCGCCGCGGCGTACATGGCCGACGGCTATGCTCGCGTCAGCCGCCGCCCCGGAGTTTGCTTCGCCCAGTCCGTTGGCGCGGCGAACCTCGCGGCCGCGCTTCAGGACGCTTTTTTGGGCCGATCCCCGGTGATCGCAATGACCGGGAGAAAACCCGCCGTCGCACAGCTTCGCAACGCCTATCAGGAGATCCAGCATCGGCCGTTATTCTCGGCGGTGACCAAATATGACGCTGACGTGGATTCCATTCTCCAGTTGCCGCA
>DATJVT010000664.1:0-5876 GCA_035501695.1 Terriglobia bacterium | reverse complement strand
CCAAAGAAGAGGACCATCCAGTGCCGCCACGAACGGTTCCGCGACCTGTCCGGCTCCCTCCCAAAGGACCGTGTGCTTGGCATTGAGGCTGGGAATACGAGAATTTCCATTGCCCGAAAATTCACAAAGGACCTTCTCGCGAGGAGTGTTACCACGATCCCCACAAAGAAGCGACGGTACAAATGGTCCTCAAGATGATTCGGATGTCAAACAAGAGAGACGCATTCTGGAGGTAGTAAAGGTCGTATTCGAGCTTGAGGAGTGTTTCCTCCTCACTGGCGGCGTACGGGCAATGCACTTGTGCCCAACCGGTAACCCCGGGGCGCACCAAGTGCCGCAGCGAATAGACCGGAAATTTGCTTTGGAGAGCTTCGACAAAGACCCTGCGCTCCGGCCGTGGGCCCACAAAGCTCATTTCTCCCTTGAGGACGTTCCACATTTGGGGAATCTCATCGATACGTAGCTTGCGCAACCAACGCCCCGCAAGGGTAACGCGCGGGTCATCTGGAGAGGCCCAAACTGGGCCGGTGACATCCTCCGCCTGTCCCACCATCGTGCGCAGTTTGTGGATGCAGAACGCCTTTCCCCCTTTGCCCACGCGTTCCTGATGATAGAGCAGGGAACCTCGGTCCCCAAACTTGATGAGGATGGCTGCCAGCGCCAGAACGGGTAGATTGATAAGTAACAAAATAAATGCAAGGCTGATGTCCAATAGCCTTTTGGTGACTTGAAAACCCTGCCCGTTGAGGGAGCGAAACCCCTCCGCCGTGGCTATCCAGCCCTCATCGATGTACCCCGCCGGAAGCCGCTCAGCGAATTCCGACCACAGGCGGGGAAGATCCCAAACAATAACTCCCTCGAGGCGGAGCGCGGCGGCTTTGCGCAGGGTGGGCGGGGCGAGCGAATGACCTGCCAGGATAAGAAGGTCGATATGACTCCTGTTGAAGTGCGCTTCCTGGGGATCGGTGTGAATGGATGCACCTTCCGCTTCCTCTCTCGGCTGCCAGACTTGCGTCCGGGAGGAGGGCGAAAACTCCCGAATAAAATGACGGGCCATTTCTACGGCGGTGGCGTTTCCCATTAGAAGGACCGACAAGCTTCGGCGGCGCAGATGAAGGAAGACTCCCAGGCGCCACAGCGGCAGAACGAAGATGAATATGATGTTGGCGACGCCGAAAATGCCTCTGCTGAACCTGAATTCCAGACCGAAGCAAAAGACCAGGGAAATCGTGGAGGCGGCGGCCAGTAACCCCAGCACAGACCGACGCAGGTTCTCGGCGGAACTTGCTTCCGGCTGCAATTCGTAGGACCGCGTGATGTAGAGGCATAGGGGATAAATCGTCAGGCTGAGTACCCAGATGGTGCTGTACTTCCCAAAGAGCGGTTCCAATTCGCGGCACTGAAGGTAGGTGGCCCCCAGCAAACAGAGGGAGAACAGGAGCAGGTCTCCTGCCATCAAGGCGAGTTTGGTTCTGATGCGCACGAGGCTTTCATCAGATGTAGGTTTTTTCCTCAGCAGATCCTCTGCTCTCTGAATCCCTTTCGTCCTGCTCTACCACGGACTGAGGAACATAGTGGCGGGCCATGGAACCTGCTTCGTTCCGTCCCAGGCGTTCGCGCAGGACGCCACCCAGGTAGCTAGGCGGGCAAATCTCTTCCCCGTTGTTCGGCGGAGTAACGAGGCCGGCGCCGCCATGGCACGGCACTTCAGCCAGATCAAAACCCTCATCCACGCTCGCCAAAACCTCGCGAGCACCAAGCAGGAGATTATATCTTAACGATGTGATTGCGGGTGAAGGCCCGCCTCACGGATTCTAAGATATTACCGGAAAAGGAGATGGGAGTCGGATGAGTCAGGGCTCAACGAGAAGGGATTTGAAAAGAACTTATCAACCGTACACTAGGAGGAGCGAGCGCAACACGCAGACGCGCCCCAATGCCACCTCAGGGGGGCCATGGCGACCAGGGTTTGAGCCGATGAGGCAGCAGGGGTATGATCTTACCGGGACGGAGAGTTGAAATCGGACATCCCGATTGAGTAACCTGAATTTGCAGGCGTCGTCGGAAGCTTTAACCAAAAACGTGGCGCGGGACCGCAGGGGTGAAAATCGGGTGTAGGGGCCGGTGATTTGGGAGTCCGAATGGGAATGACGACAAGTATGACGACCGGGGACGCTCGAACGGACAGCCTGCTCACCGCGCGGATCATTCGAAGCGTGGAGGAAATTGAGGACGTGCGTGACGTGTGGGTGCGCTGGCAGAAGCACCTCCACTGCGATATCGACTTTTATCTCCGACAGGAGTGCGCCGCTCCCGGCTTTGTCCGGCCGCATATCATCGTGCTCTACCGCGATGGAAACCCGGAAGCCATGTGGGTTGGGAAGCTCATTCACGCCCGCGTGGGAGACTTCAGAATCGGTTCCTGGATCGTGTGGAAATCGAAATTGCACGTGCTGCGTATGCCCGAGGCCGGGCTCTTGGGCAATCCCACGGCGCAACACTGCGAGACCTTCGTCAGGGAGATTATGGCCGCGCTAGACCGCAAGGAAGCGGACATGGCGACGCTCCGCGGGGTCAGGGAGGACAACCCAGTCTATCGTTGCGCCATGACCTTGCCCAGACCTTTGCAGCGCGACCATGTTGTCGAGACGCGCCTGCATTGCTCTGCAAAATTGCCTGCCAGCATTGAGGAGATCTATGCCGGTTGGACGGCGAAAAGCCGCAAGAACCTGAAATGGCAGGCCAAGCAACTGGTCAACGCCTTCGCGGGAGATGTGACGGTCCGCTGTTTTCGAGAAAGCTCCGAACTGGAGCGGATGATGCAGGACGTGGAAGCAGTCGCCAGGAAAGCCTGGCAACGCGCCGCCGGCGAGGAAGGATTCAGGGATAACGCCGAAACGCGCCAACGGTTTCTCTTTGAAGCCCAAAAGGGCTGGCTCCGCGCCTATGTCCTCTATCTGGCGGGCAGCCCCAGCGCGTTCTGGCGAGGGGCTCTCTATGGCGGGACATTTCACACCATCGAGACCGGTTATGACCCGGAATTCCAACAGCACTCGATTGGGACCTACCTTTTGGTGAAGGTCCTCGAGGACCTCTGCCGACAAGGCGTCAAAGTGGTGGACTTCGATTATGGGCAACAGATGTACAAGCAACGTTTTGGCAATTGCGAATGGCGGGAAGCGGAAATCTGCCTGTTTGGCCAGAACCTCAGGGGAATGAGTCTGAGCCTTCTTCGGATCGCGACGCGAAAGGCCACCGGGTTCACGAAATGGTTCCTGAGCGCTTCCAAATTGACGCCCAAGACAAAGCGCGCGTGGCGAAGCGCCCCCTCGGTGCTTTGGAGGATCAATCCCCATCGCGACCGATAAGTGGTGCAAGGTGGGGAAAAGAAGATGCAAGCTTCTACGAAGACAATAGAGCTTGAACCGGTTTGCATCGGTACATCATCACGCCCAAACAAGTTCCAGATGTATTTGTAATGAGGTCCGTCGTGCCGGAAAATCGCGTGGGGAGGTAGGCCTGAAGGACTTCGATCGTAAGGCTGACGCCTGCCCCGAGAAGAATCGTGGCGAGGGCCGCGCGTTTGATCCGTCGTACCGACGAAAAGTAGGCAAAAAAGAAAAAGCCCAGGGGAACGAAGCCGGCAATGTTGGTCAGAACATCTTCCAGGTAGTGCCACGATGGTTCGAACTCTTCCCACGCCGGCTTCAGAAATGTCTGGTGCAGGAGCAGGTATCGGTCCGGAATGTCGAGGTCGATCGCCGAACCAACACGGTTGTGGACGGTCTTCCCCGAACGCTCATCAAAAGCATACAGGGCAACACACCTCTCATCTTCAGAGATCTCAGGCCGACCCGTCGCCGCCCACGTTGCATAGTGCCGTGAAACCTGCCCCGCCGTGAGTTCCTGGTTGAAAATCGCGAGCCCCCACAAATCACCCGACCAACTGTCGGCTTCTATAGCCGAGTCGCCGATCACAAGTTGGCCCGTGCACTCGTCCCGGCCCAGTTGGAATTCGCGCGAGGTTTCAATCAAAGCTCCATCGGCATAGGTGGAGGTCCCCTGCGGGCCAAAGGTGACTGTTAACAATACCCGTTTCTCGGGCCGGAAGACTCGGCCGACAAAAAGAGCTTGGCTCTGGTGCGGTTGGGCCTTGCCATGGTCTTGCAACTCGAGATCACTGCCGGATTGGCGCAAGGAGAGCTGAAGAGGGCTCTGCGGAGTCGAAAATGCCAGGAGGGTGGCCGAGTCACCGATACGGGCGGGCCGCACCCACATCTCGATGCTGCAGGAGGAGTCGCCCCGCGAATCCGGCATCGCCAGCGCGCCGGAGGTCAAGACCGTGGCAGGTCTTCGGAAGCGCAGACCGCTGCGGGATCCTAACCAGGTCACATCATTCCGGGGATGGCAAAATGGCCAGACTCCGGCCACCAGAATTCCACACAAGACGAACGCGCAAATCGCCCCCAGGATTATCGCTTTCATAAGTGAATATAGCGCTTCATTCTACGCACTCCATGCGTAGATAATTGCGCGTATTCGACGCGCCGCAAACACTAAAATACGCACATTGAGCGTACATTATCCATCGTATTCTACGCACCGGATTCAGCTGACCGGATTCAGGTGAAAGGTGGGGATGAGGACTCTCGTAGCCATGGGGTGGTTCACGGACTCCGAGGGGACGGTGCTCACCCTCCGCTACCTCTATTCCGATTTCAAAGATTACGGGAATAAATGGACCTACACCTTGAATGATGGCAGTTCTCCTGGCTACAAGGTGTCCCAGCGCGCCCCGGATTACTCCATTGGTAACGTGGCGCTCAGCGGTTCGCACACTCTCACCTCCATGGTTATCCACTGGGAGGCCGCAGTGTCCCGCTCGGCCGAGGTCGCCTCGGCCGGGAACCCGGGCGCCGATTTCAAGCCCACGGGGGACTTAAGCAATTCGACGAACTGTTTGTACGACGCCTCCGCCACCACGAATATCTACCTTCCCCAATGGACCTCCAATTGTTTCACTCCGGGGCCCGACTATATCTTCAATACCGATGATTACAAGCTAAAGAGCGTTACGTACTCCCACGGCCTTACCGCCCAACTCAATCTCCTGGCTGCCGGGTCGGTGGCCAAGAATTACCACCTGGGCTCTCACTTCGCCACGTTTGAGTTCGGCGGAAAGTTCCGTAACGCCCACAAGTTCGACGATTCCTGGGAAGACGAGTTCGACCCCAATTCGAAATACCTCATGACGCAGTTCCTCGGCAACTTCACCAACCCCAACTTTTATGGAGGTCATTATCCTTTCGGACCGGTTACGGACTGGGCCAACATCACGGGGTTTGTGAATGCCAATGGCAGCGACTTCGCCTACAGCAATACCTACGGCGGTAACAACAACAACTTTGACATGGTGGAGCAAATCTCTGCCGGCTACCTCATGAATACCGTGGACCTGGGGCGCTTCCGCGTGATCGCGGGTGTGCGCTTTGAAGGAACGAGCGTGAAGACGCTAAGCTGCGATTGCACCAACCCGGTCACCGGCCAGGGCCCCGTGAACGTTCCCTTCAATGGATCCTACTTCAACGCTCTGCCCAGCGCATCAGTACGCTACCGAATTGACGATAACTCGGATCTGCGCGTGGTCTACGGGATGGGACTGGCGCGCCCCGATCCCGAATTTCTGACCACCGCCGTGACAATCGACATCACCACGAATCCTTACACCTACAGCATCGGCAACCCCGCACTAAAGGCCGAGCACGCCCAAGACGGCGACATCCTCTACGAGCGGTATCTCAAACCCATCGGGATGGTTTCGGGCGGAATCTTCTACAAGTACCTGACCAACCCCATCATTGAGGCCACCACCCATC
>DATJVT010000663.1:0-13106 GCA_035501695.1 Terriglobia bacterium | reverse complement strand
GAGCGGCAGAATGGGAAGAGTGGGCAAGGTTTGTTGCAGCAGGCGGACGCGTTCCTGCGGAAGTTCGGGCATCACGCTGGCGAGGGGATAAGCCACTCCCGTGAGCGCCACCCAGGAAACCAACGTCCGCGCTTCCGCGGTGGTGACGCCGAACCCGCGGAGCGGGTCCTCGCGCGACTTCGCCACGCTCACCACTTCCGCCGGTCGCTTCTGCCGGGCCTCGTCGACGCTCATCGGCGGGCCAAGCTCCATGCCCTCCCCGGGCATGACGTAAGCCAGGAGATGATTAAAGAAGACGTTGGCGTTAATAGAGCTGAACAGCGCATACATCCCCTGCCAACTGCCGTAGAGGTCTTCGCCGTTGAAATAGGAGTTGAAATATCCGATGCCGTTCAGCGGCGTGCCGGCCGGGCAGCCCTCGATAAAGCGCTTGGGCCCAAGGAAGTCGCGAATCAACTTCAACCGCTCGCGATATGCAACCAATGGATCGATGGTTCGATCATAGAGGCGTGAGGAGTCGACCGGCGGAGCGTACGTGGGCAGGGCGTGCTCGCCGTCAAACTTGTAATAGTCAAAACCCCAGTCGTCGAGCGTGGTAAACAGTTGGCGGAGGAAGTCCTTGGCGCCGGGATGAGTCGAGTCGAGCGCCGGGGTTTGATAATCGAGTACCAGTTGGCCCTGCCGGTCGCGCAGGTACCAATCGGGATGATCCTGCACGGCGCCGGCATAAGCGTTGGGCACCAGCCAGACCCCCGCGCGCAGCCCCTTGGAATGGATGTAATCGGTCAGCCACCGCGGACCGTGCGGAAACTTCTGCTTGTCCCAGTTTGCGATCCAGAAATGCTTCCCGGCGGGGTCGCGGTCGTAACCGTCATCGAGCACGACATACTCGAACCCATAGGGCTTCAGGTGGGTCGCGATCCAGTCGGTATTCCTGATGATGTCGTCTTCACGCACATCACTGTAGTAGCTTGTCCAACTGCTCCAGGCCGCCGGCGGAGAGGAAAACACCGAATCATCAAAGGGCACGTAATAAGGAACGCCGAGGGTCTTGGTGAAGTAATCGCTCTCGATGCGCAGCACCGTACTGCCGGGGACGGGGAGCAGCAGGTCCAGCGAATTCCGGTCCGGAGCGTTGCGCCGCAGTCGGGCCGAATCTGCAAAGCGCACAGCGGTATCCGACGGACGATCGAAGAGGGCGTGCAGGTTTTCGCTCGCCACCTGTCCCAGCGCGAAGGTGATCACATCAGCGTTTTCGCGAGGTAGAAAAGAAGGATGGCTCGTAATGGCGCCGCCATAGCTCTCTTGCACCTCCGCGGTGCCGGTCCAATCGACCGGGGTGCCTTCCGGATCGATCAGCCGCACCGGCAGGCGTCCGGGAGGGGCTGGCACCCGTGCAGTCAGTACGGACAGGTTTGACGTGCTGGTAATGACCAACTCCTCCGGCCGGCATTCGAAGCGCCAGGCGCCGGGTGGGCTTGCCACCACGATCGATAGCCGGTCGGCACCCTCCAATGCGGCGGTCCAAGCCTTGATCGGTTCCACGCCATGATCACCCAACTTATTCAAACGCGCGCCCAGCAGGAGTATCCCCGTCTTTGCATACGAAATGTCTACAGCGCCTGCGTCCTGATGGACGGAGATCGTCCAACCGTTGCTTTCCAGGGTTGCACTCTGTGCGCCTGCCAGAGGAATAGCGGGAGACAGGATCAGCCCCAGAAGCAATGAATGCATGTTTCCAGCCCTAATGTGTGATTTCATGTTTCAACCGGGTGACAACATATAACCGACTTCGGACAATTGCAATCCTTCGCAAAAGATACATTCTTAAATGGCTTGACACGGCCTTCGCGCAGTCCACGCACGCGACTCCCTGGACCAATTTCTGTTCGGGCAAAACAACTTGGACCTCGGCATGACCCGCCCATTTACTCTTTGGTCATCAGTTATGCCTCAGCGTAATGCGCGCCCAGCCTCCTTCGGCTCAGATTTCCGAGCGAATTTGGCCCGGATTCGTGTATCCTTATTGCAAGATAGGGTTTCCGGAAAATCTCAACGGGGAAAAGGGGCCGAGCGTTCTTTTCAGCGGGCCCTATGCCGAAAGTGGTCCGGCGTTTTTCTTTTGCGAGTCAGGTTGGGTTATGGAACAAGGGGAAACGCGTATGGAGTCTTCAGGTCCATCACTTCAGGCTTTGTTGGCCGACGAAAAGAACCATCTCTTCAAACACGTGCTCGACAACCTGATTGACGGTGTTTTCTTCACCGATCGGAACCGCAGGATCACCTATTGGAACCAGGCGGCGGAACACCTCTCCGGATACAGCGCCGATGAGGTGCTGGGCAGATGCTGTGCGGACAACCTGCTGATGCACGTCGACGAGGCAGGGAGGGTGCTGTGCCAGGGAGAGTGCCCTCTCAGCCGGACTATTTCCGACGGACGGCCGCATCGCGCGGAGGTCTATCTTCACCATAAGGACGGCCACCGGGTGCCTGTGGAGGTTCGTGTTTGTCCCATCCAGGACAAGAACGGGGATGTGGTGGGTGCGGTGGAAATCTTCCAGGATAACTCGCGTCAGAGAGCCGTGAGGGAGCGGGCCAAAGAACTCGCCAAGTGGGCTTTTCTGGACCCCGCCTCGCAGTTGGGAAACCGCCGTTATTTGGAGCGGCAACTCTCCGTGCATCTCGACCAGTATGCGAAAGGCGGATCCCCCTTCGGAATCATCCTGGCCGACGTGGACGAGCTAAAAAGGATTAACGACACGTATGGGCATGTTGCCGGCGACGGCGCCCTGGCTTCCGTGGCACGGACCCTGGCGGGGTGCCTGCGCGTCTCCGATGTCGTGGGACGTTGGGGCGGAGACGAGTTCCTCGCCATTCTCCCCGGCATTACGAAGGAAGTCCTGGCGGCCGCCTGCGAAAAGTGCCGGGCGCTGGTGGCATCGTCGTCCCTGCCGGTGGATTCCTTACGCGTCCCGCTGACCATCTCCGCTGGCGCGGCTATGGTCGCACCCGGTGATTCCCAGGAGTCCCTCATTCGGAGGGCGGATCAGTATCTGTATGCCAGCAAGAACTCCGGCCGAAATCGCGTGAGGTGCTGAGGCAAGTCCGCCTGAATTCAGCCCCATGCGCTTTGCTCCGAATGCAGCGGCGACCTCTTGGCGACACATCAGCCGGCGGGAAGCCGGCACAGCGCTTCAAGTTGGAACCGCGAGTCCTCCGCTCACCAGGGAGGGCCCCCTCCAAGTCTTACCAACATTTACTGTGACCAACTGCGACGGCCGAGTCGGGCGCGGGGCCACAACCCTGGCCTTGTCAGGCGTTGCCGGCTGGTGTGGAAGCAGCCGGCTGCGACGCCGCCACCTCCCCTGGAATGGTTCCCTTCTCCCGGTAGCTTCGGAGCTTGCGAAGGAGGGAAAAGCTGACCTCCTGCCCCTTCGCGGCCACCAGGAGCCCATCCGGGGTTCGGATGTCCTGATCCAGTATCGCCCCCTCGGCAAGGTCCTCAATGAACGCAGGCCGGGCCGGGTTGGCCATCGCCTCCGGTTCAAGTTCCATTAGCGCTTCGATGATTCTCTTGTCCAGGCCCTTAAAGGACTGGGTGAGGTAGTGGGCGGCGTCCACGCGGGAATGACGCTTGCGCAGGAGGGAGTCAAAGGTGAGGGCGGCGCGGAGGATGCGAGCCCCCAGCCGCGCGTCGGGCAGGCCGGGGACGTCAGCCTCCTCCTCCCCAGGCAGATCTTCGTACTGGCGGGAGACCATCCAGGCGATTGCCTCCAGGCGGGGAATTCCCCGCAGCAGGTCGTGGGCGGCGCGGGGATGAGTAACGTATTGGGCTTCCTCCTCCGGCGAAAGCTGCGTGCCGGCGTATACCTTGTCAATGATCTCCGGGTCCAGCGTGACGCAGCCCAACTGCGAGAGCATGGCCGCCACCTCAAATTTCCAGGGGCTCGCCAGGGATAAGCGCGCCACGATGCGCTGGACGTAGCGCCGGACGCGCATGGCCCGGCTGAAGGCCGCCGGGCTCACGACGCTCAAGACTTCCGTCAGGGCATACACCGTGCTGCGCAGCGTCTTCTCCAGCAACTCCTTTTCGGCACAGAGCAGATGGTGCTGCGCCAGGGCGTCGTTCAATGTCCTTACCAGCATGTCTTTGTTGGAGGGCTTGGTGAGAAAGCGGAAGATGTTTCCTTCATTCACCGCGTCCATGGCAGTCTTAAGCTCCGCCGCGCCCGTCAGCATGATGCGGACCGTGTCGGGAGCCAGGGTCTTGACCTTAAACAAGAACTCGATTCCATTCATCCCGGGCATCCGCATGTCAGAAAGCACCACGGCAAACGGGCCCATATGCTGGACCAGGGTCAACGCCGCCTCCCCCCCGACCGCGGTAGTAATCTTAAACTCCTTGTGCAACAGCCGCTGATACCCCTGGAGAAGCGCAGGTTCGTCGTCAACGAAAAGGATTTGGTCCGGCATCGGGTTTAACCTCAACGAATCGTCACTACCCCCATCGGCGCGCCGCGGGGGTACCTTTAAAGCGTGTTCCGCAGTTGTAGAGATTGATACTGCTCGACGGCGGCTTCCAGCGCCCGGAAGAGAACCCCGGAAGGGCAGGGCTTGAGGAGGAAACGGAAAACCTTTCCCTCGTTGACGGCCGCGCTGGCCGCCTCCATGTCGGTGTGACCCGTCAAGAGAATTCGCACTGTGTCCGGCGCGGCGGTGCGAATCAGGAACAGGAGGGTAACGCCGTCCATGCCCGGCATGCGGAGATCGGAGACCACCACGGCGTAGGGTCCCTGGGACATGACCAGCCTCAGAGCTTCTTTGCCCCCCGTGGCAGTGGTGACCTCGAACCGGGCGTGCAATTGCCGCTCCAGAGCCTGAAGGACCAATTCCTCGTCGTCAACAATTAAAATCCGCGGGCGGCTGGGTTCAGGCACATTCCACCTCCGCCATACTGCCCGCCGCCTCTGCCGCCAGGGTTCGCCAAGCCGGGACCATCTCGGCGATCCCCAACTGGGCGAACTCCTCCTGGTAGTTTGACAACGGGTAAGTCGCCGGCCCCTCGCCGCCGCCCTCCTCCCACTCGTGGGCCAGGAGGTTGGCCGCGTAGACCGCCGAGATCGCGTCCACACCCTGATGCGGGACGCGGTGGGGACCATGATGCAGCGCCACCGCTTCTACCATGCTGTAGGGCAACCCCCACAACCCCAGCAGATATGCTCCAATTTCCGCATGGCTGAATCCGTTCTCGCGTTCCTCCACGCGATAAACCGGGCAGTGCGCCACCAGCCCTTCCACCAGCATCTTTTCGAACTGCCGAGACAGCTTCCAGGCCAGAATCAACTTGCCCACGTCGTGCAGCATCCCCGCCACCAGCGCGATGTCGGTCAAATGCGGGGGCGCCGGCAGCCGGGCCGCGATCTGAGCGGTAAGCTGGGCGTGGCGCTGCAACTTTTCCAGGGAAAAGCCCTTCAGCTCCCGCTTGGGCTGGAAGGCCCGGAAGATCTCCACCGAGAGCACGAGGCTTTTGAGGGTAGTAATGCCCAGATAGCTGACGGCGCTCTGGATGTTGGTCATGGAGTGGGAAACGCCGAAGAATGCCGAGTTAACCAATTGCAGGACCTTGGCGGAGATGCCCACGTCCTGCTCGATGATTTTGGCCACCTTTTGCAAGGAAGCCTCAGGGTCCGCGAGCGTCTGGGTTAAGGCTTCATAAGTGCGGGGAAGAGACGGCAGGTCTCCCAGGGAGGTCACCGTGCGGCGGATGGACTCATCGCTCAACAGGGCTTTCAGATGGCAAGCGCGCTCCACGGCCACCCGAAGCGTCTCCGCATCGCAGGGCTTGGCCAGGAATTGGTGGGCGACCGGGACAACGCGCAGAGCTGTGGAGAGTTCGGTGTGGCCCGAAAGCACAATGCGCACGACCTGGGGGTAGACTTCCCGCACCCGGCACAGCAGGGCAGCGCCATCCATCCCCGGCATCCGCATATCGGAGACGATCACGTCGAAGGGCGAGGCGGCCATCATCGCCAGGGCCTCCTCGCCTCCTGGGGCGAAGGCCATTTCCCATTCGTGCCGCTGGGGACGCAACATGCGCCGCAGCCCCTCCAGAATTCGCGGTTCGTCATCCACAAAGACTATTCGTCTCATGGCACCTTTGCCTCCTTGGGACAAGCTCCCGGGTCGAGCGGCAATCGAATGTAAAACGTAGTCCCCTTTCCGACTTCACTCTCAAAGGTCAGCGCCCCCTTGTGACGGTCCACCACCACCGTTCGCGCAATCGTCAGGCCCTGGCCGGTGCCTCGCCCGACTTCCTTGGTGGTAAAGAAAGGATCGAAGATGCGGCCGCGGATCGCCTCGGGGATGCCGCCGCCGGTGTCAGCGATGGAAATCAAAACCGAGTTCCCCTCCACCGTCGTTCTGACCCGAATTGTGCCTTTGTTGCCACTGCCCTCAACTACCTCTCCGATCGCATGGGCGGCGTTTACCAGAAGGTTCAGAAACACCTGGTTCAAGTCGCCGATGTTACAGACCACCAAGGGAAGATCGCCGAAATCGGTTACCACACCCGCCACGTATTTCAGTTCGTTGCGCGCCACGGTGAGTGTACTGAGCAACGCCCGGTTGAGGTCGGCGGCGGCCATCTCCTTGCCTTCGGGGTGGGCGAACTCCTTCATGGCGCGGACGATGGTGGCGACGCGCGTTACGCCATCAAGAGTCTGGGTCAGCGCCTTGGGAATCTCTTCCAGGAGGTATTCACAATCCGCTTCCTCTTCCGATTCCCGCACCTTCACAAGCAATTCCGGGGTAACGGAGTGGGAAGCTGCCGCGGCTCGAAGCTCCTGGTAGCTGATCAGGAGATTCTTCAGGCCCGCGAAGGAATCCTGCAGGAAGCGCGTGTTGTCGCCCACAAACTGAATGGGGGTGTTGATTTCATGGGCGATTCCCGACGCCAGGCGGCCGACCGATTCCAGTTTCTGGGCATGGCGCAGCTCCATCTCCGCCTCGTCGCGCCCGGTAATATCGCGGGCAGTGACTTGCACCCCCACGGGCTTGCCGCCCTTGTAGATGAGCCGAGGTTTCACTTCCAACAGAACAGCCCGCCCATCCTTAGCGACGAACTCCGATTCCACCGTCACGTCCGACTCACCCGCCATCAACCGCCGGCGTCCCTCCTGGAAAATCTCCTCATGTTTGGGCGCCACCAACTGCCGGAGGTCGAGATCGGTGATCTCCTCTGCCGAGTACCCCAGAATCTGCCGCCCGACTCGGTTCAGGGAAGTCAACCGGGTGTCCAGATTGGTGGTGTACACCATGTCGCTTGCATTCTCGAAGAGCTCCCGGTAGCGCTCCTCGGATGTCCGCAGGATCTCTTCGGCCTGCATGCGCTCGGTGATGTCGCGGGTAATCCCGACCAGGCCTGCGACCTCCCCACGGGGGTCCCGGATGGGCACCTTGCTGGTGGTACACCAACGATACTGGCCGTCCGGTTGACGCACCCCTTCGATTCGGCCGATGAGGGGTTGGCCAGTTGATATGACTTGCTGTTCGTCGTGGAGGTATCCCTCTGCATCCTTGGCGGGAAAGAAATCGAAGTCAGTTTTCCCCACCGCCAGACGAGGGTCGTCCAGCCCCATAACCTTGGCGTGGGCGGGGTTGGTGCGAAGGAAACGGCTCTCGCGGTCCTTGTAAAAGACAAAGTCAGGGATGGTATCCATGAGCGTGCCTAGCAAATCACGCTCGTGGGCCAACTCCTCCACCAAGCGAGCCAGTTTTCCTGCGTGTTCCTCCTGGGCGGCTTTGGAAACCTCCAGGTCCTCCGCGTACTTGAGCAGTTCCGCTTCCGCCCGATGGCGCTCGGTAACGTCGCGGTACAGGCTTAGCACGCCCCGCAGTTCATCCTGGATGATCAAAGGCACCCCGTAGATGTCGACGTCCACCAGGGTGCCGTCCCGGCGTCGGCGCCGGCTGGTGAACTGTGCGCCGGAACCGGTGAGGCAGAGGGCGGTCAGGCTCTTTGCTTCCTCCGCCAGTTCCGGGGGGACGACGAATTCGTCCAACATGGCCCCCTGGATCTCCTGGCGCGAATACATAAAGAGCCGCTGAAACGCCGTGTTGGACATCTGGATGCGACCTCTGGTGTCGAGGACGACGATGCCCATCGGGCTAACCTCAAACAGGCTGTCGAGGTACGCCGTGCGCTCTTGCAGAGCTTTCTCGGCCTGCTTGCGTTGGGTGATGTCGCGGAAGTACCAGATCCTGCCGAAGCATCCTCCCAAGGCATCCTGAAGCGGCGCCGAATAGCGGTCGAAGACTCTCCCGTCCCTAAGTTCAACTTCTTCGCGGGTCCTTTCCTCGGGGTGGGCATAGAGATAATTCACCCGCTCCAGAAATTCCACCGGGTTCTTAAGTTGATTCGTGGCGTACGCCAGAAGCGTTTTGTCCTCCCCTGCCTTCAAGAGGTCCTCTGGGAAGTTCCAAATCTTGGAGAATTGCTTGTTGGCCAGGAGGACGTGACCCGCCTGGTCAACCACCAGGACGCCGTCGATCGTGGTCTCAGTCTCCGCCTCGAGCAACGCCGTCTTGAAGAGGAGTTCCTTCTCGGCTCTCTTGCGCTCGGTAATGTCTTGCTTGATGGCAATGAAATGACTGATCACCCCCGTCGAATCGCGCACGGGCGTGATGGTCATTTGCTCGGTGTAGAGAGTTCCATCTTTTCGCCGATTGACGATTTCTCCCTCCCAGACTTCCCCGGACGTGACCGTTTCCCAGAGCTTCTGGTAGAAGGCGGGTTCGTGCGCGCCCGATTTCAGAACGTGGGGTTTCTGGCCCACGGCCTCGGCGGCCGTGTATCCGGTCAAGCGCGTGAAGGCCGGGTTCACCCAAAGGATCACGCCGGCGCGGTCCGTGATCACGATGCCATTGGCAGCGGACTCGAGGGCAACGGTCTGGAGACGGGTCTGTTTTTCCGCGCGCTTGCGTTCAGTGAGGTCCCTCACCGTTCCCTGCAAGAGGGGTTTGCCACGAAATATCATCTTCGTCAGCATCACCGTGGCGGGGAATTCCTCCCCATTGAACCTTTTGTGCGTCCACTCGAAGTACTGGGATCCCTTCTCCATGGCGAGGGCGATCAGGCGGGAAGCCTTGGACGAGGATGGCTCTCCGTCGGGTTGATACTCGGGAGACAGGCCCCAGGGCGTCTCTGCCACGAATTCCGCTTCGTCTTTCGCGCCAAAGAGGGCAAGGGCCGCCGGATTTCCCGCCGTAAACCTCCAGGCGGGGGGCGCCATGGTCATGATGGCATCGCGCGACGATTCATACAGAGCCCGGTACTTCTCTTCGTTGTCCCGCAGCGCATCCTCCGCGCGTTGGCGGTTGATAAACTGGGCAAGGTGACCGGCCACCGCGGCAAAGGCCTGGAGCACCGCTTCGGTGAGGGGTTGGCGCGCAAAGGCGGCGACAACCCCCATGACACGCCTCTCAACTTGCAGGGGATAGCCCGCAAACGCTACCATGCCCTTGCGCCGGGCCCATTCCGGGTCCCCTACCCACGGATCCGTCTGCACGGAGTTGGTCAAGTGCGGCTCGCCGCTCTCCGCAATCCGGCCGATCTTGAACTTCCCGACGGGCACGCGTGCGTGTCCCCCGTCGATGTGGGTGTAAAGGCCGGCGCTGGCCTGGAGTTCGAGAACGTCTCCCCCCTCATTCAACGTCCAGACGCGCACAAGGGCGGCGCCGATTTTGCGGATCAGGATTTCCGCGCATTGCTGCAAGCTGGGGCGCAAAGCTTCGCCCCGCGTCAGCACGGCTCCGACGTCCGCCACCAGCGTCACCACGGCGTGGTGCTCCGCCATCGCGGCTTCCGCCTGTTTGCGCACCGTGACATCCTGGTCGACAGAGAGAACCGCCCTTCGTCTCCGGAAGTCCATGGTACGGATATTCGATTCGGTGTGTACGAGTTGTCCGCTCTTAAACCGGTAGACTCCCTCATGGCGTACGGGGCCGCGGTTGTGAAGCATCCTGATTCTCTCGATGACGCCAGGAACGAACTCTGGCGGTGCGAGGTCGGTAACGCGCATCTGGAGGAGTTCCTCGCGGCTATAACCGGTAGCGGCCACGGCGGCCTCGTTGACTTCGAGATACTGCAGAGTTTCCGCATCAAAGAAATAGGTGGGCAGGGGGATGGAAGCAAAGAGAGAGCGGAAGTGTGCCTCCGCTTCGCTTAACGCCTGTTCCGCTCGCCTGCGGGCGGAAATATCAACAAAGCTCTCCAGAAGCAGGGGCCGTCCGGCAACCGCGACAGGCTTTACGGTCTTGATAATCGGAATCCGTTCACCCGTCAAGGCGAGAAGAATTCGCTCGGAGTTGTCTACATCTTGCCCCAAATCGGTGACCGGGCAGCGCCCACAGTCAGCGGGGCAAATGAATTTGTGGCACACCGCTCCGACCACCGCCTCGCGGGCCGCACCGACTATTTTCAGCGCCGGCAGATTCACCTCCACGATCTGATGGGTCACGGGGTCGATAAGGAAGATGCCCGCCTCGACCCCATCGAAGATGACTTTGAGTTTGGCCTCGCTATCCCTGGTGGCTTTTTCCGCCTCTTTCCGGCCCGTAATGTCGTGGCCGAAAGTGCTCAAAAGCCTGCCGTGGGGAGTTTCGATCACGGCCGTCGAGATTTCAAAGGGAAACTCTTCACCATTCAGCCGGCAAGCAATGACCTCCCTGCATCCGCGCAGAGGATCTCTCCCTTCTCGACAGGCGTTCGCCAGATGTTCCCTGAAGACACCCAGGGACCTCGGTGGGATGGCGAAATCCGTAAGTTTCCTCCCCACGGCTTGCTGGCGGGAGAGGCCGAAAATCTGCTCCGCCGCCGGGTTAAAGTCATGGACCGTACTTTCTCTATCGAATACAACAATCGCTTCTCGGGCAGATTCGATGACCACCCGGATGGCGTCGGCCCGGTTGCGGCGCCGTTCCAGCACACGCAGGAGGGCCGAACGAACCTCCGCCAATGCAGCAGGCTTGGTCAAGAAATCACAGGCCCCCTGACGAAGGGCGTCGATAGCGGTGTGGAACGAACCGTGGCGGGTAAGGATGATGACTTCGATCTGCGGGTCAATTTCCTTGGCGACACAAATTGTTGGGGCACCAACCCATCCCGGCATCACGAGATCGGCAATGATTACGTCATACTGTCCGCCGCGCAGGAGGTCTACCGCCTCTTCTCCGCTGGACACACTTGCGACCTTGAATCCAGCCGTGCTCAATTGCGCCCTCAGGGCCTCGCAGGCCGTTTCCTCATCATCGACCAGCAGGATGTTCAGAGGCGCGGAAGGAGGTTCTCCACCAAGGTTGTCGCAAGGTTGGATCGTGGCGGCCTCCCGGATGCTCATGCGGCCTCGCGGCGGGGGACGGTGAGGCTGTTATTGCACGAATTCGACATACCCCCGGCAATAATCCCTTTCCAGGGCGGCTGGACTTCCCTGGCTCCAGTTCACCCCCATTAGCCTCTATCGGTACAGGAGCGAATAAACATAAGACACCGGCAGCGCGAACGCGATGGGCCGTGTCCTTCGAATCTCCTCTTATCAATAGTGTTTTTCTGAGCCCGGGCACGGAGGGCCGGGGCACCCGAGGCACATCACGCGCTCACCGCCTGCCGCAATTCAATGTGAAACACGATTGCTTTCTCACTTCAACCTCCACTATCATCACGGCGGGAAATACTGTTCCACGTTAGAGACCATTGCCGGTGGCAAGGAAAACCATGGGGTGTCCAGGCGTTGTTATCCAGTTTGAAGCAGGGTGGGCTTTCAAGCGGTACCTTCTTCCCCTCGTAATGGCAATTCCCCTTTTTTCGGGTACAGTGTTCGGCCAGTCCACGGAAGTCCCAAAGGACTTGAACGTTCTTAAGACCATTCGTGAGGTCAGGCAACTGCCGCCCGAGCAAGCGCGGCTTGGGTACCCGATCCATTTGCGGGCCGTCATCACCTATGCCGATTCCGCTCAGGGCGATTTCTTCGTTCAGGACTCAACTGCCGGCATTTTTGTAAATACCGGGCAAGCGGCGGTGGGTTTTCATTCCGGTCAGAATTTGGAGATCGACGGGATCAGTGGCCCCGGAGATTTTGCTTCCGAGATCATCCACCCCAGGATTCAAGTCCTGGGCGAAGCTCCTTTGCCGGCGCCCCGGGAAATTTCGGGCGAGGAATTAATGACGGGCGCCCAGGATAGCCAATTTGTCGAGGTGGAAGGAATCGTGAGGTCGGCGGCGGAAAATCAGGGGCGACTGCTGCTGCATGTGGCGTCGGGAACGGCCATCGTGCCGGTTTTTGTGTTGAATTACCACCCCATTCCGCATGACCTGGTGGGGGCCAGAATCCGGGTCCAGGGGGTTTCCGGGGGCGCTTACAATCCCCGGCTGCAGTACATCGGTGCCATTCTATTGGTACCAGGTTGGAAGAATCTCTCCATCGAGACCCCTGCTCCCCCTGACCTCTTTTCCATCCCGGTACGTCCGATCCATATTGTCTTGAGGCTCGGCCCGATGGGCGCTTTCAACCAGCGTGTACATGTTCAGGGGATCGTCACCCTGCAGCGTTTAGGAAAGTCCCTTTACATTCGGGATGCCCAGGATTTTCTTGAAGTTGCATCACGCCAGGCGACCTCCCTGGAGGTGGGCGATCGGGTTGATGTGGTGGGGTTCCCTGCCGTGGGCGATTTCAGCCCGATGCTGCAAGACGCTGTTTTCCGCAAAATCGGGACAGGCGATCCGCCCATCCCCATCGCGGCAGTGATGGCCGATGCCATGCGCGGCACCTACGATTGCGAGCTCATCCGGTTGACGGGGCGCTTGGTGGCCGCTTCCCTTCGCGGCAAACAAAATTCCCTCACCCTCAGCGCCGACGGGGTGATGTACGAAGCCGAGATGGAGAGCGGATCCGGGCAGGAAGAGCTTGGCCATATCCGAACCGGGAGCTTGTTGCAGGTGACCGGCATCTGCGATGTCAAGGTGGACGAGAACGGGAGCCCGTCGGGGTTCTCACTGCTCCTTCGCACGCCGCAAGATATTGTAGTGAAGCAGGCCGCGCCGTGGTGGAACC
>DATJVT010000662.1:0-17527 GCA_035501695.1 Terriglobia bacterium | reverse complement strand
CTGACCATTTGACTGTCGGCATGCGAAACCCGTACCCCGTATTCCGTATCCTGAAGCCCGAAACTCACTTCCCTTTGGCCTTCAGCAAGTCCTTCAACTCATCCATGAACTCGCGCACGTCCTTGAAGTCCATGTAGACGGACGCGAAGCGCACGTAGGCGACCTTGTCGAGTTTCTTGAGGCGGGACATCACCATCTCGCCCAGTTCCGCCGCCGGGCGCTCGCGGTCAGGCGACTCCGCCACATGGCCTTCAATCTCGTTTACCAGGATCTCCAGCTTGCCCATGGGAACGGGACGCTTTTCGCAAGCCTTGAGTAAGCCCGCCAGCACCTTCTGACGATCGAACTTCTCGCGCCGGCCATCTTTCTTCACGACCATGTAGGGGATTTCGTCGATGCGTTCGTAGGTGGTGAATCGCCGGTTGCACTTTACGCATTGGCGGCGGCGGCGGATGGTGTCACCGACCTTGGCCTCGCGGGAATCCACAACCTTGTCTTCGACGTGCCCGCAGAATGGACATCTCACTTTGGGGGTTCACCTCGTTCGGGACTCGCGACTCGGGGCTCGTGATTCGGGACTCGTGGCCTGTGAGTCGCGAGTGGCGAGTCACGAGTCTACTGCGATTCGACGGTCTGCTCCTCTTCCTCCGCAATCGCTTCCAGCTTGCGGATCGACAGGCCTTCATGGATCAGGAAGACCAACCCCAGCGCAATGCAGGGGACTGACATGACGATCCAGACCAGAATGCTGGCGCCGGTGGCCGATTCCACTGAAACGTTGAATATTTCGGTAAGGGCGAGAATGACTCCAACCTGGTATCCCCCCCCGACCCCGGGAAGCTGGACAATCAAACCCAATGCGGCGCAGAAGAGAGTCAGAGCAGCGGCCAGCCAGGGCAGGTGGCCCAGGCGGTGATGAACGCTCCGAAAGACCAGCCAGAAGACGGTGGTATTGATTACCCACAGAAGCGCGGTGGTCACCACGCTGCCGGCCAGTCCTTTCCAGTCGCGAATGACGCTCAGGCCCTCGCTGAAGGAATGCAGAATGCGGGTGAAGGAGCGCAGGGCACGCAGGGGCAGAAATCGGAACAGTCGCAGGGCTCCGGAGGTCATGGCCTCGGGCTTGAGGCGGAAAAGCACCAGCCCCAGAATCAGCAAGCCGGTAATGGCAAAGAGGACGTGACCCCAGTAGTGCATCGCGTGCAGCACCGACATGCCTTTGGACGTGTCGGGGTTGACCGGCTCAAAGTAGAGGGCGGCGGCAAAGAGCACGACCATGGTGATGGTATCAAGCACCCGCTCGAGCAAACACACCGCGATCATGCCACTCATGGGCACATTTTCTTTCTTGGCAATGTAGGCGGGCCGCACGAGTTCGCCCAAACGGCCGACGAGAAAGATGGCGCTGAATCCGATGACCTGGCCCACGAACAAGACCCGCAAGGAAGCGGCCTTGATGGGGGTCATGAAGAACCGCCAGCGAATGGCCCTCATCAGGAAGGTGCCGTAGACAAGGATGACTGCCAGAAACAGGTCGTCGAGCCGCGCCCCCACCATGGAGTGCCAGAAGTGGTCCCAGCGGAAGTTGCGCCACTCGGGACTGCGGCTCAGGTTGTAAAAGATCAGGGCGATGATCGCGGCCCCTACGGCCAGCCAGATCCATCGCCCCCATGCCTTCTTCATAGAATGGTCTCGCCCAGGGGCGTCCGAGCAAAACTATCCGAAGGGTATACGGAAGTCAAGCCGGGGCGGAAGTTGTCAGTCATCAGTATTCAGCAGTCAGTATTCAGTTTTCAGTTCTCAGTCATCAGTCATCAGTCATCAGGCCTCCCGGCCCGTCTCTGCTGACAACTGAAAGCTGAGAACTGATTACTGCAGACTGACAACTTCGTTTACCGGCTCTCCTCCAGCACCCTCTGATAGCAGCCATGCGTGCGAGGATCGAAGCACACGAAGATGACCTTTTCAATGCCGGGATTCACATCCAGAAAAGCGCCGGTTTCCCGCAGCGCGATGCGGGTGGCGCGTTCCAGGGGAAAACCGTAGATTCCGGTGCTGATGGCGGGAAAGGCGACAGTGCCCACGCCGTTCTGGACGGCGACCTCCAGCGATCGCCGGTAGCAGTTGGCCAGCAGTTCATCCTCGAAATCACGGCCGCCGCGCCAGACCGGCCCCACAGTGTGAATCACCCAGCGCGCCGCAAGGCGATAGCCGCGCGTGATCTTGGCGTCGCCGGTGGCGCAGCCATGCAAGGTGCGGCATTCTTCCAATAGTTCCGGCCCGGCGGCGCGATGGATCGCCCCATCCACACCCCCGCCGCCCAGCAGGGAAGTGTTGGCTGCGTTCACGATGGCGTCGACGGCTTGCTCGGTGATGTCGCCCTCGACGATGACGATACGGTCGGGTTGCATTCTGGTGCCTCCGGGAGAAGCTTGCGCCGGTCACTTTGGATCGCAGACAACTGAAAGCTGACAGCGTGCAGCAAACAGCTAACAGCCAACAGCCGACAGCTAACAGGTTACAGCTAGTACCTCACAGCCAACAGCTAACGGCTTACAGCTAGGACCTCACAGCTCACAGCTAAGAGCAGATCAAAACTCCTTAGCGAGTTTGTATTGCCACACTGAGGACCACTTCGATCTTCTACAGAACATCGGGTTAGGTGCGGCTTCACTGTTAGCTGTCGGCTGTTAGCTGTAAGCTGCCAGCCGTCGTCTGTCAGCTCCTCACAGCCCCAATTCCCGCGCCAGCTTCTTGCCGTCGAAGGGCGAACAATGAAAGACCCGCCCGCCTACGTCGAACGTGGGGACTTTGCGCTTTCCATGGTTCGACTGTTTGACGAACTCCGCCGCCTCGGGGTGGGCGTCAACATCGATCTCCTCGAAGGCCAACTGCCTTTCCCGCAGGAACTCCCGGGCGCGACGGCAATCCGGGCACCAGGAGGTGGCGTACATGCGGATGGGGGCGGTCATATCGAAGACCTCTCAGCCTTTGGCGTCACGATAAGTACAAGGAAGATGGCGAGTGCTACATTCATCCTGGACTTCCTTGCTTTGACACTCGGCGCCCAACCAGACTTGTCGTTTCAAGTTAATCTTACAGCAAACACGCCTGCCGCCAGTATGCACTTTCCTGAGATTCAAACTAGCCCTCACTTTTCCGCCTCCGCCAAAAGGCCACAAAACCCCCGATTTTCGCTAAAATCCTTGTGAAAAACACATTCTGCAACATGACACTATGTCGCTCGGCCCTGTGTTTTCATAGATATAGTCGGTTCATCCTTCATTTCTAACATCTTTTCCCTTTTTGTCTCTTTGCAGCCTCGGGTTAACTTGCTTTTTTTCAGTACGTTGACTTTTCTTCGATACCTCAAAACACGCCCCTAGGCTGTCGTAACCCATTGCCTTTTCATAAACATAGTCGGGTAACCCGGGGCGTTGCAGGACCAGCGCCTCAGCACGGCTGCGCACGCCCTGTCCCGCAAGTTTGGTCATATCGAAGCGCCCGGCAGTACGTTGGTCGTCAAACCCGTCCATCGATAGGAGGGCGGGTCCCAGCGCTGATTGCCAAATACCTGGCACCCAACACCTGCCCTTGTGTGTGCCAATTCACCCCGCCACGAACCTCTTTCTATGGATGTCCGCACGCCCGCGGCCATAGGCTAGCGATTCGCCGACAGAATGACTGCCGGAAGCAGGAATTACGCGGAGTTTCCTTCCCTATTCCCCACCGGTAGGAAAGCCCTTTTTTGAGACGACGATTTCGGCAGTGCGTGAGCGCGGGGGGGCCAGAGCCCCTGGAGCCCCGCGCACACGCCGCGCGCCAGACAAAAAGTGGCGCTGTGCACCAAGCTGGGGGCAGTCCAGGCGCAGGAAGGCCGAGGCCAGCGCCCGGCGCCGGACCCGCCACGTGGGCGCCCCAGTGCTCCCCGGGAGACCCCTCCATAACGGCTCCGCCGGCCACAACCGCAAGTACCCTGAGTTGAGTTCGCTCTTCTTATGATTTGATCCTGCTGGTACAATCGCTGGGCGTCCGTTCGCGCCCAAGCGAAGGAATAAGTGCCGGCGGGCGAAGCGCAATCATGACGAGGAGCATACTGTGAGTGATCAGTCGGAAGACTTTGCCGCATTGTTTGAGGCTTCGGTTCAGGCCAAGCGCCTCGAGCAGGGCGAGTTGGTGGAGGGGAAAATCGTCGCCATTGGCCCGGAGGTGGCGCTGGTCGACGTGGGCCGCAAGGGCGAGGCGGTGATGGACATCGCCGAACTGAAGGACGCCGACGGCAAACTCGAGGTCAAGCTCGGCGATATCGTTCAGGCGATGGTGGTATCGACGACTGGCGGGCTGACGCTCTCGCGCCGGCTGGCGGGAGCGGCCGCGAGCGATCGGCAGTTTGAAGCCGCCTTCGAAGGCGGCCTGCCGGTGGAAGGAAAGGTCGAGAAGGCAGTCAAGGGCGGCTACGAGGTGCGCATCGGCAAGCGCCGCGCCTTCTGCCCGATTTCCCAGATCGACCTCCGCGGCGCGGACGCCGCGGCGCACGAAGGGCATGTTTACCGGTTCCGCATCATCGAGTACAAGGAAGACGGCGCAAACGTCGTCGTCAGCCGCCGCGCGCTGCTGGAAGAGGACCAGCGGGCGAACGCCGCCAAGCTCCGCGCGCAGATTGTCGCCGGCGCCGTCATGAGCGGCCGGGTCGCCTCCGTGCGCGAGTTCGGGGCGTTCGTCGATCTCGGCGCCGGTGTGCAGGGGTTGCTCCACGTGTCTGACATGGCATGGTCCCGCGTGTCGTCCCCGGGGGAGATGGTCAAAGCGGGCGATGAGATTACGGTTAAAGTCCTGCGGGTGGACGAGGATAAGCACAAGATCTCGCTGGGGTTGAAGCAGCTCTCCGCCGACCCCTGGTCGAGAGTGCAAGAGGTGTACAAAGTCGGGCAACGGTTGCCGGGCCGGGTCACGCGCGTGGCGCAGTTCGGCGCGTTCGTGGAACTGGAGCCGGGAGTCGAGGCGCTGGCTCATGCTTCCACCTTCATGCCCACCGGAGGATCGAAAGGCTGGGCGGGGCAGGTGTCTGCCGGAATGGCGGGGACTTTCGAGATTCTCGCCATCGATCCCGAGCAGAAACGGATCGGAGTGGCGCTAGTCGAGGAGAGCTGGGCACGGGCCGAGGCGGCTGCGGGAGTCAGGCCCGGAATCGTTCCGGGCGCGCGCCTGACGGGAAAGGTGGAGCGGCACGAGAAATTCGGCGTGTTCGTCTTCCTCGCCCCCGGACGCACCGGCGTTATCCCCCTGAGCGAAACCGGCATCGCCAAGGAAGCCGATCTGAAGCGAGCCTTGCCGGTCGGGGCGGACGTCGAGGTGATCGTGCTGGAAGTTGATCCCTCAGGGAGGCGAATCCGCCTGAGCGCGAAGGCCGTGATGGATGCGCGCGAGGCCGAGGAAGTGCGCGAGTGGACGGAGCGCAACGCTCCTCCCGCCGGCGGCTCAGGCATACTTGCGGACAAGCTGCGCTCGGCGCTCAAGTCGCAAGAGAAGTGACCGTCTCACGGGACACGGGATAAGGGTTACGGGACTCGTGGTTGGCGGAGACTTCAATCTTGTGAATTCTGCGATCCCGAAGGCCCCTTGCGTCGCGAAAACGCAGAGATCGCAAACCACCTCTGTGCGAGCGTGAAACCCGGTCGCATACTGTTCCAGGGGGAAACGCTAGGGGAAATGGGCACGAATTCCGAGTGATTCAGCAACCTTGCCGAGTTTCTCGTCGCGGGCCCAGAGTCGGGTGCCCGGAGTGGCGAGGCAGGAGGCAATCAGATGGGCGTCGGTCAGGCCGATTCCTTTGGCGGCAAGGCTTCGCGCCTCAATCATCTGGCGCACATCGGCCAAGGTCACGGCGCTTAGGGGGGTGAGGCGGTCAAGATACTCATGAGTCTTTCGCCGCTCCGGCAACAAGCCCAAGGCAAGCTCGGCCACCAAAGATGGGTGCATACAGAGCTGGCTGTTTTCGATGAGCAGGCGCAAGTGCGCCTGGTGAGCTACGGACATGAAGATCGTCTAAAACCAACCCCGGAAATCGAACAGGCTGGAAAGCGGCAGTTCCCACCCGGGAAACAGAGTTGAGGTAAGGGAGCGGTTCCCCGCCAGCGCAGCTTCGACCAGGTATTTGCTCCTTTGAAGCTTGAAGACCTCGACGGTCGACGCCTGCGGGTCGATGAACCAGACTTCGCCCACCCCCGCCTCGGCGTAAATGGGCAACTTTATGATGCGGTCGTGGGCTGTGGTGGAAGGGGATAGGATTTCTACTACAAGGTCGGGAGCTCCAGCGAGATAATCTTCCTTGATGATGGCGGCGTTCGCTTTGGCCACAAAGATGATGTCCGGCTGTAGTGCCGTATCCGAGCTCAAACGGACATCGAGCGGCGCGTATAAGATCTCGCCCAGAGGGTTCTTCGAAAGGTAAATCTCCAAGCTGGCAACCAGCCGGCGTGAAACCAGTTGATGCTTGGTGGTAGGTGCTGGATTCAAGTGTGCCTCGCCGCGAACCAATTCGTACCGCTTTCCGTCATCGGGAAGCTGGCGAAACTGTTCATAAGTCAGCCTGGTTACAAGCTCTACTCCCATAGGCTCATTATAGCTCCTCAGAGATAGAATTTCGCCGCCAACTGAAGCAAGCGCAGACCGCCGGGGTTGTCGTCCGCGTTTCTTCCGTTTGAACCGCGATCATGCTACTGCACAACATCAGCCATCAAGGTTGCGACGGAAGTGCCGCGGACCATCACAGAGGCGGTGGTCCGCGCTGCGGATTGCGGAGCCTTCGACGACTTTACAATGGGACTTCGGTTCCTACCACGTCATGCTGTGGCGCAAAGAGAGGTAACTATCCTTGCAGAGTGCCGGAGGTTTCCAGGCGGGCGATGGCGCGGCGCAGGGCTTCGCGCGCGCGCTCCATGTCGATCTGCGGGTCATCGAATCGCTTCAGGCGTTCTTCGGCGCGGCCTTTTGCCTTCTCGGCACGCGCCCGGTCGATCTCCTCGGAGCGCTCCGCGGTCTGCGTCAGCACGATCACGCGGTCACTCAGGACTTCGGCGAAACCCCAGTTCACGCACAACTCGTGTTTTGCGCCGCCGGAGATGTACGTCATCCCGCCGGGGACCAACTCCGTCAATAGGGGGGCGTGGCCGGGAAGGATTCCCAGATAACCGTTCTTGCCGGGGATGGTGACAGCGCTCACCTGACTCTGGGCCACCAGGCGGTCCGGAGTCACGATATTGAGGCGAATCTCAGTGGGGAGTGTGATCTCGTCCATAATTAATGTCTTATCGCGTCATCGAGCCATTTTGCCACCGGAACATTGATTCATTGTCCCATCGGATCATTTGTTCATCGGGTTATTGGTCCATTAAACCATCCGAGTGCCAGGCGTTCTCTTTAATTCACTCGATGACGCTCTCTTCCCAATGAGTCAATGACCCAATGATCCGATGATCCAATCATCCGATGACCCGATGGATCGATGATCGGGTTTCTATACCGCTGCCTTCAGCTTATCCGCTTTCTCCAAGGCTTCTTCGATGGTTCCCACCATGTAGAACGCCTGTTCAGGCAGGGCGTCGTGCTTGCCTTCCACCAATTCCTTGAAGGCCTTGATGGTGTCTTCCAACTTCACGTAGCGGCCGTCGAGGCCAGTGAACTGCTTGGTGACGAAAAAGGGTTGGGAGAGGAAACGCTGAATCTTGCGCGCCCTTCCCACCGTGAGCTTATCTTCTTCCGAAAGCTCGTCCATGCCCAGGATGGCAATGATGTCCTGGAGGTCCTTGTACTTTTGCAGGATGGCCTTGACGCCGCGCGCCACCTGGTAATGATCATGTCCCACAATGCGCGGATCCAGAACCCGGGACGTGGAGGCCAGGGGATCGACAGCGGGGTAGATGCCGATTTCCACCAGCGCGCGGCTAAGGACCGTGGTGGCGTCCAGGTGCGAGAATGCCGTGGCCGGCGCCGGATCGGTCAGGTCATCGGCCGGTACGTAAATCGCCTGCACGGAGGTAATGGAGCCGGTCTTGGTGGAAGTGATGCGTTCCTGGAGTTCGCCCATTTCCGTTGAAAGGTTGGGTTGGTAACCCACCGCGGAGGGCATGCGGCCGAGCAGGGCCGAAACCTCCGAGCCCGCCTGGGTAAAGCGGAAGATGTTGTCAATGAACAGAAGAACGTCCTGGCCGCCCACGTCGCGAAAATACTCGGCCACGGTGAGTCCGGTCAGTCCCACGCGCAGGCGCGCACCGGGTGGCTCGGTCATCTGGCCATAAATCAGGGCGACCTTCGATTTATCCGGATCGCCCGCCACCATCACGCCGCCTTCCTGCATTTCCAGCCACAAGTCGTTGCCTTCACGCGTGCGCTCACCCACTCCCGAGAAAACCGAGACGCCGCCGTGCTTCATGGCCACGTTGTGGATCATCTCCATGACGATGACCGTCTTGCCCACGCCCGCGCCACCGAACAAACCGGTCTTGCCGCCCTTCAGGTAAGGCTCGAGGAGGTCGATCACTTTGACCCCGGTCTCAAAAGCCTCCAGATTGGTATTCTGGTCCTCCAAAGAGGGGGCGTGGCGATGGATGGGCCAACGCTCCTGGGCAGCGACGGGGCCCAGTTTATCCACCGGTTGGCCGATGACATTCATCACCCGGCCGAGCGTGCCTTTGCCTACCGGAACCGTGATGGGCCCGCCCTGGTCTTCCACGGTCATGCCGCGCACCATGCCGTCCGTGGGTTGCATGGATACACATTTCACGCGGCCTTCGCCCAGGTGCTGCTCGACCTCCGCGATGACATCGAGTGGATTCTCCGCCTCAAAGCCCTGGGAGGTGATTCGCACGGCGTTGTAAATGGGGGGCAGGAAGCCGCCCTCAAACGCCGCCACCACCACCGGCCCGATGACTTCAACTACTTTGCCGATATGTTTTTCTTCAGCCATCACGAATCCTTTCCAGGAGCAGCTAACAGCCGACAGCTCACAGCTAACAGAAAATAACCGATGTGCTGTATGCCATCTAAAACACTCTTGAGTATGGCCGCAGGCTGTTGGCCGTCGGCTGTGAGCTTCCGCTCCCTACGTTGCCGCCGCGCCGCTCACCACTTCGATGATCTCGCGCGTGATCGCCGCCTGGCGGACGCGGTTCATGTGCAGCGTCAGGGAGTCGATCATCTCCGTAGCGTTGTTCGTGGCCGCGTCCATGGCCGTCATGCGCGCCGCCAGTTCCGCCGCCTGCGATTCCAGCAAGGCGCGGTAAACCTCAATCTCCACATAGCGTGGCAGGAGGAGGTCAAAGATTTCCTTGGCCGGCTGCTCATAGAGGTAATCAATCAACGCTTCGCCGGCGACTGGCGCAATGGGTTTAACGGGAAGATAGCGCTCCACCATGACCCGTTGCGTCATGATGGATTTGAACTCGTTGTAGATGAAATCGACCGCGTCCACTTTCTCCTGGGTGTAGAGATCGATGATGCTCCTGGCGATGGGTAACGCCTGGCCGAATTCCAGACGCCCAAAGATGTTGACCTGCTCGCCGGCGACGGTCACCGGCCGCTTGACGAAATAATCGCGGCCTTTACGGCCCACAAGCACCAAGGAGATGTTACGGCCGCTGTGCTCATCCATATAGTTTTGCGTAGTCCGAATCAGATTGGTGTTGAAGGCCCCGCAAAGGCCGCGGTCCGCGGTGACGAGCACCAAAAGCTGGCGTTGGATGGGGCGTTCAGCCAGCAGTGGATGGCAGCGGTCGGTGGTGCGCGCCGCCACGCTGGAAAGCACATCCCTGATCTCGTTGGCGTAGGGTCGCGCGTTGAAGATGCGATCCTGGGCGCGCCGCAAACGCGCCGCCGCCACCATCTTCATGGCCCGGGTAATCTGCTGCGTGCTCTTGACCGAGCGGATCCGGCGTCGAATGTCGATTAACGCTGCCATAGTTTTAGTGCCAGGCCGGGGAAACTAGAAGCTAGGAGCTAGAAGGCTGATGGACGGAATGCCGATTCTTGACTTCTAGTTTCCAGCTCCCAGCTTCTTACTTCAACTTGTTCTCCACCACAAACTTCGCTTTGAATTCGTCCAGCATCTTGCGGATGTCGGCGCGCAGAGGCTCATCAATCTGTTTCTTTTCGGCAATCTGTTTTCCGACCGCGGGATACGATGTATCCATGAAATTGTATAGCGCCTGTTCGAAGGGCAGGCATTGGTCGATCGGCAGGTCATCCAGGTAACCGCCCGTGCCGGCGAAGATGATGGCAATCTGCTTTTCCACCGGCAGGGGTTTGTACTGATCCTGCTTCAGGATTTCGGCCAGCCGCCGCCCACGGTTCAATTGCGCCATGGTGGCTTTATCCAGATCGCTGCCAAACTGGGCAAAGGCCGCCAATTCGCGGAACTGGGCCATTTCCAGGCGCAACATTCCGGCGATTGACTTCATAGCTTTGATTTGGGCGTTCCCGCCGACGCGCGACACTGAGATGCCGGCATTTACCGCCGGCCGGACGCCGCTGTTGAAAAGGTCAGTTTCCAGGTAGATCTGGCCGTCGGTAATGGAGATGACGTTGGTGGGAATATACGCCGAAACGTCGCTGGCTTGCGTTTCGATGATCGGCAGAGCGGTGAGCGACCCGCCGCCCAGGTCCTTGCTGACCTTGGCCGCCCGCTCCAGCAACCTGGAGTGGAGATAGAAAACATCGCCGGGATAGGCCTCCCGCCCGGGGGGACGCCGCAGCAGCAGCGAAATTTCGCGATAAGCCACCGCGTGCTTGGAGAGGTCGTCGTAAATACACAGGGCGTGGCGGCCGTGGTCACGGAAATATTCGCCCATGGCGCACCCGGCATAGGGAGCGAGATACTGCATGGGTGCCGGGTCGGAGGAACTGGCCTCAATCACGATGCTGAACTTCATGGCCCCGAACTCTTCCAGGGTCTTGATCACCTGGGCGATGGTGGACCGCTTTTGGCCGATAGCGACATAAATGCATATCACATCGCCGCCGCGCTGGTTCAGGATGGTATCAAGCGCCACGGCGGTCTTGCCGGTCTGGCGGTCGCCGATGATCAATTCGCGCTGGCCCCGCCCGATCGGAATCATGGAGTCAATCGCCTTCAGGCCCGTCTGGAGGGGTTCACGCACCGGTTGGCGATCCACCACGCCCGGCGCAATGCGCTCCAGTGGGCTGTACTCATTGGTGATGATAGGACCCTTGTCGTCGGTGGGCCGGCCAAGGGTATCCACCACCCGGCCCACCAAGGCATCACCCACCGGGACGGACATAATGCGCTTGGTCCGCTTGACGACGTCGCCTTCTTTGATCAGGGTATAGTCACCCAGCAACACGGCGCTGACCTGGTCTTCTTCCAGGTTGAGCGCCAACCCTGCCACATCGTGGGGCAACGCAAGTAATTCCCCGGCCATGACGCGGTCGAGGCCGTGAATGCGGGCCACGCCGTCTCCCACGGAGATGACCGAGCCCACTTCCGCCACCGTCATGCTGCGGTCAAAATTCTCGATCTGCTCGCGAATAATCTTGGTGATTTCGTCGGCTTTAATTTGAGGCATGTTTGAGCTGTCAGCTATCAGCTATCGGCTTTCAGCAAGACCCCGCTTGTGCCGGGCCGGCTGCTCGCTCGATGCTTACCGCTGCCTTTCCTGGCCTTCCGCTGTCTGGAACCAGCTCTTTCCTGTCAGTTTCGCCTGTTAAGGCGTCAGCTGAAAGCTGATAGCCGATAGCTGAAAGCTTCCTTATCCTTCCGTCAATTGTTCCTTTATCCGCTCGAGCTGGCCGCGAATCGAGCCGTCATATACGGTGCTCCCGATCTGCGCCACCAGTCCGCCAATCAAGCCGGGGTTGAGATGAAATTCGAGTTCGGACCGCTTGCGGGTCAGTTCGTTGAAACGTGAGCGCATGAGTTCTTGCTCCTGGTTAGACAGGGCAGAGGCGGAGGAGATCTTGACGCGCACGATCCCCAGGCGCGCATAGGCAACATCACGGAAGGTCGTGATAATTTCCCCCAACAGCGGCATCCGGTAGTTACTTATGAGCACCCGCAGAAAATTCCGCATAACTTGCGAACTGCCCAATCTTGCGGCGATGGCATCCAGCACCTTGAGCTTTTGGTCCATGGCCACGGCCGGCGTCTCGCAGACCTCGGCCAACTCCGGTGTCTCGCTGTAGGCGGCGCCAAAGTCCTCCAGTTCGTTCAGCACCTGGCGATAATTCCCACTGGACGCAATAACATCCGCCAGGGCGCGCGCATAACGATTGGCAAGAGCGGTGGGCATAGGCAATTTTAGGTTTTGGATCTCCGATTTTCGATTCGCAGGGTGCACCCTGCGCAGATTTCATGGGCGAATGCAAGGGTGCAATCCAAAGTCGAAAACCTAAAATCCAAAATAACTCAGCTCTTCCGTTCCTTCGATTCCAGCGAGGCCGCAAACTGCGCGGCCAGCCGCCGGCGCCCGGAGTCATCCAGGCGTGTACGGATCATTTCCTCAGCAAGGGCGACGGCCTTCCGCGCGGCGTAGCTCTTCAGGTCCAGTTTGGCCCCGCGCACGGCGATCTCGGTCTGGGCGCGAGCCGATTCCAGAATCCGCGCGGCTTCCTCCCCGATGGCCTGTTTCATGCGCTGGCGATCCGCTTCCATCTCAGTGAGGGCGGAAGCTTTGAAGGCGGCAATTTCAGCCTCCAGATGCTGCAACCTCTCCTCCACTGCCTGGAGTTGGGCTTGCGAAGCTTCCAGTGCCTTGCGGCCTTCTTCCAGGCTCTTACGAATGGAGGCGGAGCGGGTGCTGAAGAACTCGGCCAGCGGCTTGCGCAGAACGTAGCCGAGCCCCCCGACGAGAATGGCGAAGTTGATGATCTTATAAATCAGTTCGCGAGACGATTCCGACTTCTCTTCCTTTGCCGCAGGCTCAGACCCCTGTGCCCACGCGAAACGGGGGCTTGTAAACCCGACAAGGCAAATCCCCAGGAGGACGAACCAGGTTGCTTGGCGAAGGGCGCGGCTCAATTTCGCGACCTTTCTTGTCCGCCTGGGATTGAACCAGCGCCCACCAGGCTTTGAGTAATCTCTTCCGCCAAAGGCCGGCAGGCGGCATCCAATTCCGTCTGGGCCTGAGCCACTTGCGCGGCCAGATCAACCCGAGCGTCGCGAATCACCCCCTCGGCTTGTTGGCGTGCCTTTCGCAATGCCGCGTCGCGTTCGGCCAGATTTTTCTGCCGATCCTCCTCGCGCAGGCGGTAAACCTCCTGCCTGGCGGCTTGGAAGGCTTCCTCATACTGGCGCGTTTTTGTTTCTGCCGATCTCGCCTGTTCGCGAGCCCGCGCCAAGGCCCCTACACTGGCATCATCTCGCTGCTTCATGACCGCCAGCAAGGGACGGAACAGGGTCCGGTCGAGAATTACAAAAAGCAGAAAAACCAGAATGATAGTAGGGATGGCGTGAAGGAAAAGCTGCCCGAGCTGGTTAAAGATGACGCTCATTGGAAACGGCGAGGCCTCAAAGGTGGGCCTTAGTACCACGCAGTGACCCGACAATGTAGCATGCGGGTTTTCCAGGTGTCAACTATCACTCATACTTCACAAACCCTGGGTTGAGGATGCCCTGGGGATCGAACTTCCGTTTAGCGGCAATGACGGCCGGCCATTGGTCGCCGTAGTGAGCCTTCCACGCCGCATGGTCATAGTCGATCCAGCCGGAAAGATAACGCTTGCCCCCCATCATGGTGGAAGCCTGGCTGGCAAGGCTTAGACGGGGCAGCGCTTCCGTGACCTCCGCCGGCGGAACCGCAGGAAGAATTCCGAAACCCATCAGAAAATCACATTGAGGCCGCATGAAGAGCGGTACCCGCGATACCGCCCCGCGCCCCGGCCAGAGCAGGATGTGCCCACCCACCAGGGCCTGCGGAGGCAAGTTGGCAAGCACTTGCGAGATGTACATGGGAGTAGTTTGCCAGGGCAATACGCACTCCATCCAGGGGTGAGCGCGGTCCCAAAATCCTCCTCGCTTCCAGAGGGCAAAAAGGCCATCCAGCCGGGTGAAGAATTCCCCAATTTCACCGTCATCCGTGTGAACGTGCTTATAGTAGTTGAGTCCCGCCAGTTTCTCCGAGGCCGCTGGCGATCTGCCCTCGTCCGTTTCTACCGTCACGTGTAATGGAAAGAACCACTGGGCGAACGGCTGGCGTTGCCCTCCCACTTTCTTAAACCCCTGCGGACAGGGTACGCACCAGGATTCAAGATAATCGAAACGAGCATCCTTCATGACGGCCTTCAGATCACTGAGCAGGGCCGCCAAGTCATCATAAAGCAAGTAGAAGCTGGTGAAGCGGGGACGATGGTGGCGTACGGTTAGAACGGCTTCGGTAATAACTCCGAATTGGCCGGCCCCGCACCGGGCGGCGTTAAAGAGGTCCTCGTTCTGGCCGGTGGAGCAGCGAACGATTTCACCGGCGCCCGTAACCACTTCGAGTTCCAGACAATTGTCGGCCTGGGTGCCATGCCGCCAGGAAGCCACTCCCAGCCCTCCCATGGAAAGCGTTCCCCCCACGGTGACGTCCAGGTTATTGGTCAAAACAGGTGGGGAGAGACTCTGCGGGGCAAGGTGCTCCACCAGCGCCCGCCACTTGATCCCCCCTTGTACGCTCACGGCATCTCCCGCAACCTGGTTGACCCGATTCAGCGAAGTCATGTCCAGTACGATCTGATCAGAAAGCGACTGCCCGCTCTGCGAATGCCCGCCCCCACGCGTGGACATATGCAGAGAATTTCGGGCCGCGAACTTCAGGACTCGGGCCACGTCCTGGGACGAGGCAGGAGAGACGACCGTGAGCGGCCGACGGACTACGATGCGGCCAAAGTCTGTTGCTACCCCCTCCAACGCGCCATCGTCAGACAGCACTGCGCCGGAAATCTCTCTCGACAACTCGTTTATCCAGTTCATGTTAGCCCCAGATAGTATTGGAGGATTCCCTCAAGCCCATCTATGCGACTTCTCATTCCAGCGGTTAATATAACCCGAAATGCCGATAAGGCGCAGGTTTGCGGCTGGATCCCGCAATAGAAATCAAGAGTTCCGGATGCCGGATACACGGGAGGCATCGGGAGGCATCTTGTGGCAAGAGAATCCTGAATGAAGTGTCAGCCAATTGCCCATCCTGCCTGCTACCACAGCAGTTTCAATCCAAACTGCACCTGCCGTGACGTTGTCGATGTGCTGGTAATGGCGCCCGCCGTTCCGGAGATTCCCGTTGGATTGGCAGCGGTGGGTGGGGTGAAGACAATGAGGTTCGGCGTATTGAAATTGGCGCGGTTCAGTAAGTTGAAGATTTCCGCGCGAAACTCCAGTCGCAGACCTTCGCGAAGCGAAGTGTCCTTCAGGACGGAGAAATCCCACGTGGCAAGTCCCGGACCGATGAGTGTGTCTCGACCCAGATTACCGTAAAAACCGCCCGTGGAAGGGGGGGCAATGAACGCATGGGGATTGAACCACTGTGCCGGTTTACCCAGAATCGCAGGGCCTGAAAAGTCAGGATTCAGAAACGGGCGCACAGGATTCCTGGTGTCGCCGTTATTCGAAGGGTTGTAGCTAAGCTGGGGAGTGAAGGGAAATCCATCTTGTAGGGTGACGATGCTGTTTACCGACCAGCCGCTCACGAAGCCATTGGCCCAGCCTTCCAGGCTTCCACCCACGGATTTGCCTCGTCCCAAGGGAAGCTCGTAGAGCGCGCTGACCACTCCGACATGGCGCACATCATAGGTCGCCAGGCCCCAATCCGCCTTCAAATCAAAGGGGTCGGCGACCAATCCGGGGGCATTTCCCGCGGTGGTCTGATTCAGGGAATCTCCATCATCAAGCGATTTCGACCAGGTGTAGACCCCCCGGACAGAGAAACCGTGACTCAAGCGGCGGTTTACGTCTACTTGTAACGCATGATAAGAACTCTCGCCGAAAGAAAACCATGTCCAAGTATTCGCCAGCGCTGGATTCGCTCGGGGAGTCCCCGGCGGTATGTAGAAGCTCCCGGCCGGGACGGGTGACCCCGCCAGGGGGGAGCCGGCAGGGAACCCCGTCCCAAAGGTCACTGGCGGCTTGGAAGCTGCATTCACGGTTGGGTATACGGACGGACACGGAGACGCGGGACAGACGACTGGCGTTGGCTCGTTCGCGTTGCCCCCAATGATCTCGTGGTAGCCGTGCGAGCCCACGTAACCGACGATCAGCGAGGTATTGGGAGAGAGTTCCTGCTCGAAACGAAGCGACCAGGAAACCAGCGTAGGGGTTTTCAAATCGGGCTGAACACCACCGGGCACCAGTTTGGCACCAGCGGGAACGGGCGCGGAAGGGTTGATGGGCAGATTCGCAACCGGCAAAGAGGCGATGCTGTAGGTGGGATTAAAGGGTGCATTCTGGTCGGTGCGGTAACCCAGTGCATCCTGCAAGTCATTGTACATGCCGAAGCCCGCCCGGATCACCGACCTCTTAGTGAAAGGACTCCAGGCCAATCCGATTCGCGGCTGGGGCAGAAACATGGCGTTGCTGGCAGTGAAGACGGACGTGCCCACTTGCGGGAGGGTGGCAATGATTCCGTTCGGATAGACGTAGTTGGCGGCATGCGCATGCGCTTCGTTCCAGCCCGTGCTGAATTCGTCGCGAAGGCCCAGAGACACCAAAAGCTTGGGCGTTACCCGGATCGAGTCTTCGGCGTACCAGGCGCCGAACAGCGAGCGCCAATACATTCTGTTAGGTGCAGGGCTGAACAGGAATGATGACGTAGTCCCCGCAAGGAACGTTTGAAGGCTGGAAAAAGTTGCCTGCCCATATTGGCTGAGATTGAGGGTTTCATTCGATTGCACCCGCTGAAACCAGGCGCCGAAGGTGAGCTGATGGCGTCCCCTCGCCAGCGTCACCCGGTCTTCAATGGTAAACAGATTGCGGGCGAGCGTAAGGTTGCTCCCGTTATTACTGCCTGCCAAGCCGATTTGGGCTTGGGGGTTGGAGGCCGCGCTACCACCTACCACCACGGCGCCCACTTGGCGTCCAAGCAGAAATCCTGACACGGTCGTGGCGGGGGTTCCGGGCGTGGGCTCGCCTGTGAAGTAGTATCCGGCGCGGGAGAAACCAACTCGGGCGGTGTTGAGCAACTGCGGGGAGAGAACGTGTGTTTCTTCCAGGCTCAACACCTGTTCGCGCAAATTCAGGATGTCCGTGCTGTAAGGATCGAGCGGGGTGGCCGTCACATCGCCGCCGTTATCAAAGGTGTAAACAGCGGAAAGAGAGTCCTGTGGGGTGAATATGTGGTCGACGCGGGTGGTCCCAAAATCCTCGCGAATGGTTTGCAAAGGGCTGCTGAAGTATTGGGCAATGCCGTTGAAGTCGGGAGCATTGGGCGGAGCGATGGGCCAAAGGTTGAGCAGCGGTTGGACGCTCGGCACTGCGGCCGCGCGCGAGGTCGCATCCGGCACGAACGCTGCGGAAGTCTGGTGCAGGCTGTCGCGGAACCCTTCG
>DATJVT010000661.1:0-3552 GCA_035501695.1 Terriglobia bacterium | reverse complement strand
AAGGTCGGGGGAATACCAACTCTCGGGTTATGATGTCTTTTCACAAAAGCCAGGTTCATTGTGCACATTATAGGAGCGAGGCTCATGCCGAGAGGACATACCGACTCGCCATTAGAGCGTTTTTGATTTAAGTGTGTACATAACCGCACGATGCCAGGTAGTTCGAGCATTCCTGCGGAGTGCCGGTTGTGAGCAGGGCGCCGATTTCGGTCCACAGGGCATCGAGGCTGCGGGTCGCCGCCTTGCGGAGCAGCGCCTTGAGCCTGGCAAAGAACTTCTCGATCGGATTGAGGTCGGGGGAATAAGGCGGCAGGTACAATAGGCGTGCGCCCGCCGCCGTGATCGTTTCGCGGACTCCCCGCACCTTGTGACTGCTGAGATTGTCCAGGATCACAATGTCTCCCGGCCGCAGGGCGGGTACCAAGCATGGTTCCACATAGGCGCGGAACATCTCCCCGTCCATCGGTCCGTCCGCGACCATCGGCGCGATCAACTCCCGCTGCCGCAGCGCCCCCACGAAGGTGGTGGTTTGCCAGCGCCCTTGGGGGGCAACTGCCACGCAACGCTGCCCGCGGGGGACGCGCCCATAGCCCCGCGTCATGTTCGTCGTAGTCCACGTTTCATCAATAAACACGAGCCCTTCGAGGTCGTACAGGAGGGGATGGTGGCCCCACGTGCGGTGCGCCTGCCGCACGTCTTCGCGCTCTCGCTCGCTGGCGTGCTGGGTATTTTTTGAAAGTCAAACCCCACTTGTCGAGCTGATGCCAGAGGGCGGGTACCCGAATCGTGACCCCCTGCTCCGCCAAACGGGCGCAGGTCTCAGCCAGCGTTAGATCCTCCTGCTGTTCAATCCAGTTACGCACCAGAGGTTCCAGGGCGGCGAGGCGCGAACGGCGATAGCCGCCCATCGGGAGACTGTGGCGCACGCCGGTCCTTTGCCAACGCGCACGAACCCGGTACACCCACATGCGACTGACCTCGAAGCGACGGGCGATGGCGGTGGGGCGCTCGCTCCGCGCCAACGCCCGCAGCACGAGCTCCCGCAAATCCTGAGAATACGCCTGCATACATTCCCTCCTTGACCGGCAGGAAAAGCCTAACTCACAAAACGTAACTACTTAAATCAAAAACACTCTAAATGTAATCCTCTGGGGCCGGATCGCGGCTCGGGCCCGGCGGCTGTTGCAAGCGCAATTGCGGACGCCCTGCCGGATCTTCAGTTTCCCTGATCCTTCGCGGCTACGAATGCTGCCTCGGCAACTGACGCGGGCCGACGTAATAGTGGCCAGCGTCTTTACAGAGGCGATGGCAAAGGCCACCCCCAGGCTCAAGTTGCTCCAATCCACGGGCGCCGGAGTCGACAGCTTCCGCCTGAATTTACTTGACCCGTTAACCACGGTCGCCAACGCTTACTTCCATGAAAGCGCCATCAGCGAGTACGTCATGATGATGATCCTGACGTTGAACCGGGTCCTCCTGAAAATGAATTCACACTTCCGGCGCGGAATTCGGTACGAAAGCTCCATTTGGGGCGCGCCTCCCGGAGCGGAAGTTGAAGGAAAGACTTTGGGCCTGATTGGTTACGGGCATATTGGGCAGCAGGTGGCGGCCCGGGCACAAGCGTTTGGAATGAAATTGCGGGTGGTCAGCGCGCATCCTCCCACCCTCAAGCCGGGTCACATCCAATTCTACGAGGGGCCGGGCAGGTTGCGGGAACTTCTGCACGCTGCGGATTAGGGTGTTGTTGCCTGCCCCCTCCATGAGGAGACGCGTCGCCTGATTGGCCCGAGGGGGTTCGGTTGCAGGAAGAAGCCCTTTACCGGGCCCTGCGTAGTCGCCGCATCCAGCGTGCTGCCATCGATGTCTGGTATCGCTACCCCACCCGGGAGCGCCCATCTGCTCCCTCTCGTTTTCCCTTTCACCAGTTGGGTAACATCATTATGACCCCCCACGTTTCGGGGTGGATGAAAGGAACGGCCGAGAAACGTCTCAGGTTTGTTGCGGTGAATATTGACCGCTTGGCCGCCGGGATGCCACTCCGCAATGTTATTCAGGGTCCGTGCCGTCACCGGCCGTAGCAATTACCCCGCGACTGACTCAATTCTTCCATGCTCCGAGTCGTTCATTTTCCCGCGTTCCCGGGTCCACCGACGGGATAGATCCTGGGAATTCTCTCATTGACGGGTGGCAACGCCGGAAAGGAAGCGTGCGGTTCGGCCTGATACCAATACGCCACCGAGTAATAGTTATCCGAGCGGTGGTTAGCGTGCCCGTGCTCGATAGTGGCGCGAATTGACTTGGTGAAGGGTATGGGCGAATCGAGGTGGAACCGGTAAACCGACGAGTGGCTTCCCGCCACTTCTTCGCCCTTAACGGGTGCACCCATGAGCTCATAGGAAAAGGGCTTATCACCAAAATCCCACGCGCCCATAAAATAATCCTCCGAGCCGGTGCCTTCGATGGTAGGAAGCTTGTCGCCGTCGACGAAGAACATGTCGTCGCCCTCCCCCCACCATCCGTCCTGATTCTGAAGCACCGACATGGTTTCACCCACGTAATGCCCTCGCCCCGTAGCCTCAAGCCAAACATAGTTCCCTTCGCCGTTCAGATTGGGTTTTTCATTTACGAGGGGCTCACCATTACTTTGCCACTGATTTGTCCAGCCGAGGTTGGGAGCGGCTTGGCGGTACTGGGCGTGAAAGTAAAGAGTGTCAGTGGGCAGCGGTTTTGCATACACGCGGTACTCAATATTGTAGTAGCACGCGTCCACCCGCCTTACGCCCTCGTTAGTCACGGTGATCCGGGCCTTCTTCTGGAAGGGCATGGGAAAGAAGGAGTTCAAGGCCTTCTCTGAGCTAACAGCCAACGGCAGGGATTGGTAGGTGAAATACTCGCCGAGACCCAGGCCAAAGAAGTCGCCGATTGGCGCCTCCACGCTGGGGGTTGCTTCGTCATCCCAATACATGCGCAGAACCAGTTTCTTCAGGTGGTGATTCTCCCCGCTGGCGATGGTGAACCATACGTGGGTAATCACGCCGGGGCCGGAGTCCTCCAGCACGGTGAGCGTTTCACTCGGTGCAATCTTGCGCTCATCGGCATTCCCCCCGCTGCGATCCCAGCTCCCGGAACGCTTCAGAACGTAGTCATGGGGTTTGGTGAGATCGGATAGAAGCCCGCTCAATTCCTGGGCGTGAGCGATCCCCACAATGGAAAACAGAATCAGAGTTAATCCCAGCCTTCGCATGGTGACCTCCCATAGTCAATTATCGGCACGTGTCAAAACGCGGGATTTTATCACATGCAAGTTTCGATGAGCTGGACATGTCATGTTCGGGTGTCACGAAGTTGATGTTTGGGCAGCCGGATTCCCGAAGTTCCGGCTCGAAGGTTGGGGACTTAATACCGCCCATATTCGCGCACGGTTTCGTACATGGCCAGCACGTTCTCGATGGGCACGCGCGCCTGCACGTTGTGGATGGAATTGAAGACGTATCCTCCGCCTTTGCCGAAGACCTGAAGGCGCGAGCTTACCTCCTTGCGTACGTCCTCCAC
>DATJVT010000660.1:0-8430 GCA_035501695.1 Terriglobia bacterium | reverse complement strand
GGCCGAGAGCGATGTAGAACTCGCGGCCTCCGTCAAACTGGTGATACCAGGAGAGGGGAATCGAAGCGTCGAAGCTTTCATCAGTATGCTTCGCCCCATCGGGGTCATTTCGTTTCGCAAAGGCCAGCGCCTGGTACTGTTTCAGAACCTCGTCGCGGAAAAAGAGCGGATCGTCCGTCACATCCACAGCGAATCCGTTCTCCGCTCCCAATTTCCGGATGGCGTCAACGCTGGCCTGAATATTATCGCGAACGTAGCCCTTGCCCTTAGGCCCCGGCCCATTGTGGGTATATACCAGGACGCGCTTTTCCGCGGCGGCCGCCGTCGAAGTGCTTCCGGAAAGGGATACGCGGAACTTCATGGTGAGGGGAATCCTGCTGTCAAGGCGGCGTAATTCCACCGCAGGATATTCCACGCCCAGGTAGCCGTAGTGGCGCAGGCACCAGCCGTTGGGAGCACCGGGATTGGAAGGGTCCTCAGTGACCCGGGTGGTGGCGGTATTTCCGCCGAAGTTGCCGGTCAACTCCGCCCAAGCCGCGGGGACGCGGTCGCTATCCGGAACGTCCATGCCTGCCGCGGAGTTAATCCGTGTACCGGTGCGGGGAGCAAAGCGGATTTCCAGCGCTCCGCCGTAACCCTTGTCGTGCTCGTGCGTGCCGCCGATGGACACCGCGGCGCCCCCGGCCGCATGCAGGGTGACGGTGACGTCCAGGTCGCGGCGCCCGTCCACTACGGAGTGCGCCACGATTTCGACGTTTTCCTGCACCACCTTGCGCTCCCCCACGTACCAGCCACCCTGATATGCCAGCTCGGCTTTCTCCTTGCCGGCTTTCTTGTGGTCCCACTTTTCGAACCGGTCGAGAATGCCCTTGATGGTCCAGAGGTCGTAGGTCTTTCCATCCACCACCACCACTGGCCACATCCAACTGATGCCGCGATGGTGGGGGTGATCCTTGGGGAAATCATCCGTCACCACCACGCTGTTGGGGGCGTAAACCGGGTGCAGGTAGCAGCAGCGGGCGCGGTCCGGGGCTACACCCTCCGGGAGCATGTTTCCGTGATTAAGGACCAATACCGGCAAGCCATTGTCGGTCAATTCGACCGACTTGGAGTCCAAGTCGCGAAACTGGAACTGTCCCAGCGCCCAGGTCGGCGCCACCGCCAAAGCCATCAGCAACGCAGCAAGAGTTTTCATGGCTTTCCTTTCCTCAATGTCTCGAGACAAGGCCTAGGCCAACCCCACCCAGCGGCGGAAATTGCCGGAGAACATCCGCTCCACGTCGCGGTCGATTTGTATGCGCGTGAGGGGATAGCCGTCCGCCAGCAGGCGAGAATACGAGGCGCAGAGGGCGCGGGAAATGGCGCGGCGTGAATGTTGCCATTTGTAGATTAACTGATCCAGAATCCGCGCGTCAGAGTGCTGCGGGATAGTGGTGGCGCCCAGCAGCTCCAGGCGCTCCGCCGTGATCTCCTCCACAATCGACGGGTTGTTGAGGAACCACCAGCAGCCGAAAGGCATCAGGTTGCTGAACTTGCGCGCCGCGACGCAAAGGGCGTGTTGATTCTCACGCGCGAGCATGGTAACCAGGAAACGCACTCCCGGGTTCTCGGCGCATAGGCGCTCCACTAAAGCGGTGTCCGCATAGCCCACGCTATCGCCCGCGTCCTTCAGGGCGGGGTTCACCTGCCGCGAAACGCCAATCATCAAGGCAAAGGGGATATTGTGCTGGATGCAGGTGGGGAGGACGACCTCGCGGGTCAGCACCGTACAGGGAGAATCGTCCGGATACTTGAACGTAAAGGGCATCGACACCGCCAGGTAAACCGGCCGCAGGCGGGAAATCCACACGTCCAGAAAGCGGCGCGCCTCGCTGAAGGTTCGCGCGGTAAGCTCCGCGCTGGTGTTGAAGCCTGCGGCGGCCATTACCCCGCAGGCAGTCCCCCAATCGTTGAGGACGGGGTCCATCCGCAAAGCGCGATGGAAACGCTCCGGGCAGGGTTTGTTCTGCTCCCACATGGCGCGTTCGGCGGGATTGAAAGGGTCGTTCGTCATAACCAATTCGGAGACATTGGCAAGGCCCAGCACGCGGTCGATGTACTCTTCCACCTTGACCGAGGCAAAGTACTCCCGCGCCTGTTTCAGGTCGGGCTGGGTGGGATCAAGGCCCAGCCTGGTCATGACCGCCACTACGCCCGCGGTTGCCTCTGAGAGCGGCGTGTTTTTGACGAAGAGCGCATCCCAGATTAGGTCGGCCTGCTGCGGCTTGGTCAGTGCCCAGAATTCCTGTGGCCTCAGCGGCGTTGAACGGAAGAGTTCCGCCACCAGGTAGTGGTAATTTACCAGCTCATCAATTCCCCACAGGCACAAGGGGCCAAAGCTGGCGGGGAGGAGATGGGTGTGAACGTCGATTACCGGAGTCCGCTGTACGGCTTCCTCAACGTGTTGTTGCAGCTCCGCCGCTGTTATCATTCCGCTTGCCGCCGCCATCGCTTTTCACCTCGAGATAAGATGCGCTCCATTGATACCATCAACCGCCTCCACGGCGGGAATACCCGGATATCGGTGGGAAGCAGGTTGTCCTCGCTTTCCACGGAGACGTCGATCGGAATCCTAGCGCACCGCAGCGTCCGGCTGCAACTCAGTCGGTTGGACCGTCAGAGTCGCGCCGCGATTTGACTTTTCTTTACGAGTTTGCCGCGCTACCCTATGTCTCGCCGGGGACCGGCGTGGCGCGGGACCCTCCCCTTTTTTGTTACGGCCGGGATCGCCGCGCCGCAGCTGGCAGATCCAAAACCGCAGGCCTGCGAGGTCGTCATGGTCGTCGCGTCGCAACTCCGTCCCGGGATGGTTCTTAAAATCGGCAGTGACATCTTCAAGATCTTCGAAGCCTCTTATCACATCGGCCAGGGCAAGATGCCGGGCAGCGTTCACGCTCGCGGCCGCCATGTGCTCAGCGGCACGCTGAAGGAGTTCCGCTTCCGCCCGGAAGAACGGTTGGAAGACACTCAACTGCAAAGGCAGGACATGGAATTCCTTTACGCGGACGCGGAGTCCGTGACCTTTATGAACCCCGAGACTTACGAGCAGGTTTCCGTCCCCCAGGAAGCCATCGGCGCGGCTACCAAATTCCTGCAACCCGAGATGAAGGTCCCGGTGGAGTTCTACGAGGGCCAGCCGGTGAGCATCGTTTTTCCCGCCATCGTGGAGGCCAAGGTGTCGGTGACCGCCCAACCCGTCCACCAGCAGCAGGACAATACCTATAAAGAAGCAACGCTGGAAAACGGCCTGCGGATCATGGTGCCGCACTTCATCAAGCCGGGTGAAATCGTGCGGGTGGAAGTGGCCACGGAGAAATACGTGGACCGCGTGCGGGCGGATAGCAAGAGATTTTGAGGGATTCCCCCATCAACTCTGACGGCAGCAACCCTCTTGGGAAGTTGTGCCGGCAAAGCACTTGATGCCGGAGACTCATTCTAAAACAGTCACAAGAATGGATTGGTGACTTGCAGGTTCCCGAAGCGTTGGCCGGACTGGAGGTCCTCACTATACAACACGTCGCATTGCCCTTCACTCGCCGCCGCGATAATCAGGGAATCGTACCAGGAAAGAACAAAGCGCTGACTGAGGCGGAGCGCTTCTCCGTAAAGAGCCTGGGAAGATTGGATGGCCAGCAAAGGGCGAAAGACCGTAGAAAGGTACTGCTCCGCTTCAGCAACGGTCATGGGTTTTGCGAAACGCCGCAACGCAACGTTGAAGAATTCCTGCACCACCTGGTAGCTGACCATGCCCTTGCGATTTTCCACGGCCCCGCGAATCAACTCCAAGGCACGCCGCACCTTGGCCGGCGCGCTCACATCGAACGAGTAGACAAAAACACTGGTGTCAAGGAAGAATCTACCGTTCATTCATTTCATCCCGGCTGAAGTGCCGGCCCGCCTTGACGTGGCGCAGGCGATCCATCAGGGATTCGACCTCACGCCCGCTCCCCCCTTGCGCCGTGTAATGGAGCAGCCACCGGCGAAAGGCCGAGTTGAGGGTTTCGTGCTGGGAGCGGGCCACAAGCCGCGCCTGCTCAATCAGGTCTTCGTCCGCACTAAGAGTCACGTTTTTCATACGAAATTAGTGTACACGATTATCGTGTGCTTTTCAATTCCCCAGCGGGCGCGAATCCGCGCCTACCCCGCGCTGCCTGGGGCTTGCCGGGATTGATTTCGCCCTATCGCGCCTACGGCTTCAGCAGCCGGTAACTCACAAAGGCCAGGTGTTTGCTGTCGGGCGACCAGGACGGCACGTTCATGGTTCCCTGCCCTCCGAACAGGGGCACGAGTTCCCGGGGTGCGCCACCGGACGTGGGCATAATCCGCAGTGAGACGTCCTTATTGGGCGGGTGCCCCTTCACTTGCTTGTTGAAGGAAACGAACACCAGCCACTTGCCGTCCGGCGAGGGATGGGCGAACCAGTTGGCGAAATCGTCGTCGGTAACCTGCTCCTGGCCGGTGCCGTCGGGTCTCATGCGCCAGATTTGCATCCAGCCCGTGCGCTCGGAGTTAAAGTAGATGTATTGGCCGTCGGGGGAATAATCCGGCCCATCGTCCAGGCCCGGCGCGTCGGTCAGCCGGGATTCTTCTCCGCCCTCCACCGGAATCGCGTAAACGTCAAAGTTGCCGCCGCGCTCGCCGCAGAACGCCAGCGTCTTGCCGTCCGGCGACCAGCCGTGCCAGTAGGACGGTCCCTGCGGCGTTACCATCCGTGGGTTCCCGCCCGCCGCCGGAAGCACATAAACATGCGAACTGCCGTCAACGGAGTTACTGATGGCCAGCCACTTGCCGTCGGGAGAGAACCCATGGTCGTTATTACAGTGATTTGCATCACCGGTGTCCAGGAGCTTCGGCTCTCCACCCTTCACCGGAATGGTGTAGAGCTTGCCCTCGCTATTAAAGAGCAGGAACTTCCCATCGCGTGACCAGTTGGGCGCCTCGAAACGTTTTGGGGCATGATACACGACGCGACGCCCAGTCCCGTCGCGGGAGATCACTTCCAGGCTGCTTTCCACCGGCGCGTTACTCGGAGTCTCTTCCTTACCCCCCAGCATGCTTACGTTGGATAACACGGCCTCCTCCAGCACCGCGGCATCGTGCGAGCACACTGCCAGACCGACGTATACCGGATCGTGCAAAGGCACCTCCACGGTTCCGGCCAGTTGCATGGGAAGGCCGGCGCGCGATGCCCACAGCGAAAACGAGTTCCCCAACCGCACCAGGCGGATGGTCGAGGGCATGACAATCTTCGACTGCACCTCCTGTGTGGGGCCGTCCTCGGCCAGGCGATATTGCAGGCTGGCAAGTCCGCTGGCGTGCAGCACGACGTCCGCATAGGGGGCGCCGGGGGACAACCCTTGACGCACCATCCAACCCGCCTTCTTGTGGGGATTTCCCCCGGGTTGGGGGAAGCGCACATTGGCCGTCAAAGTCATGTCTCCCGATGCCCAGTGCCAGAGGAAATGAAAGGCGTCCTTCTGGGCCCACATGTTCTCACCGCCACCCATGATGTGGTACTCACCGCTGGGAGCGTCAAAGGTTGCGGATCCCGCTCGTATCGGCCCGCCCACGTCGACTTCCCCCGTGAAGTCACCCAACGACTCGGGCGCTGCCAAAACCATCGCCGCCAGAAACAACACTCCGGCAAATGGGGCAACCCACACAATATTTTTGAGTCCAAGAGTGCCCGGCACTTGAATAAAGGCGCGGTGAAATCCAGTCATAAAGCCTCCTCCCTGCTGCCGAAGCGTAGTTTAAAACGACGCGCGCCGCAAGACCGCTTTCGGGGACGGCTCTGTTATAATTCCCTATTCAGCGCAGCAATCCCCACCCACACTGGGAAGAGGGTTCAAGGCTTGCCGGGCGGAGTCGCATCCAACGACAGCACCATGGGGAGTGATCCTTGTTATTAGAAATCCATCGGAAGATCCAAGCCAGGTTCGTCGAGGCCGTACACGCCGAGTTTAATGTGGAGGTCGGGTCCCCGGCGCTCGATTCGCCTCCCCGCCTGGAGATGGGCGACGTCTCCCTGGCAGGGTGTTTTGAGCTGGCCAAACAGTTGCGCCAGCCTCCCCGCAAAATCGCCGAACGCCTGGTTCCGCGGGTTTCCGGCCTGGAGGGAGTGGAGCGCGTCACCGTGGCCGGCGCGGGGTACCTGAATTTTCACCTCGACCGCGCCCAAGCAGCCAGGCGCCTGTTTGACTTGCGGAAAGGGACGGCAGCCCCCGGCACGGGCTTTGGCCCTGCGGACGCCGCCCGGGCGCGCGGCAAAATACTGGTGGAGCACACCAGCATCAATCCCAACAAGGCTGCGCACATCGGGCACCTGCGCAACGCCATCCTGGGCGATACCTTTGTGCGCCTGCTCCGCTTCCGGGGCGAACAGGTGGAAGTGCAGAACTACATTGACAACACCGGCTTGCAGGTGGCCGATGTGGTGGTGGGATTCCTTCATCTGGAGAAGAAGACGCTCCATGAGGTGAAAGCGCTCATCAACGACCCGTCCAGGCGCTTCGATTATTACTGCTGGGACCTCTACGCGCGCGTCTTCCAGTTGTACGAGGAGGACAAGGAAACGCGGAAGTGGCGCACCCAGGCTCTGAAGGAGATCGAGGAAGGCCACGGCGAAACCGCCGCCCTGGCGGAACTGATCTCCACCGCCATCGTCCACAGCCACCTGCAGACCATGTTGCGGCTGAACATCGAGTATGACCTGCTGGCCCAGGAGAGCGAAATCCTGAAGCTCCAGTTCTGGAAAGCCGCCTTCGAACTGCTCCAGCAGAAAAACGCCATCCGGTTCGAAGACTCCGGAAAGAACGCGGGCTGCTGGGTGATGGACCTGGGCGATTCGGACGTAGAGCCGAACAACGTTCGGCCTCCTGGGCAAGCGCCGCTCGCCCCTGCAACTGCGGAAGAGAAGCCCGCGGACGCCGAAGACACCAAGATCATTGTGCGCTCCAACGGCACCGTGACCTACGTCGGCAAGGACATTGCCTATCATCTGTGGAAATTCGCGCTGCTGGGAAAAGACTTTGGATACTCCCCCTTCCACCGCTATCCGGACGGCCACGAGGTGTGGCGCACCACGGTGGATGGCCGGGCGGACGCGCCGCCCTTCGGCCACGCTGCCGCCGCCTATGCGGTGATTGACACGCGCCAGTCCTATTTACAGAACATCGTCAAGGCGGCCTTCCACACCCTGGGTTATCACGAGCGCGCCGCCAACCTTCATCATTTCGATTATGAAGTTGTGGGACTCTCCTCGCGCTGCGCCGAGGAGATGGGGATCGCCCTAAGCGAGGAGGACCGCCTGCGCCCCTACGTGGAGGTCTCCGGGCGGAAAGGCCAGGGCGTGAAGGCCGATGACCTGATCGATACGCTCCTCGCGCGCGCCGCCGAGGAAGTAAGTTCCCGCGGCATGGCGCAGGACCCGGCCGAAGTGCAGGATTACGCCCGCAAGATCGCCGTGGCCGCGCTGCGCTACTTCCTGCTGAAGTATTCGAGCCGCGTGATTATTGCCTTTGACTTCAAGGAGGCTTTGGCCTTCGAAGGCGAAACCGGACCCTACCTGCAATACAGCATCGTGCGGGCCCGCAATATCTTCCGCAAATTCCAGGAGTCGCACCCCGAATTCGAACCGGCGCAACTGGCGGGATCATTCACGCCAGAGCAACTACAGCAGTTCTTCCGCGGAGAGGGCGGGTCGGACTTCTGGGAGTTGACCCTGCTGGCCGGGCAACTGGAAGGGATGGTGGAGCATGCAATCGCGAGCGAAGAACCCGCCGTGGTGGCCAAGTATGCCTTCCGCCTCGGCCAAGCCTTCAACAATTTTTACCACTGCTTCCACATCCTCAGCGAACCCGACCCGCTCCGCCAGCGGTTCCTGCTCTACCTCGTTTACCTCACGGAGCGCACCTTGACCCTCGCCACGGAAAACATGGGAATTGAAGTTCCGGAACGGATGTAAGGTAGCCCTATTAGCGCTGCGCCGAGTGAACTTTGATGGGTAGGTCTTTCGCGGAATACGCTCCGAAACAGGCCGCCCGCCTGAACCCGATGTGGTGATATTCAACACTGCCAAGCCGGTTCTTCTCGCCCCCCTTGGGGACCCTAGGGGCACATCGCACTACGGCGAATTTCTCTAGGCCGGCTATGCAAAAGAGTGCGCATTGGTTGCATTTTCTTGCAACTACGATTGCGGCATTATGGTTAAGTTAATGATTTGTATAGACAGCCAGGTTGGAAATGAAATTGCGATGCGTGCGCCTGTAGTTCCTTTGGCCATACGATTGTGGGGTAGGCCAATCCTCTGCAATTAAGTGTCTCGCCACCAGACAAGAACTGGTGGTTTATCCATGTGCTTAAGGAGAAGTAACCATGCGCCGACTTTTT
>DATJVT010000659.1:0-5720 GCA_035501695.1 Terriglobia bacterium | reverse complement strand
CAAAGGCTCGATGCCCACCAGAAGCGCACCATGTACAGTGTGAACCTCGACGACACCAGCGATGCTCAAGCGGTTCGCCGCCAGATGGCCTCTTTTTCGATTCAAGATGGCGATGAGGTACACATCTTCCCCATCGCCCCTTACAACAGCACGGAAGTCTATCTTCAAGGGCACGTGCTGCGGCCGGGACGTTACGCCTTCACTCCGGGCATGCGCGTTACCGACCTCCTGGCGTCTTACCAGGACTGCCTTCCCGAACCCGCCAACCACTATGCGGAGATCATCCGTTTGAGCCAGCCGGATTGGCGGCCCGTGGTGGAGAGCTTCGACCTGGATGCGGCGTTAGCCAAGCCTGCGGCTTCGCCCCAGCTCGCGCCGCTTGACACAGTGCGCATATTCGGCAAGTACGATGTGGAACCCCCGCCGGTCGTCTGGCTGAGCGGCGAAGTGCGCACTCCGGGGCAGTACCGGACGACGGGCCAGATGCATCTGCGTGATGCCATTTATCAGGCCGGAGGGTTGCGGCCGGACGCCGCGCTGGACTCCGCGCAATTGTTCCGCACCCAACCCGATGGAACCCTCAGAATCCTGGATGTAAATCTGGCGGCGGCCCTCAATGCCGATCCCCTCGAGAACGTGCTCGTGCAGCCGCGCGACCGAATCATCGTGCACCGCAACCTCATCCGGGTGGACCCGCCGAGCGTTTATGTTAAAGGGGAAGTAGCTAACCCGGGACGCTACCCCCTGGCGGCGAACATGCGCCTGGGCGATCTGCTGGATGCGGCAGGAGGCCCGAAGCGCAGTGCCGACCTGAAGAATGCCGACTTGACGCGTTATCACTCGGTGAGCGGCGCCGACCCAGCGGCCGAGCATGAGAGCGTAGATCTGACGCCGATCTTCCAGGGCACCGAGCGGGGGGTTCCCCTCAAGGATGGTGATGTTCTCAGCGTGCCGCAACTCCCGGGGTGGAACGACCTGGGTTCGTCCGTCACCGTCAAGGGCGAGGTCAAGAATCCGGGCGTATATGGCATCCGTCCCGGCGAGCACCTGAGTTCCGTCTTGAAACGGGCGGGAGGACTCCTACCCACCGCCTATCCCCAGGGCGTTGTCTTCACCCGCGTCTCCGTGCGGGATCTTCAGGAAAAGAGCCGGCAGGACCTCATTCAGCGCCTCGAGCAGGAAACTCCGACGGCGAAGACAGCCATCACCACCACTGGAGCGGAAGCAGCTGCGCTGCAAGCGGAGGCCCTGCAACAGCGCCAGCGCGCCCTGGAGGCGTTGCGGCGCGCCCCCGTGAGCGGGCGGCTTGTGATTCTCATGCAGCCGGGGCTGAAAGGATTCGAACATTCCGCCCAGGACATCGAACTGCGCAACGGCGATTCGGTCGAGATTCCCAAGCAGCCGGGATTCGTGCTGGTGATCGGCCAGGTCTTCAACACCAATGCAATTACATACACTCCCGGTAAGAATGCCGGATGGTACTTGTCCCAAGGAGGCGGTCCTACGCGTCTGGCGGACAAGAAAAACATCTTCATTGTGCGCGCCAATGGAGAAGTCGTCAGCCACAGCGGGGGTGGATGGTGGTCCGGCGATGTATTGTCGGTGGCCCTCCGCCCCGGTGACGCCGTCGTAGTGCCGGAAAAGGTGGTTACGGGTAGCTCCACGTGGAAGAATGTCATTGCGATCGCACAACTCGCGGAAGCGGCGGCGATTACGGTTGCGGTCGCGGTTCCGTGAGAAGAGTGAAATGACAGACGGGGAAAGGAGATGGATTGCAGCTTTGTTCCGCGAGGGGGAGGTTGTGGGAAGTTGTCGGAAGGGCGTGGATGCTGGGCGGGGCCTTTACGCTCGCCGTCCTGGCAGGCCCCCAGGCTCGCGGGCAGGCGAAGGCGTTATCGATAGGGCCTGGCGAGGCGGATACGGAAGCCCCACTGGATCATCCCCAGCCACCTGAAAGCAACGCGGACCCAGCGCGCGGGGCCTACGGTGCCGGCCAGGGGATAAAGCGTTTGGCAGGAGACCAACTCGATCTCTGGACTAGCCCCAGTAGAATCAGGTCCAGGGACGTGACCTGGCTTTTGACGCTGGGAGGAGTGACGGCAAGCTTGCTACTGACGGACCACGACATCATGCAGCACAACACTCTGTCACCCACAACCATGAAGCGGAGCGTCGACTTCTCCAACTACGGATTGGGAGCGTTGGTCGGCGTGGGAGGAGCGCTCTTTTTATGGGGCAAAAAGAACGGAGACGATCACAAAGAAGAGACGGGTCTGTTGAGCGGGGAATCGGCTCTGAATGCACTGGCCATCGCAACCGCGCTGGGGTACGCCTTCGGTCGCGAACGGCCTAATGTCGATGGGGCGCAAGGAAAGTTCTTCCAGGGCGGGAAGTCATTCCCTTCCGATCATTCCGCCGTAGCTTGGTCCATTGCCAGCATGGTTGCCCACCAGTACCCGGGCCGGATGACCAAGGCCCTTGCCTACGGACTCGCCGGCGCTGTGAGCGTTGCCCGGGTGACGGGAAATCAGCACTTTCCTTCTGACGTGGTCGTGGGCGGAGCATTGGGATGGATGATCGCGCGTCAAATGTATGTCAAACACCACGATCCCGATCTGGGGGGCGCCCCGTGGGGAAGTGGTGCGTCGGGAAACGCCTCATGGGTGGAAACCCTGAATCCCAAGCACTTCGCCTCCACCTACGTCCCCCTGGACAGTTGGGTCTATCCGGACTTGGAGAGGCTGGCGGGCCTGGGTTACATCCACAGCCAGTTCATGAGCTCCCGGCCCTGGTCAAGAAACGAGTGTGCCCGCCTTACCCAGGAGGCAGGTGAATACCTCCAGGACGGGGAATCCCGCGGTACGCAAGCAGGCCAGATTTACGATGCCCTGGAGCAGGAATTCTATCCGGAAATTCATCCCGACGTCATTCCGAGCCCCGGCCTGCGGCTGGAATCCGTCTACACGCGGTTGGGTGGGATATCCGGACAGCCGCTCAATGATAGCTACCACTTCGGCCAGACCCTGATTAATGATTTCGGCCGTCCCTATCAGGAGGGGTTTGATCCGGTCGCGGGGATCTCCGGCTGGGCGAACTGGGGCCGTTTCACCCTCTACTCGCGAGGCGAGTATCAGCATTCGCCGTCGGCTCCCGCCTATTCCCAGGACGTCCGCGACCTGATCGCCCAGATCGACGATAACCCCGTCCAGCCGGCTTCCCCGGTGGAGACCATCAACCGGTTCAATCTTCTAGACACCTACGCCCTCACCAAGCTCTCCAAGTTCAATTTCTCGTTTGGCAAACAAAGCGGCTGGTGGGGGCCTAACGACGGCGGATCTCTGCTCCTCAGCAACAACGCCGAACCCATCTACATGTTTCGTGTCATGTCGGACTCCCCTGTGACTCTTCCCTGGATATTCAAGTACTTCGGTCCGGTGAAAGGGGACTTCTTCATGGGTCAGCTCGCCGGAAACGAGTTTCCGCCTCGCCCCCTCTTTCACGGTGAAATGGTGATGTGCAAGCCCACGAAGTACTGGGAGTTCGGCTTCTCGCGGACCGCTGAATTTGGCGGTGTAGGCCGTCCCATAACCTGGGGTTCAGTCTTTAACACCTATTTCGCCACCAAGTCATCCGTGTGGTACCCGGCCTGGAACAACCCCGGCCAGCGCAATGGCGGATTCAATTTCTCCTACCAGGTTCCCAAGCTTCGCGACTGGCTTACCGTTTATGGAACCGCCATGTCGCGCGACGACCCGACCCCTCTTGTGGCATTCACTCCGTTGCGGGCGCTGATCAATCCGGGATTCTATTTATCCCACATTCCACATGTGCCGCGGATGGATTTGCGCGGCGAGGCAGTCGTCACCAATCCCCCTGCCGCGCCCAACAACACCGGCAATTTCGCGTACTGGGAAAGTTTCTATCATGACAATTACACGAACAAGAAGAACTTGATGGGTGATTGGATCGGCCGTGTGGGCACGGGCTACCAGGGCTGGACCACATACTGGTTCAGTCCTCGGACCACCTTGCAGCTCGGATACCGCCATGCTCAGGTGGCCAGTACGTTTATCCCTCGCGGTGGCACCATGAATGATGGATCGGTGAAATTCAATTATCAGGTCGGCACTTCTCTGACGTTCTCAGCCTTTGTGCAATACGAACAATGGCTCATGCCTGTCCTGGCGCCGGAGGCTAAAAACAACGTTACCACCTCGGTCCAGATAACCTGGTGGCCGGCCTGGTGGGGATTGAAAAAATAGGACTGAGAGCGGGCCGAGTCCGCAATCCTAAGTTGTGAAATTCGGAGAGATGAAGCAAGGACATTCATGAAGAGACTCGAACCAAAAACCGCGGCTGACCTTTCGAGGCTGGATGCGGCGGTCTCCGAAGATCTGGACAATGATGTATTGACCAGCGGGACGGAGCCTCAAGGAGCTCTTCAAGAGATCCCGGCTCATGCCGAAACGGTGGCCCAGATGCGGTTGCTGTGGGCGGCCCGGGGATTCCTGGCGCGCGTCATCGGCGCGGGCATGCTGATTTCCGTGCTCGTGGCGCTTCTCCTTCCCAACCGTTACCAGTCTACGGCGCGCTTAATGCCGCCCGACAATCAATCGGGCTCGGGGCTCTCGATGGCGGTCGCAGCCTTGTCGGGAGGGATGGGCAACCTGGGGGGACTCGCGAGCGAAGTGCTCGGAATGAAGAGCAACAGTGACCTCCTGGTCGGAGTCCTCTCCAGCCGCACGGTGGCAGATCAGCTCATCCAGAAGTTCAATCTGTCGAAACTATATGGACACAGCCGGATGGAAGACACGCGCAAAGAGCTGGCAGCTAACACCGATGCTTCCGTGGACCGGAAGAGTCAGATCATCACCATCACAGTCACCGACAAGGACCCGCACCGGGCACAAGCCATGGCGGAATCATACGTGGAAGAGTTGAATCGCCTGGTGGCCGAGGTGAGTACCTCCTCGGCGCGGCGCGAGAGGATCTTCCTCGAAGGGCGCTTGAACGCGGTCAACCAGGATTTGGAAGTCGCTGAGAAGGAATTCAGCCAGTTCGCGAGCAAGAACGAGGCGATCGACATCAAGGAGCAGGGTAAGGCCATGGTGGAAGCGGCCGCGACTCTTCAGGGCCAACTGATTGCCGTGCGTTCGGAACTCGAAGGGTTGCGGCAGATCTACTCCGACAACAACGTGCGAGTTCGTTCGGTGCAGGCACGCGTGGCGGAACTGGAGAATCAGCTCCGGAAAGTCGGGGGACTAGACGAGAGCGGATCATCGCAGAGCCCGAAATCGGACGACGCACTCTACCCGTCCATCCGTAAGTTGCCCTTGCTCGGGGTTACCTATGCCGATTTATATCGAAGAACCAAAGTCCAGGAAGTCGTCCTCGAGACGCTGACGCAAGAATACGAGATGGCGAAAGTGCAGGAAGCGAAAGAGATCCCCAGTGTGAAGGTGCTCGATGCGGCCAATCTGCCGGATAAGAAATCTTTTCCGCCGCGGACCCTGATCGTTCTTTTGGGAACAGCCTTGGCTTTCTCCTGCGGCATCGCCTGGGTGCTGGGAAGAGCGATGTGGGAAGGGATCAATCCTGCCGATCCCGGAAAGGTTTTTGCGCTGGAAGTCTTCGAGACGGTGAAAGCCGCGGTTCCCTGGACTGCGCGCAATGGGTTCAAGGACTCCGTGGGACCAGAGGGAAAGGTTCGAAACTCGGGC
>DATJVT010000658.1:0-10001 GCA_035501695.1 Terriglobia bacterium | reverse complement strand
AGTTAGCAACCCTCCGATCCATCGTCCCCGATGAGCAAGCCACTGATGAGTTCATGCGATCTATTTTTGCCGAGGGGACGAGCACGGGAACACAGATCCGCACTTTTATTCCCAAGCCTCCCACCTTGAAAGACTACTATGTGGAAATGCCATTCACCGTACACCTGGACGGAACTTACTATAACTTGTTGAACTTTTTTGAACGGCTGGCACACGAGCAGCGGATCATGAGTGTCTCCGGCCTCTCCCTCGGCTCGCCGGAGGGCGGGGGCATGGGGACCTATAAGGTATCCTCCTCCACGACCGTGGGGGCGAACTGCGTGCTGACTACATACTACAACAAGCCTCTGGCAGCGGCGGAGCCATCTCCGAAGCGATGAAATAGCAGGCAGGATGAGGACAATGGCTATAAACAGGATGTTACATACTCGAAGCGTGCCGGTAAGGGGTTTTCCGCTATTGGCGGCACTCGTGTTCGTACTGGGGGCCTCCCCCGGATGGAGCCAACAGCCAACCTCAAAGAGCCCCCAGCCCCACGCCCAAGTTTCCCCTGCCTCCGGACAGAAGAAGGGAAACGCGGCAACGACGAAGAGTGCCAAAGCCTCCACTCCAAACAAGAAAGCGACAGAAACAGCCTCCACAGTTAATTTGGGGGTGGGCAAACGCGATCCCTTCAAGCTTCCGGAGGTTCCCACCGGAAAGCCCTCCGAGACCATGAACCAATCGGCCCCGGCGGGTGGGGCTCTGCCGCCCGGAACACGGGGCTTGGTCATTGCACAGTTGAAGTTGGAGGGTGTGGTTCGCGAGCAAGCCCAGAATAAAATGATCGCCGTGGTCACCAATGACACGAAAAGGGCTTATTTCCTGACTGAAAACGAATCGGTGTACAACGGCGTCGTAAGCAAGATCACGCCGGACGCAGTCTTCTTCAATGAAAACGTCCTCGATGCGAATGGCCGGGTGACGACCCATGAGGTAGTGAAGCGGCTGAGTCCAGCTTCGGGAGAAGGAAGATGAGACGAATAGCGACTAATCTGCTGAAAGTGACATGGCTGATGGTGGGGATCGTTCCCATCTTCGTGGGCTCCATCTGGGCGGCCCCGGAGCCGGCAACTTTGAAGGCGGTCACGCTTTCCGCCAGACCCACGGGAACTGAACTGCTTTTCCGCGTCGATGGCACTTATACTTACAAAGCAGTCCAGGTGAGTCCCGATACTCTTTTCATCGATCTCGCGGGAGTCAGGGCAGAAGGGGTTGCCCGCAGCCAGCAATGGGTGAATCCCGAGTTCTCGGGCTACAAGCTCCTATCGTACAAGGATGCTTCCGGGGCGCCGGTGGTCCGCATTCAATTGGAAATGAAGCAGGCCCAACCCTTCGTCGTCCGGAAAGATGGCGCGAATCTGGAACTACAGACGGGGACTGAGCTGTCCGCTAGTGCGCCGGCTGCCCCTGCCCCGGCGCCGGTGGCAGTTCCGGCGGAACCCTCCGCCCCGGCCTCCCCCGCGACCTCCAGCGGCCCACTCCTGGTCTCCAACGTAATGTTGGACAAGCATGAGTCCGGGGAGACGAATGTCGACATTTCCACTACCCGGAATGTCGGCTTCCGAGTCGCGGTGCTGCCCAACCCGCCGCGGCTGGTGGTGGACCTGGACGGCGCGCGGCTTACCGCCCTGCCCAAGAATTACCCCGCGGACACGGAAGTTCTAAAGGCGGTTCGCATCGGACAATTTCATGTGGGTGACCCGGATGTAGTCCGCGTCGTTGCGGACATGAATGGGAACCCCTCCTTTGATGTGCACGCCACCCCCACGGGAGTACGGATCGAGCTGCGCCCGCGTGGAGGCGTGAAGGCCGATGCCCTCGCTTCCAAAGCGGAAAGCCCTGCCGCGCCTTCGGTGGCCAGCCGGACAGCTCCGGTTGCCCCCGTGGCCCCAAATTCCGCCGCCACTCCTAAAGTGACCGTGCCGGCGACCCACGCGGAAGTGGCTTACCAGAAGCCTGCCGTGCCGCCGGCACCTGTCGCCACTCCTAAAGTGACCGTGGCCACCCCTCCCGCGGAAACGGCTTACCAGAAGGCTGTCGTGGCCCCGACTCCCGTTGCCACTCCCAAGGTGACGACGCCCGCGCCCCCCGTGGTGGAGCAGGCCAATGCGAAACCCGCCACGGTGCCAGCTCCCGTGACTGCCTCCTCCGCCAATACGGCAGATCCCAGTGCGGCGGTTGCTGAACGGACGCACGTCGTAACACCCCCTGCCCGGATTGAGCCGCAGGAAGCTGTGAAAGCAGACGTCCAGAGCACCTTGCCTCCTCCGGCCCCCTCGCAGCAGGCCGTGGCGGCTCCCCTCCCACCGCCAGCCAGCGCCACGCCGCAGGCATTGCGTGCTGAACGCGCGGCCCAAACGCTGGGGTTGGGCAAGGAAGCAGCCCCTGAGGCGGCCCAAAATCCTCCGCCCGCCAATCCTCCTGCCGCCCCGACGACCGAGGAGGCCAAGCTGGCCTATACGGGCGAGCCCATTTCATTGAATCTGAAGGATGTTGACCTAAAAGATTTTTTCCGCCTGATTCACGAAATCAGCGGGCTGAACATCATCATCGATCCTAACGTGACGGGGTCAGTCACCCTGGTCCTGGATTCCGTACCCTGGGATCAGGCTTTGGACATTGTTCTGAAGGACAATCGTTTGGGCAAGGTTTTGGAGGGCAACGTCCTGAGGATCGCGCGGGTAGAGACCTTGACCTCAGAGCAGGATGCGGTGACTAAACTGGCTGACGCCCGCATTGCCGCGGCCCCGTTGGTGACCGTTTTCCAGCCCCTGAACTATGCCAAAGCTGCAGATGTCGCCGCCCTGCTCAAGACTTGGGCAGGTGGCGGCGCACTCAGCCGCCGCGGGACGGTGTTGGTAGACGTGCGCGACAATACCCTGGTTATTTCCGATGTGCAGACGCAGATTCCCATCATCCAGAGCGTCCTGGCGAAGCTGGACAAGAAAGCCAAGCAGGTCTCCATTGAGGCGCGGGTGGTCCTGGCCAACGCCGACTTTAGCCGCACCCTGAGCGTGGCGCTCTCCGGTACCACGCGCGGTTCAAACCCCAATGGTCCCACCATGGTCGGAGGTTCCACGGGGGTTGGTTCCAGCGTCACACCCACCAATTCGATCCCGAGTACCACTTCTCCTTTCAGCAGCCTGACGATTCCCCAGAACACCACCACTGGCTTTGGGGCAATTGCCATTACCAATGCCTCGGCCAAATACGTGATCAATGCGGTTATCACGGCGCAGGAAGAACGCGATCAAGCCAAGACCATTTCCCGTCCCACCATCGTGACGCAGAACAATGTGCAGGGAATGGTCCAGCAAGGCGTGCAGGTGCCCATTCAGACGAGCATCAACAACACCGTGACGATTCAGTACTATAATGCCACCTTACAACTCACCGTGACCCCCCAGGTGACGGAAGAGAACAACATCTTCTTGATCATCCACGTGCTCAATAACACCGTGGGGGCTGCCCTCACGAACGCAGGACCGAGCATCAACACGCAGGAAGCCACCACCTCGGTTCTGGTCCCCGACGGCGGCACAGTGGTCTTCGGCGGCATTACGGTAACCAGCCGAACCAAGTCAGCCACCTATGTGCCTTGGGTGGGTAGCATTCCCGTGATTGGGCATTTGTTCAAGACCAGCAACGTTCAGGACCAGGACCAGGAATTGCTCTTCTTCGTATCGCCGAAGGTGCTGGAAACCTAACGTGGGTGGCTACACAGGATGCGGCAGGCCGCGGTGGTTGACCTCGCCCTTTCCGCTACCCTGATTACAATCCTGCTCCCCCCGTCGCCGGTGAGCAAGCTTGGCAATTGGAAATGCCGGCGCGCGCGTCGGGCGGTTCAACAAGAGGAGGAGACCTGGTCTCCTCCTTTTTGTATATGGCCACTTTTCCTGAATCCACTTCGTCAATTCGCGCCCGTCAGGAGCGCCTGCGCGCGCTGATGGAGACTCGCCACCACCCTTTTTTGCTGGTGACCAATCTCACCAACGTTCGCTACCTGACGGGTTTCACCGGCAGCGCGGGTATTCTCCTGCTGGGCCCCCAGCAAGCGATCCTATGGGTGGATCCGCGCTATACCCTTCAGGCCCATCAACAGGCGGAGGGCGTCGACGTGGTCGAGGAAAGGAAGGGGATTCTCAAGGCGGCGGCAAAGTGGCTCCGGAAAAGCCGGGTGAGGGAAGCCGCTTACGAGGCCGCGAACCTCACTTGCCAGCAACACGAAGAATTGCGCAAAGAGGGCGGAGATCGTCTGGCCCTGAAAATGGCGGGGGAGATGATTGAGGAACTCCGCGTGGTCAAGGACCGCGGCGAAATCGATGCCATTCGCGCCGCCGCGAAAGTGACGGCGGAGGTCTTTGCAGAGGTTATGCCCCAAATCCGGCCCGGCGTGATGGAACGGGACCTGGCAGCGGAAGTCGAGTACCGGATGCGCAAGAAGGGTGCCGAGGGGGCGGCCTTTGAGACCATTGTTGCATCCGGATCGCAGTCCGCGCACCCCCATGCCCGTCCATCCTCTAAGACACTGCAAGAAAGTGAGTTGGTAATCCTCGACCTAGGTGCTATACTCAACGGCTATTCCGCTGACATGACGCGGACTGCTTTTTTGGGTGAACCGAGCCGCCGCGTTCGGAAGTTGTACTCCGCTGTGCTGGAGGCGCAAACGCGGGCCGTCCAGGCGGTACAGGATGCTGTACCCGCGGGTCACATCGATTCCACTGCTCGTCGCGTCCTGGCAACGTATGGCCTGGCGCGGTACTTTACTCACAGTACCGGCCACGGCGTAGGGTTGGAGATTCACGAACTGCCCCGCTTGCGAAAGGGTGAGGTCACCCGTTTGAGGTCCGGTTCCGTGGTCACGGTGGAACCGGGAGTATACCTGGAAGGCTTCGGAGGCATTCGTATAGAGGATACTGTGCTGGTGGGCCCCGTTGGCCCCGAGGTTCTCACCCCAGCCTCCAAAAAGGATTGGATAGTCAGTTAGCCGCAGTTGTCAGGTGCTAGGTGTCAGGTGTCGGGGAACAGCGAGGGTTGAAGCCCGCAACTCGAGGGGGAAGATCGATTCCCGGCTTTCGAAATCGGCACTTGGTCCCTGATGTTGGGTGCTGAAGGTAAAACTGAATCGAGGCGGAACGAAGATGCCCGGCAAGAATCCACCACGCAACGTTCCTGAACCCGGGCGGGTCTGGAACCTGAACGACATCCAGGAATTGCTGGACCTCCTGGCGGTGAAGGAGATCACCGAGTTTGAGATCGAGCAGCAAGGAGTGAAGCTTCGAGTTCGGCGGGGCAATGCCTATGCCCCCCCCCCGGGCAAGGTGCTCGAAGGTGCTCTCGCGCCCGGTCCGGCCACGGAGGGAGTTGCTCCACTTCCGGTTCGCCCGGCCTCAGGGGAGGGGGTGTTGCCACCGCCCGCGGCAGCCGCGGTGACGCCGGAGACGGCGGCAGAGTCTACGGAGGGACTTTTTGTCATGAAGTCCCCCATCGTCGGTACTTTCTATTCCGCCCCCTCTCCCAATGCGCCGCCTTTTGCGAAAATCGGCGACACGGTGCAGGTCGGCCAGGTGATTTGCATCATCGAAGCCATGAAACTCATGAACGAACTGGAAGCCGAGGTTGCTGGGCAAATTGTCCGCACTTACGTGGAGAATGGCCAGCCGGTGGAGTACGGCCAGTCCCTGTTTGCGATCGAGCCGGCAAGGAAGAAGTAGAAAACCAGTTCATAGTCGATAGTTCATAGTCGAAAGCCCATGGTCGACAGCACGCAGAGCAGCTTGGCGATTCTTTCGAGCCTGCGATGCATCGTGATGAGCTCTCCAGTGACTCTGAACTATGAACTATCAACTGTCGACGGCCTCCACATGCAGCGTTTTCAGGATTTAAGGGTTTGGCAGAGGAGCCACGCGCTCGCCTTGGAAGTCTACCGGCTGACCAAGGATTTTCCCAGTTCCGAGCGATTTGGTATTACCTCGCAACTCTGCCGTGCAGTGGTCTCAGTTCCCACGAACATTGCGGAGGGGACAAAGCGGATCGGCAGGCAGGATTATGCCCGATTCATTAACATTGCGGAGGGATCGCTCGCTGAAACCGAATACCTCATCCTGCTCAGTCGGGATCTGGGATTTTTGCCGCCTGAGCCAACTATAGAGCTTCTGGAAGAAATTGTGGAGATTGCCCGGATGCTGAACGCTCTCCGGGCGAGAGTGGAAAAGGCAGTTGATAGTCGGTAGTCTATAGTTCATTGTTGATAGTCGAAAGCCCGCTTGCCGAGGCGGCAATTCTCGCAGCTATCAACTATTGACTCTCGACTATCAACTATCGACTTTTCTTCCCATGTTCAAAAAGATCCTGGTTGCCAATCGTGGAGAAATCGCCTTGCGGGTGATTTGCGCCTGCAAGGAGCTGGGGATTCCCACCGTCGCCGTTTATTCCGAGGCCGACCGCTACTCCCTGCACGTGCGTTTTGCCGACGAGGCGGTGTGCATCGGCCCGCCGCGCAGTGCCGACAGCTATCTGAACGTGGCCAGCATCATTTCCGCCGCCGAAATCACCGGGGCGGAGGCCATCCATCCCGGCTACGGGTTTCTGGCCGAGAGCGCCTATTTTGCCGAGGTTTGCGAGACTTCGAACCTCGCCTACATCGGCCCGCGCCCGGAAGTGATCAACCTGATGGGCGACAAGTTGAAGGCGCGCGCCCGCATGAAGTCCCTGGGCCTGCCGGTGCTGCCGGGATCGGAAGTGATTGAATCGGAAGAAGCCGCCCTGAAGGAGGCCGAGGCGATCGGCTACCCCGTGATGGTCAAGGCGGCGGCCGGAGGCGGGGGCCGCGGCATGCGGATTGTGCCTGCGCCGGACGAACTGCCCCATCTCTTCCAGTTGGCGCAGAACGAGGCGGCGGTATCGTTCGGCTCGCCCGACGTTTACCTGGAAAAGTACGTCACCTCCCCCCGCCACATCGAATTCCAGGTCCTCGGAGACACGCACGGCCGGGTGGTGCACCTGGGCGAGCGCGAGTGCACTATCCAGCGCCGGCATCAAAAGCTGGTGGAGGAATCCCCCTCCACCCAGCTTGACGCCGAGATGCGCCGGAGCGTCGGCCACCAGGTGATCGCCGCCCTCCAGGAGATCGGTTACACCAGCGCCGGCACCGTCGAGCTCCTGATGGACGAAAAGCGCAACCTCTACTTCCTGGAAATGAACACCCGCATCCAGGTGGAGCACCCCGTAACGGAAATGGTGACGGGATTGGACCTGGTTAAGAACCAGATCCTGATTGCGGCGGGCGGGCACGTGCCGTTTGAGGGCGAGACCCTCTTCCTGCGCGGGCACGCCATCGAGTGCCGGATCGTCGCCGAAAATCCCAAGACCTTTGCCCCCTCGGCGGGGAAGATTACCGCTTTCCACGAGCCCGGCGGCACCGGCGTCCGCGTGGACACCGCCGCCTACGCGGAGTCCGTCATCCCCCCCTATTACGATTCCCTGATCGCCAAGCTGGTGGCGTGGGGCAAGGACCGCAATGAGGCCATCCGCCGCATGAGCCGGGCGCTCGAAATGTTCATCATCGAGGGCATCTCCACCACCATCCCCGTCCACCAGAAAATCATGGCCGACCCGGACTTCCAGGCCGGCAACTTCGACACCCACTTCCTGGAACGCTATTCCCGCAACGGAAATAATCCGTAACCTCTGCGCCGTTGCCTCTCCCTTTGGAGTGCGGTAGCAGCGGCTACCGCCTTCCATCCGTGAATTATACTGCCGGCGTGAAACCGGGCGAAAAGGCGGTAGCTGCTGCGACCGCACTCCAAGGCGCCCGAGCTCCGTGGCCTCTGCGGGAAATTCTCTGCCCCGCTCCAGCGGCGGAGAGAAAGGCGGTGCACGCAGAGTTCGCTGAGCCCTTTACCCGCGACCCCACTCGAATGTCTGATCGCAGAGGGCACGGCGTCGTAGCAGACCACCGCCGTTGTGGTCCGCGGCTCTTCATCGGGAATCTCGCATCGCGCCGCTAAAGGCGCGCCTGGATGTGGAACGGAAGCGGTACGCGGTCGATGCGCAGACCGCAAACGCGTTCCTGGTCTTCCCCACTAACGCCGGCGAATTCCCGCAGGCTGGACCCTTTCCAGTCTTCCGGGTCTTTCACCAACCCCCGGCGCACCGGATTGAAATGAATGGAAACGGCCGTAGAGAAAGGGCCGGCGCAGGTGTGACACGGCGATAATTTACCCGCCCTCCGGCGCGTCTGCAAGCCCCAAAGCCGCATACCCTGGAAAGCGGGACGCGCTACGGGAAAGGTCGAACATCGGGGGAGTTCCGCGCTACTTGCTTGGTGGACGACGCCGAGTCGGCGCCGTTCCCGCCAATGGATGACTGGCTACGCTGCTCGACCGTCACCCGCGCCAAGCGATCGCGAGCCGCCAACAACTCTAACCATCCGCCCACCGGGGGACCCTCGTCCCGCGAGGGAAGGGGAATCTCCGTTTCCCCTTGACTTGTACCTATCATGGATGACCCCCTTCTCCTCTTTTACCGCATCGTTCTGGAAAGGCGAGAAATTGAGGCGCCTCCCCCCTTCTTCGTCTTCAGTCGCGAGCCCCCGCTTCCCTGAGCAACGCGATAATCTCGTCATCATGTTCTTCCCGTGCGATAGAAAGCGCCGTCTCGCCATTGTTACCCTTTGCGTTGACGTCAGCACCAGCTGCCAAGAGCACCTTTACGTTCCGGAATGCCTTATATCGGGTTGCTACCATGAGGAGCGTGAAGCCATCGCGCTCCCGCAGATTAGGGTTCGCCCCCGCCCCCAGGAGAGTTGTTGTCATACAGGGATCATCCCCTGCCACGGTGACCCACAGGGCGCCATCGCGCTCTGCAGGGCTAACAGCCCCTCGCAATAGAGACGCCACTTCCGCCACGTCATTCATCGCGACTGCTTCGTGAAACCGGCTAGGCGACGTTTCGGGCATGGGCGTAAGTATATACGGAAGATGCGGTAAGCACTCGTCATCAAGCAATTCGATAGCGCCCACCCCATGGCTGGTTCGATGTACGTGGATACCCAGCCAATGCCCCTTGAGCGTGCACTCCTCTGCCGCCTTGCCAAGTTCCGCCTCCAGGCCACTTGTGCGGATGCGTGACAATTGTTGCGGGTCACTGATCTGAGCGCAATCCTGATCGTATTTCGAGAAGTATACGATTCGGGAAACAGTCACCTCCATGGGATTGCCACGCCACACGAATGCCGTTTGCACGAGAGCCCGCCTAATGCCCTCGCGCCGCATACTGTCCATCCAAGGATACCGAGTTCCTTCCCCTCGTCCCCCCTTTTCCAGGGCAGTGCGCATTCGACTGCCGGAGGGGAGCGATCCCATTAGCGCACGAATGTTCTCCTGGGCACACGGGCCACTTGACAGGCTCTGTTGCCCCCCGACGCCAGGAGTGGGCAAACCCGTGCTCACAAGGATCAAAATTGTAAGAAAGAGTGTGTTGTTCTTCACGCCGCGCTCCTAGTACAACAACCCCGATCGAGTCTGATCCGTCTCCGCGCATGCAGCGCTCTCATTGTCGGCGGCTCACCAACCAGGTACCCCGGAGTTGCAAGGGGGTAGGACGTACCGCAGAGTCATTTCGTCCTTCAGAAATTACTCTGCGGCTCGGCGACACTCGCCGCCGGAAACCCGGGGCGGGGGAACGGTTCAAGCAGCCGTAGCGCAGAGATGAGCGTTCTTTGCTCTTCTCTGCGGCACTCGGCCGGAAGGCGAATGCCGATTCGCACCCCGGCTGCGCCGGGGTATAATTCCGCGCATGTCGCGCCTTCGACGGCTGGTGGTTTCGGACGCCTGGTTCTTTATTTCCTGCCGCCTGCTTCCGCGGCGGCGCATTCTTACGCCCGAGGAATTTGCGCTGCTGACGCCGAGCGGGTTGTCGGTGGAGCACGTGTTCCTGCCTGCCGATCCGCGAACACG
>DATJVT010000657.1:0-9512 GCA_035501695.1 Terriglobia bacterium | reverse complement strand
GGGGCACGAGTTGGGTTTCGCTTTGAGGCCTTTCGGGGGTTAGCGGGAAACTCCGCCGGGTCAACCCGGTCGCCTGATTTAATGCCATTGTAATAAAGCCCGCTATCATGCTTCACGGTGAACGGCGATATTAACGGGAATCTGGACCCGCCCTCCAGTCGCTGAAGCCGCGGAAACGATCCGAGACTGCGATACAATACGGCGGGAGGGACCATACGATGAATGTGAATCCCCAAGCCGGCAAACCGGTAGACGCCAGCAACCTGGCCAATATCCCAAGGCTCATAACCGCATACTTTGTTGAACATCCCGACCCGGCCGTGCGCGAACAGCGTGTCTCCTTTGGAACCTCGGGACACCGGGGATCGGCGCTCAGGTGCAGCTTCAACGAATCCCACATTCTCGCCATTTCCCAGGCCATCTGCGAGTATCGGAAACAGCAGGGGATCGGAGGCCCGCTCTTTATCGGCAAGGACACACACGCGCTCTCCGAGTGCGGTTTTGCCACGGCCCTGGAAGTCTTGGCGGCCAACGACGTTCACGTCATGGTCGACGCCGGTGGCGGTTACACTCCCACCCCCGCCGTTTCTCACGCGATTTTGAATTACAATCGTCCCCAGCCGGCGGGTCGCGCGGATGGGATTGTAATCACGCCCTCTCACAATCCTCCCGAAGACGGAGGTTTCAAATACAACCCTCCCCACGGCGGGCCCGCGGATACCGGCGTGACGAAATGGATCGAAGAGCGGGCCAACCTGCTCCTGGAGGGTAACCTCCGGGAAGTTCGACGCGTTCCTTACGCCCGAGCGCGGTCCGCCGACTCAACCCACACGCATGATTACGTGGCTTCCTACGTTGAAGACTTGGAGTCCGTGGTAGACGTGGCGGCCATCCGGAATGCGGGTGTTAAGATCGGGGTCGATCCATTGGGTGGCGCGAGCGTCCACTACTGGGGCCCGATCCGCGACCGTTACCACCTCAATCTGGCCGTGGTTAATGAGTTGGTCGATCCGACTTTTCGCTTCATGACTGTGGATTGGGACGGGAAGATCCGTATGGATTGCTCTTCGCCCTACGCCATGGCGAGCCTGATCGAGCGAAAAGGTAGCTTTGACGTAGCCTTTGCCAATGATACCGATGCCGACCGGCATGGGATCGTGACGCGTGAGGGTGGGCTGATGAATCCCAACCATTACCTCGCCGTGGCCATCGACTATCTCTTTCAGCATCGCCCCGGTTGGCCGCCCAAAGCCGCGGTAGGCAAGACCGTAGTGAGCAGCAGCCTGATTGACCGTGTCGCCCTGCGCCTGAAGCGCAAACTGGTGGAAGTGCCGGTGGGCTTCAAGTGGTTCGTCGACGGCCTTCTTGATGGCGGGTTAGGTTTTGGAGGCGAAGAGAGCGCCGGCGCGTCCTTCCTCCGCACCGACGGACGGGTTTGGACCACCGATAAAGATGGCCTCATCCTGGGTTTGCTGGCTGCCGAAATCATAGCGAAGACAGGACACGATCCGGCGGAGCACTATCGCGCCCTGACCCAGGAATTTGGCGAATTGGAGTACGAGCGCACGGACATGCCTGCCACTCCGGATGAAAAGGCGGTGCTGGGCAGACTTTCGCCCGATCAGATAAAGGATGCGGAGGTGGCTGGCGAGAAGATTGTGGCCAAGTTCGCCGACGCCCCCGGTAACGGAGCCGCGATCGGCGGGATCAAGGTCGTAACCGAGCACGGGTGGTTCGCGGCACGGCCCTCCGGGACAGAGGATGTGTATAAGTTCTACGCGGAGAGCATGAACGGCATGGAGCACCTGCGCAGGATTCAGGAAGAAGGCCGCGCCCTGATCGCAAGAGCAGTCAAGAAGGGTTAGGTGTCAGGTGCCAGGCGTCAGGTGCCAGGATCTGGGAACCTGTGAGTGGATAAGGGTACAATATCAAGGTTAGGGCGGCTGGCGTCCGATCCATTGTGCGCAGCTTGCCCTCTATGCACTAGAGCCCTGCACCGAGCCCCTGACACCTGGAACCCGAAACCAGTCTTTCCCAAGGGAGGCAATGATGGCTACTGACGAGAGAATAGCAAGTCCCTCCGAGCCCAGTGAGGTGATGAAGTCGGCCAGGGAGTTACGGAGTTCCTTCCAGCATCATTTGCGACGGACGCTTGCCAAAGACCGCTACACGGCAACCAACCGCGACCGTTATTACGCCTTTGCCCTGGCGGTGCGCGACCGGATGATTGAGAGGTGGATTGCCACCCAGCAGATGCACCACAACCGGCAGGTGAAGAGAATCTATTACCTCTCTCTGGAGTTTCTTATCGGCCGCATGCTGGAACATAACGTGATCAACCTGCACGTGGAGGAGGCCTGCCGCCAGGCCATGGCAGAGGTGGGGCTCCACTGGGAAGACCTGTTGGAAGAGGAAGTAGATGCGGGCTTGGGTAATGGCGGTTTGGGGCGCTTGGCGGCGTGCTTTATCGACTCGCTGGCCACCCTCCACTATCCCTCCGTGGGATATGGCCTGCGTTATGACTTCGGCATCTTCAACCAGCGCATCCGGAATGGATACCAGGTGGAGGTTCCGGATGAGTGGCTTAAGTTTGGTTATCCGTGGGAAATCGCCCATCCCGAATACTCTTTCCCAGTGCAGTTTGAGGGGCGCGTAGAGAGCCGGCCGGGACCGCGGGGGACAGAATGGCACTGGGTAGATACCAAGTCGGTGGTCGGCATTCCTTACGATTACCCGATCGTGGGATACGGGGGGCACACGGTCAATACTTTGCGTCTGTGGTCCTCCAAGGCGGCGGAAGAGTTCGACCTGGACGATTTCAACCGCGGGTCTTACGTGGACGCCGTGGCCAACAAAGTCCTGGCGGAGAATCTCACTAAGGTCCTCTACCCCAACGACAATGTGTTTGAAGGCAAGGAACTGCGCCTGAAGCAGCAATACTTCTTTGTTTCCTGCACCCTGCAGGACATCCTTCGCCGGTTCAAGACTGATCATAGCGATCTGGAGCTGTTCCCCCGGAAGGCGTTCATGCAGCTTAATGACACACATCCTTCTCTGGGCATCCTTGAACTCATGCGCCTGCTGATTGATCGTGAAGGCTTGGGATGGGACCAGGCATGGCGAATTACGACTGCCTCTACCGGCTATACCAACCATACTATTCTGCCGGAGGCGTTGGAGAAATGGCCTATCCAGATGTTCCGGCATCTGCTTCCCCGGCACTTGCAAATCCTCTACGAAATCAATGCCCGGTTCATGCGCGATGTTTCCGTACGCTGGCCTTTGCAGAATGACCGCCTGCGCCGCATGAGCATCATCGATGAGGATGGGGAAAAATACGTCCGCATGGCTCATCTGGCCACGGTGGGTTCGTGTTCCGTGAACGGCGTGTCAAAGATCCACACCGAACTCCTGAAGACGGAGGTCCTGAAGGACTTCGCGGAGCTATGGCCGGAAAAGTTCAACAATAAGACCAACGGCATCACCCCACGGCGCTGGCTCCTGCAGGCCAACCCGGCACTCGCCTCCCTCATTTCCAGTGTCATCGGGGACGCTTGGATCACTGATCTGGATCAGCTTCGGAAGCTGGAGCCGCTGGCGGATGACCCCTCATTCCAGCACCGCTTCCGGTCCGCCAAGCGCCGGAACAAGGAACTCCTGGCCAAGCTGATTGCCAAGGAAACGGGGATCAAAGTCTCCCCCGACTCGCTTTTCGATGTCCAGGTCAAACGGCTGCATGAATACAAGCGTCAACTGTTGCTCGTCCTTTACATTATCGTGCTCTACGACCGCTTGAAGACCAATCCCGGCCTCGACGTGTACCCACGCACCTTCGTCTTCGGGGCCAAAGCCGCCCCCGGCTACTTCATGGCCAAGCTGATCATCAAGCTGATCAACCAGGTCGCGGAGGTTATCAACGGCGATCCGCAGCTTCATGACAAGCTCAAAGTGGTTTTCCTGCCGAACTACCGGGTGTCACTGGCGCAGAGAATCTTCCCCGCCACCGACCTGAGCGAGCAGATCTCCCTGGCCGGCACCGAGGCGTCCGGGACGGGCAACATGAAGATGCAGCTCAATGGGGCGGTTACCATCGGAACCTTGGACGGCGCCAATGTAGAAATCCTGGAGGAGGTTGGCGAGGACAACATCTTCATCTTTGGCATGAAGACCGAAGAGGTGGAACGCCGCCGTGGGAGTTACAATCCCTGGGACATTTACAATAGCGACGAAGAGATTCGTCGCGCCTTCCAGCTCATCCAAAAGGACTTTTTCAGTCTGTTGGAACCTGGCATCTTCAAGCCCCTGGTGCAATCTCTCCTCGAGGGTGGGGACCACTTTATGCTTTTGGCCGACCTGCGCGATTACATCCACACCCAGGAACGGGTGGATGCGGCCTATCGCGACACCCAGGGCTGGGACCGGAAGGCCATCCTGAATGTGGCGCGCGCCGGGAAGTTTTCCTCCGACCGCACCATCAAGGAATACGCTTCCGAGATCTGGCGTCTGGAACCGTGTGACGGCATTAAAGCGGCACCGCAGGACTGAGAGCCGGGGACTGGGGATTAGGGACTGGGAACTGGGATCTGGGGCTTTAATCAGAATATCTTATTGAAAAAAATCCAGTTAGCTTAATTTTCTCATGATGGGACTCGACATTTAGTTTCGAGAATTCGCGACCTTTACCGCATCAAACCCCGCTTTTGGGCCACCGCACAAATATGAAATGCGCTTATGATGGAGTCATGTGCTCCCGCAATGCTCTTCTTGCCTTGGGGATTCTACTTCTTGCCGCATTCCCCGCGCGGGGAGAATCGGGCCACGTTCCATCCGCACCGGACTCCTCCGACCAGGCTGCCATCCTGGAGGCTGCCAACTGGATCGCCCGTGAAGACAAAGTTGAATCCGATTATCAGTACGTGATGACCTGCAAGCTGCGCCTCTTGCTCTTTTGGGCCGGGCGGGATGACGTGGGGGGAGGATATGTCCGGATCGGGAAGGCATCTGTCGACGATCGGCAGACGATGATCCAGATCCTCTTTGGGTCGGACCCCGCCAGGACGCCGTTTTCGATTAACCGCTGGGGCGCGGGAACTGAAGTTCTGCGGCGGAGCGACTCCGGGCAGCCTATAGAAAGCGCCTTCTTCGGTTTTATGAAATCCTCCAAGGGCCAGTCGGTGATGGCAATGCAGAAAGAACTGTCCAAGGAGAAGACCAGCGGCGACCATCTATTCGAAGGAATCATCAGCCGGGTAGACGAGCACCGGGCGCTATCCACCACAGTTCCCTACTCCTCGAGCCAGGATTTTGACCTGCACCAGTATCCGGAGGCGGAGAAGGCAACGTTGCAGCAATTATCCACCAACCCCTCGCGCCATATACGGAGTCTCGATGACGGTGCCCGCAGCGCCTGTCCTCGTGTCGGTGAATTCCTCTCCACCACGTTGCAATTGATTGAGGATGCGGTGGCCGGCCGCGCTACGCCCGAAACGCTTTGTTATATTTACAATGCCCGTCATTACAAAGCGACCTTGGTGAAGGTTCATCCGGTGGCGGAAAGGAAAGTGCACGTGGCCTTGCGCGGGACGAACGGGCCCTTGGATCGGACCTACCGGAATCTCCGTGAAGCACGCTTTGAAGTCGTCGGGGAAGAAACCGCTTCTGTGTCGTCTTTCGAGCTCCTGCTGGGCACGGTGGGAGCCCTGCGCGGCGCCCCCATCGAAATAACTTACCAGCCAAATTGGTGGTTCCAGGTCATTCTTAACCTCCTTCCCGACTCCGCCCCATCCAGTTCAACGGGGCCGTCGGCGAAATAGGGGACAGCAATGAAAAGAACGATCTCGCCGGCAACGGAGGACGAGCGGATGACGACCGGGGCCAGAACCGGTAGCCTGACGCGCCGAGACTTTCTGCTAAGGTCGGGATTGAGCGCCGTTTCCTGCGTTGCGTGGCCACGCCCTCCCGCTGCCGCAGCGTCCCCGCTGGCGAACCCGGTTGGCTATTCTCACATTTCATGGCCATCGGAAGAACTCCTGCGAGCCTTCGAGACCATTTCCGCTCTCGGGTATCAGGGCGTCCAGTTATTGGGTTATGTACAGGAAGCTTACGCGGGCGGCAAGACAACGGAACTCAAGGAAAACCTCCAAAAGCTGAAGCTCGATGTTGCCGCACTATCGTGCGTCAAAGTCAAACTTCGGCCGGACAGCCCGGAAATGTTTACCGCCCAGTTTCGGACCTATGCCGGATTCCTCCATGACCTGGGAGGAGAGATTATGCAGTTGACCGATGGCGGCCAGCCGCGCACTCCTTACAGCGCCGCTGAGATCAAATCCATGGGCGCAAGGATGAACGAGTTGGGAAAGATGGCCAGGGACGCGGACCTGACGGTGGGTTACCATCCGCACGTGAAGACAATTGGGGAGACGCGGGAGGGTCTGGGACGGGTGCTCGATGCCACCGACCCGCGATATGTGGGATTGATCGCCGATGTTGCGCACCTGACGTTGGGCGGGTCCGATCCGGCCGAGGTGATCAGGACCTATCGTGAGCGGCTGGTCCTGCTCCACCTCAAGGACGTCCGGAAGGACGCCCTCGATCTGGCGCGCCAGGATCCGGGGGCGGCGGCGAAGCTAAAAGCGCGCTTCTGCGAGATTGGCCAGGGGGTAGTGAATTTCCCCGCCGTCATCGCGAGTCTACGTGAAAGCAGCTTTCGGGGCTGGGCAATCGTCGAACTCGACACCTTCACACCGCCCCCGGGGGGACCGGCTGAAAGCGCGCGCATCAATCGGGATGCCCTTCGCGCGTTGGGATTCAAGTTTGGTGGTTGATCTGTTTGCTGATCGAGTTGACACCACTGAAGAGGAACGGGAAGGTATCCCCGTCTCTGTGTCCTAGTTCGCTGATGGGATGCATTCACTGCCCAGATGAGTTTGGAAAATGGAGCCGACGACCAGACTTGAACTGGTGACCCTCGGTTTACGAAACCGATGCTCTACCAACTGAGCTACGTCGGCCCCTTGATGCAAAAATGCTCACCCAGCAGGCCCAGCGTTTCCGCCATTCCAGCGGGTGAGCATTTTCGGAGGAGAATAGAATGGCAGACGCGCTCCGCCATCTAAGCTCCTAGCGAGTCTAGAAAAACCCTCCGGCCATGTCAAGGGAATTTTCGGGATTTTTTTATGAGCATAACTTATTTATTTTGTTAAAGTTAATGGGTGGTTTTTGGCGTAAAGGGCAATTCCTCGCAAAAGCCCAATAAACTGCCCTTTCGGGCCCTAGTCGTCATCTAAACCATTTATTATAAGAGACTTACTGTGCATTTAGATTGAGGCGGATCAGTTGGTCTTCATCCGTTTTTCCCCACTGTGCGTTGGGGAAGAACTTTGATGCAATTCGCCGCGAAAGGAAGAAAAGTAAGCCCGCGACGATGCACGCGCCGATCAAGATGGCCGTGAGGGCAAAGATGGATAGGAACATATGGATCAACTGCAAGGTGAAAGACCTCTCGGTAACGTAGGGTTTATCCCACGTAATTATTGTGGCGACCTTGAACTGATCCATCAGTGCGGAGGCGGACTTCGCGTCGTGCGCGTTCAAAACCAGGAACACGTACGATCCTTCGCGCCTTCCAAAGGACGAGTTCTCTCCACGATCCTGGTTTAACCCCATGAAATTCGAAAGCGCGCCGAATCGGACGCGAGCGATCTGCGGGTTGGGATAGCTGATCGATAATAACGTGGACGTGCCCTTGCCGCTCCGATACTCGCCCAATTGGACTTCCGCACTCTGATCAAATCCGATCAGGTCAGTGCGGAAGGAAGGCAGGACACGCTTCGCGGCCTCAAGGCCCATCACGTATTTCTCGCTGCCGGGGACCAAACCGTCCGCCGGCATCGGGCGGGGCAGGCTCTTGGCCATGCTCGCCGGTACTTTGCTCCCCCCCACAAAGGTCAGCAACGCCTGAAAATCGCTTGGCGACAGGGGAGCATCTTTGTTGCGCAGGAAGCGGAGGAAATTGTTGCCGCGCGCCATCAGGGTTTGGTTGGCATCGCCGACGGCCAACTCCACTCCCTTTTCCGGCGCCATTAACGGTGTCTCGTAAAAGGTCAGCAGTCCGTAGGCGGAGGTCGGGTCCGGTGATACTTCCACGATGACCTGCGATTGCGTCTTCCCCAGCCGGTAGGTGCGTAGCTCCAACGCTCTCACGCCATATTCCTGCTCCACCGCCGGGTCGCCGCCGTATTGCGCGACCGCTGCAAGCGGCATGGGGCGGGAATCCGCCTGGCGCCAGTCCGCCGCCGGAAGCACGGGTACGTGTAGAGGTTTTTCCTGGGCGAAGGAGAGGTAAGGGATGGCCGTAAGCAAGGCCGCCAGCCACGCGTATTTCGGGCCCAGTCCTGTCATCGGGTTCAGAATATCAGAAATTCGGCCGGGCAACAGAGGAAGTTTGCTCCGCGGCAACTCGCTGTGCGGTCCTGACTCCACCGAGATCCTTCAGGTAATCCAGTATGCCCTCGTAAAGCGCGTAAGCGATCTTTTCGCGGTAGTCGGATTTGCGCAAGAGGCGCTCATCACGGGGATTGGTGAGGAAAGAGATTTCCGCCAGAATGGAGGGCATGTTGGCGCCAATGAGCACCACAAAGGGGGCTTTCTTGATGCCGCGATCGCGTTGCGCGCCGCTAAACTTGGTCACCCGGGTAAAGACCTCGCGCTGGACCTGCCGGGCAAAGTCCTGCGATTCCTCGATCTTCTCCGACATGGCGATCTTCTTGATCAAATCCTGGAGTTGGTGCACGGCTTCCTGGGAGGAGGCGTTTTCGCGAGCCGCCACTTCCAGAGCGTCGGCATTCGAAGTGAAATTGAGGTAGTAGGTCTCGATACCTCGCGCACTCATGTCGGTGCTGGCATTGGCGTGCACGGAGATGAAGAGGTCGGCACTTTTTTGATTGGCGATGGCCGTGCGCTCTTCCAGGGGGATAAAGGTATCATCACTTCGCGTCATGACAACTTCGCATCCGGTGTTCTTTTCCAGGAGCTTTTTCAGCTTTAGCCCCACGTCCAGCACTACCTCTTTTTCTTCCAATCCGGTAGGCCCGATAGTCCCGGTGTCGTGTCCGCCGTGTCCCGGGTCAATCACAATCCGGCCGATCTTCAACCCCAGGGCTCGCGTCAGGGTTCGCGATCCGGACTCCATGGGGGCAGCCGGCTGTATGGCGGTGATGCTCCCCGAGCCCGTTGCAGTCTCTTCCTTGAGGTCCTCGTTGGACCTGGCGGGCAAAGGGGCGCCGACGGCGGCGGGCGCGTTATCGTCCGGGGTTGCGGCGGGCGGCGCCACCGCCTTACTTTTGGCTGGCGTCGGTGGTTCGGTCCTCGCGGCCATCTCAACCGAACCGGTTGGTGCGGTGGAAGGGGTGACAGGAGCATGGCTCTTGTCGGACCTTCGCATCGAGTCGCTGGGAGCTGAAGCGGGTTTCTCCGCCTTGGCAATCTGTGTCGGCGCCGAGCCCTGAACGTCG
>DATJVT010000656.1:0-25517 GCA_035501695.1 Terriglobia bacterium | reverse complement strand
GGAAACACCGGCAAGGTTAATGCGCAGTACGTGGGCACCCGGGCGGTGAACCAGGTCTATATGACCCAGGTGAACGGCTACCAGACGGTCTGCGCCGGCTGCTTTACTCCTTTTCCGTATCATCAGCCCAAGGACCCGCGGTTCGGAGCCGTCACGCAGTTCTCGACCGGCGCCAATAGTCACTACAATGGTCTGCAACTGTCGGCCATGAAGCGCGTCGGTCACGGCCTGGAGGGGCAGCTAAACTACACTTGGAGCCATTGCATGGACACCGTTTCCAACGGCGGATTCCTCCAGTTCGCCGCGGGAGCCATCCTTTCACCCCTGCCCGGAGACCTGAAACGCAACTATGGGCCGTGCGACTACGACATCCGGCACAACCTTACGGGGCAGTATGTTTATCAGTTACCCGTCAAAGTCCATAACGAACGGCTCGGCTATGCGCTGAATGGCTGGCAAGTTTCCGGCACCGTCTTCTGGCACAGCGGCATTCCATTCTCCGTGCTCAGCACGCCCTATTCCGCCAACGGGAGTGGCATTGTGCAGGGCGCGGGGCCGCAATTTGCAAGTCTGGCGCCCGGGGCGCCGTTGTACGAGCGTAATCCCATCCCGGGGGTCAGCCAGCCGGGGACCCTTCAGTGGCTCAATCCCGATGCTTTCACCTCCTCCGTGGATCCCAGCACGGGGGGATGCTACGGCGGCGAGAGCCCTGCTAACTGCCAATTCGGCAATCTCGGACGCAATTCCCTGCGCGGACCAGACTTCGTATGGAATGATTTCTATCTTACAAAGTCGTTCAATCTGCGCGAACATGCGAAACTGCGGATCGAGGCCCAGTTCTTCAACTTATTCAATCATCCGAACTTCGGGCTACCGAACATGGTGTTGGCGGGCATTCCCGGCAAGCCTACAACTCAGACCGGATTTGGGGCGCTGACCTACACGGTTTCGCCGCCCACCGGTCTGCTGGGAGTCGGGTTGGGCGGCGATAGTTCCCCGCGCATGATCGCTTTCCAGGCGCGTATTGAGTTCTGAAAAGGAAGGACGTTATGCTTTCCCGAATCATACTTTCATGTTGCGCCCTGATCATGTTGGGCGCCTGGGCTATCGCGCAAAAGTCAGATATCGTCACCGTACCGGCGCCACGCACCTCTGCCACGTCCGGCAAGGAAATGTACCTGGCATATTGCGCTACGTGTCATGGCCGGGAGGGAAAGGGAGACGGACCAGCCGCGGGGGCTTTGAAGACGGCCCCAACGGACCTGACACTTCTTTCGGAAAGAAATCACGGCAGATTTCCGTCCGTCCAGGTGGTTAACGTCATCACCGGGTCGGTCGGGGGTCCCGCCCACGGCTCCAAAGAAATGCCTATCTGGGGTCCGATATTCCTGGCCATGGGTCACCAACACGAGTCAGAGGCTCGCTTGCGAGTAGCCAACCTCACCGATTACGTCAAGTCGCTCCAGGAGAAGTAAAACCCCCTGATCTGCGGAACTTCCTTTTCCTTGTCCCGCAGCGCGAGGCGCTTTCTCTGTTCGTCGCAGACACGGATCGTGTGCGGATTCAGGCGCGCCACAACATAAGCGTGCGCCGCATGTACCGCCCCAGACCGCGCGCGGTGGCATAGGCGCGGTCTCCCAGAATCACCTCCTGGGCGCTGACTCGGTAGCGACCGTACCCTTCGCCCCAGGGCCATGAATGACCGTCGCATCCACCACCCGCACGCAGGGAGCTACCGGCGCCGCTCTCCACTTCGCTTTGCAAGGTCTGCGCCAGCACCCGCTGCAGCCAGCCTTCTGCTTCCTGCAACCGATAAAACAACCCCGGGCCAGTGATCTCGGCCACGCCCATGGCATGCGCCCACGCGGCGACATCCTTCAAGGAAAGATCCGACACCGCATACGCCAGCGCCAGGCGCAGCAAGGCTTGGGCATCGGGGATGTGGCGACGGCGCAGCAGAGCTTCGCTCTCTCACGCCGAGTTTTCCAAATCGCGGGGGAGCAACGTGAGAACATAGGGCCATTCTCGTTCGTGGTGCAGAGGCGGCGTTTGCATGTCCCGGAACCTAAATACAACTACGACAAAAAGGCAATGCTTATTTTAACGCCTATGGCAGGAGCCCCTTTCTCCCCCCGTCTCGCCTCAATAGCGGACCGCTTGCAGAAACGCCTTCGTGGCCGGCACCTGTTGCTGCGCCGCGGGACTTTCATCTTCGATGTAATAGCGCTTGACCCCGGCAGCGACGGCCGCGCGGAGGATGGGCGGCCAGTCGAGTTGCCCGATGCCGAGCGCCACGCTTAACTCGCCGGGCGCGGCGCCCGTCAGGTCGCGCGGGGCGCCCCTGGCCATGTCCTTCAGGTGGACCAACTGGAATCGCTGCGGGTACTTTTCGAGGTAGGCCGCCGGGTCCGCGCCCCCATGAACGAACCAGAAAGTATCCATCTCAAAGGTCACGCACTCCGGCTTGGTCTCCGCCACGAGCACGTCGAAGAGCGTCTGGGTGGGTGTATGGACGAACTCAAATCCGTGGGGATGATAGCCGAACTGCAAACCCTGCTCCTTGAGCTTTTGACCCCAATTGTTGAAGTTGGCCGCAGCGCGATGAACGTCGTCGGCGGTCAGATCGCCCTGGCGGGGGATGCTGGAGGTGATCACGTACGCCGCGCCCAGGGTTTTCGCGTCGCGCACCACGCCCGCGAAATCGCTCTCCAGGCGGTCATAATCGGCAATCAGGCTACTGCACGCAAGGCCCGCATGGTCGAGCAAGGCGCGGAATTCGACGGCGCTGCGATCGTAGAAACTCGCCGTCTCAATGTCCGTGAACCCGAGCCGGCGAATCAGGGCGAGCGTTCCGGGCAGATCCCTCGCGAGTTCCCGGCGGTAGGTCCATAGCTCCATGCCCACCGGTTCGCGAAAAGCCACGGGGCGGGCGCTGGGGGCGGTTCGGGCATGCCACGCGCGCACCGGCCCCGTACCGTTGTTCAGCCACACATCGACGCGGGGCGCGCTCCAGGCGTAAGGTTTTTGCAGAATATCCATGTCGCCGTCGCCATCGAGGTCGGCGATTTTCCCGTCGTGCGAGCCTTCGCCCGCGGCCAGAACCGTGGTCCGGAAGTTGCCCTTGCCGTCACCGTAGAGAATCCACATGGTGGCGTGGGGATTGTCGAGTTCATTGGGCCCGGTGTCCCATTTACCCTGTTCGCCGGCCAGGATGTCAAGATTGCCGTCGCCGTCGATGTCACCGATGTCCAGCGTGTGCCCGTGAATCATGTCGCGGTCAAGCAGCGTACGGCCCACCCAGGAGTTCGGATCCTCGGGATTGCCCGTGCATTCGTATATCTTGAGCGGCCCTGACCCGTCGCCGGGCGCGATGACGATTTGCGGGTATTTGCCCGGCTTGAAACGCCCCGCCCGGATGCGCCCCCCGATGGTTCCGACGCGGATGGGTTTGAACTTGTCCCCGCCCAGATATTTGAACCAGTAGTTGCCCGCCAGCAGGTCCACGCGTCCGTCGCCATCAATGTCGCAGGCGTCCATGCCCTCGGCGTAAAGGGCCGCGCCGTGCGCCCCCTCGCCCGCTTCGCCGGTGAAGATGGGAACGAAGGGCCAGGGCTCCGTGTGGCGCGGGTCCGGCGGAATCCTGGCGAGATAGATCGTCTTCGCGCCCTGATTCCAGAAGATGAGCTGCGGGCGGCCCGTGCCCTCGAGGTCCGCAAAAATCATGTCGTGGTGCTGGTGCGCGCCGGTCGCCTTGATGAGATGGCGCTTCCAGGGGACGTTGGGGTCGAAATTCGGATAGGGATTCTCCCACCACCATACCTTGTTGTCCTGCCAGTCGGCGCCAAAGACCAGGTCCGTGTGGCCGTCGCCATCCACGTCAAACGCCGTGCCACCGGCTTCGATGGGGAGGAAGTCCTTCTCGATGAGGTAGCGGTCCCAACCGTGGGAATTGCGCCGGTACCACACCAGCGCGGGGCCCACGACGCGAAAACTCAGCACGAAGTCGGAGGCCGGCGAATCCGGGTCAAGGCGCGCCACCACGTCGCCGGTCTGCTCGCGCGAGGTCCCCGGCACGGGCAAATCGCTTTGACTGCTTGACAAACGCACCCAGCGGACCTGCTGCGCGCGGGCAGGAGCGAGAAAAACCACCGCCGCCAGAAGCAACGGCGCGGCCATCCGGAGCGCTCGCCGCTCTCGGGAGAGGTATGGGGCAGGGAAGTTCATGACGTAGACCTCGGGAATTCGCCAGAGGGGTGAAAATCCGCCCTAGTGTACAACCAATTGGAAGCCATGGGAATGCGGCAAGCCAAAGCCAAGGAACATGGGTAAGCAGGATGATTACCACTCAATGTAATCGCCGTCTAAGTTAGATAGGAGTGCTCGCGGCCCTCCCATCGGCATTTGCCAACCCTCCGATGGGTGGATAAATTGGGGAACATTCGTGCCCCATTGCGCGTATGGGTGGTTAGGTAGCCGATAAGATCTGAGAAGCCTGGAGATTCAGATGGCGAATAATCATAACGGCAAGCGCAAGAAGAAGTGGATCTTGCTGACGGTTGTGGGGGTAATCGTAGTCGGTGGCGGCATTGGCATTGCCGCGGCATTACGGCCTAATAACACAATCGATCCCTCCAAGCTGGCGGAGGTCACCCGTGATGACCTGGCCCGGTCCGTCGTGGCCACCGGCAAGATCGAGCCGCTGGTCAAGGTGGAGGTGAAATCCAAAGCCAGCGGCATTGTGGAGAAGATTCTTGCCGACTACGGCGACCGGGTGAAGGCCGGCCAGACCCTGGTGGAGCTGGACAAGGAGCAATTGCGGGCGCGCGTGGCAGAGGCCCATGCCAACCTGCAGGCGGCCCAAGCCGCGGTGGAATCCGCCCAGGCCACCTTCGAGCGAAATAAGGTCGATGCGGAGGGGCCGGACCTTCCTTTTCTTAAGTCTACCGTCGAGCGCAATCGCAAACTTGCCTCAGATGGACTGGTTTCCGCCTCGATCCTGGACGACGGCGAAAAGGCCTACCAACTTGCCTTGAATAAGCAGTTGTCCGCACAGCGTTACCTGGCGGTCAGCAGGGCGGAGATAGCCCGGAGCAGGGCCCAAGTGTCCCAAATGCAAGCGGCCCTGGACAGCGCCACGGAGGACTTGAACAACTCGACCATCGTCAGCCCCATGGATGGCTTGGTGCTTTCCCGCGATGTGGAGGTAGGAGACGCGGTCAGCTCGATCCTGATTCTCGGCTCGCAGGCGACTCTGGTGATGACCCTTGGCGACGTGAGCGAGGTCTACGTCAAAGGGAAGGTCGATGAAGCCGACATCAGCAAAGTCTATATGGGACAACGGGCCCGCATCGTGGTTGAGTCACTGAAAGACAAGAAGTTTGAGGGTAAAGTCACGAAGATTTCACCCATGGGGGTGGAGAAAGACAACGTCACCACCTTCGAGGTCAAAGTTTCCATTCAGAACCCCACCGGCGAACTGAAGGCCAACATGACCGCGAACGCCGAAATCATCCTGGAAGAGAAACAAAAAGTTCTGCAACTGCCTGAGGCTGCAGTGATTTACGACAAAGACCGCCACACCTATGTGGAAACCCCCGCCCCCGGCAGCAAGACGGGCAAGCAGAAACTCGCCGTGAAGCTCGGGATCTCGAACGGAGTCAAAACCGAGTTAGTCAGCGGATTGAAAGAGGGGCAGCAGGTGCTGTTGCAGTAAGTAGTGTCCTTTGTCCCTCGTCCTTGGCCCTTGGTCCGTTGCAACTCAAATCCCTACGGACCGCCAGGGCTAAGGACTTGTAGCAAAGGAAAAATGACGAAGGACAAGGGACGTATGGTCCTCACAGACTTACTTCTCGACACTCTCCGCACCCTCTGGTCCCACAAGCTGCGGACCTTCCTGACGATGTTCGGGATCGCCTGGGGCATCATCTCCATCACCCTGATGGTGGCGGCGGGGGAAGGCCTGCGGGTGGGCCAAGAGAGGCAGCAGGCGACCTTCGCCAAAGACCTGATTATCTTCTTCAACGGGCGCACAAGTATGCAGGCAGGCGGCTTGCGGGCCGGCCGGGAAGTAACCTGGCAGGCGGGCGATATTGCCGCCGTGCAGCAGGAAGCCACCGCATGCCGCTACGTCCTGCCGGAGCTTTCCCGCGACAGTGTGAAAGTGCGCAGCCTTTATAACAACGCCTCCCCTGAAGTCACCGGTTCCTATCCTACCTTTGTGGAGATTCGCTCCGTAAGCGTGGAGACAGGACGCTTCTACGACTGGGGGGATGAGCAGGCCGGCCGCCGGGTGGCGTTCCTCGGCACCAACGTCAAGAAGCAACTCTTTTCCAGCCGCTCCGCCGTGGGCGAGACAATCTTTCTCAACGATATTCCCTATACCGTCATCGGAGTGATGACCACCAAGGACCAGAACAGTTGTTACGACGGTTGGGACGTCGATAAGGTCTTTATTCCCTTCAGCGCCATGCTGAACGATTTTCCCAACAAGCCTCCCGCTTTAGCCACGGCGCTGGACCACATCCTGGTGGCTCCCCGGTCCCTCGACGATCACGAAACGTGCAAGGCCCAGGTAAAGCGCGCCGGAGGGCGGCTGCACAATTACGATCCCCTGGACAAGGAAGCCACTCCCGTCTGGGATACCGTGGAAGGCGCCAAGGCGTTCACCAAGCTGATGGACGCCATGAAGTATTTTCTTGGGGCCATCGGCATCACCACTCTGCTGCTGGGCGGCATTGGAGTGATGAACGTCATGCTGGTGGCGGTGCGGGAACGCACCCGCGAGATCGGCGTGCGCAAGGCCGTGGGCGCCAGCTCTGGAGCAATCCTTCAGCAGTTCTTTGTGGAGACGGCCATCATTGTTTTTCTCAGTGGCGGATTTGGCATGGGCATTTCCTATGGCCTCTGTGCGCTCGTTAACCTGATCCCGATGCCACCCTTCTTTGCGGGTATGCTCCCGACCTGGCAATCCGGCTCCGTCTCGTTTGCCGTACTGGGCACCATCGCGGTGCTTTCCGCCCTCTATCCCGCCACCCGGGCGGCGCATGTGGATCCCATTGAGGCGCTGCGGTTTGAGGCAGGAGGGTGAGAAGCGTGAGAACAAGTCAAAAGGCAAATCGCAAAAGTCAAAAGGCAAGAGTAGGAGTCCAGCCGGTTTTGACCTTTGCCTTTTGCGATTTGCCTTTTGACTTGTCTTTGCTGAGGGGGCCTAAATGCTCGCCGAAGTGCTGAAACAAGCGTGGATCTCGCTAAGGCGCCAGCCCACGCGCAGCCTCCTGACCATGCTGGGGATCGTGTGGGGAATTGCGGCGGTGGCTTTGCTGCTCGCCTATGGCCGCAGCCTGCGTTCCGTGGTAGTGGCCTCCTTCGACGCCTTCGGCAAGGGCGCCGTGATTTGCTGGCCGCAGCAGACCAGCGAGCAGGCCGGGGGCGAACGCGCCGGCAAACACGTGGTATTTGAAAAGGTGGATGTGGAGGACATCCAGCAGGAAGCTCCCCTGGTGAAGACCGTCTGCATGGAGAGCGTCCGCTGGCTGCCTATTTCCTATGGCGACCGCATGGCCACCACCGCCATTCGCGGCGTCTGCCCGCCCTACGGCGAGATGCGCAATGAAGTCCCCAGCCAGGGCCGCTGGATCAGCCCGGAGGACGAACTGGAGCGCCGCCGGGTAGTTTTTATCGGCTACCGCCTGCGCCAGAAATTATTCGCCGGCCAGCCATCGATCGGCGAGACGGTCCGCATCAGCGGGATGCGCTTCACCGTCATCGGCACGATGGACCTCAAGATTCAAGACAGCAACTACTTCAACTCCGACGACGAGTGCGCGTGGATCCCCTACTCCACCGCCGGCGACATCTGGAACACGCGCTACGCCTCTGTGCTGGTCTATGAACCCAAAGCGCCGCAATTCGAGAAACCTTCGATGGCGCAAGTGCGCGCCGCCATCGCCAAACGCCAGCACTTTTCTCCCACCGACGAGCGGGCCATCATCATGTTCGGCCGAGAGCAGTTCCGCCCCATCATCGACGGCATCACCATTGGCTTTGAAGCGCTGTTCACTTTCGTGGGGGCCTTGACGCTGGGCATCGGCGGGGTTGGCCTGATGAACATCATGCTGGTTGCGGTCGACGAGCGCATCCGTGAAATCGGCCTGCGCCGGGCGCTCGGGGCACGGCGGCGGCACATCCAGGTCCAGTTCATGGCGGAGGCGCTGGTGCTGGCGATCGTGGGCGGCGCCCTGGGCATCCTGCTCGCCTACGGCTTGTCCGCCGCCATCGGCACCATGCCGCTCTACGGCCCGCTGTACGAAGATACCTCCGGCAAAGGCGACATTCACCTTTACATTTCCTTCAGCACGGTTGCGATCTCTACCGTCATTCTCCTGATCGTCGGCCTCCTGAGCGGACTGGTTCCCGCCCTCCGCGCCTCGCACCTGCATCCCGTGGAAGCGCTAAGATACGAGTAAAGGCATTGCCGATTTGTGATTTGCGAATGACCTACGCACCCAGGCTATAGTGCGAAACCGTTGCCATCTGACTGCGCCGGATGGCGCAGGGACCGCGTAAGCGGGCCCACAGGTGCCAGACGAAAACCGACAAGAAGTACTTGACATATTCCCATATAGGAATGTAAAGTAGTACCATGTCCCGCGCCGCTACCACTTCGGATGCCTTCAATGCTGTGGCGGAGCCTCGCCGGAGGGAGATCCTCAGCTACCTGGCATTCCAGGATCACGCCGTGGGGGATATTGTGGCAACACTGGGCTTGGAGCAACCGTCCGTCTCGAAGCACCTCCGGGTCCTCCGTGACGTAGGCCTAGTCCATGTGCGGCGTGAAGGTCGCCAAAAGTTTTATAGAACCAATGCTGAGGCCATCCGGCCTCTGCACGAGTGGGCGAGCACGTTCGAACGCTTCTGGCAACACCAATTGAACCGCATTAAGGAGCGCGCGGAAGAGGGCGAATCAGTGATTATGGGTCAGGGGTCAGGGATTAGTGATTAGGATCAGGGCTTAACGAGCAGGGAACGGGGATTAGGGATTAGGGTTTGGGCTAGCGAGCCTGCAACGGACCACTCGCCACTGACCACTAGCTACTGCTCTGCCTGTCCACTGTCCGCTGATCACTGCTCACTGCACTTCAAGGAGGAAACATGCCTACATCGGTACAGACCATCGAAGATTTTACCTTGAGAATCAAGCAGGAAGTCCTTGTCCGGGCGCCGCTCGAGAAAACTTTCGCGGCCATTCTCGATCAAATGGGGCCATACAACGAGGTTGATAACGGTAAACCGATGCCGATGAAACTCGAGGCCTGGCCCGGCGGAAGGTGGTACCGCGACCTGGGTGGCGACAATGGCCATTTCTGGGGGCATGTACAAGCCATCAAACGCCCCACCCTGCTCGAAATCTGCGGCCCTTTGTTCGCGTCTTACCCCTTCGCCTCAAACGTGCAATATCGGCTGACCGAGGTCGAGGGTGGCACGCTCATCATATTCCGGCACACGGCGCTGGGGTTTATTGAGGACGACCACCGGAAAAATGTTGGCAAGGGCTGGGGATCGCTGCTTGAACGCATTCGCAAGGCTGCCGAAATGCGCCCGGCATAATGACTCGTGGGCGCGGTTGATTGGCGTGCGCGAAGGACCTTGGCGTCCGGTAGCAGCAGCTACCGCAGTCCAAGATGTTGTGAGGAACCCATGTGTCCAGCCTGCATCACAACCCTGGCGATCGTGGCGGGCGGGGCCACCTCGGCCGGCGGGGTATCGGCGCTCGTCATCAGGAAGCTGCGCATTTGGAGCGTGCTCCGCAAATCTACAACTCTGGGGACGCGATGGGTGAGGGAGCCGCAGGGAGGCGGGTCCGGACTGAATCGACTGGCAAATCCAAAGGGCAATAAACAAATTCAAACAAAGGAGAATCGAAATGGCGAGTACCCAGATGGCAACACCCCATAAGGTTGTGTCTCCGGCCGAGTGGCTTGCAGCGCGCAAGGAACTCCTGGCCAAGGAAAAGCAATTCACCCGGCTGCGCGATCAGCTCAGCCGCGAACGACGCGAGCTCCCGTGGGAGAAAGTCGAGAAGCAGTACGTCTTCGAGGGGCCAAATGGCAAGGAAACACTCGCGGCCCTCTTTGGCAAACGCAGCCAACTGATCATGTACCACTTCATGCTCGGTCCCGGGTGGAAGGAGGGCTGCCCGAGCTGCTCCTATTTGGCTGACCACTTCGACGGCGCGACCATACACCTTGCCAACCGCGACGTCACGATGCTGGTGGTGTCGCGCGCTCCCTTCGCGGAAATCGAAACATTCAAGAAGCGCATGGGATGGCGATTCAAATGGGTCTCGTCGTTCGGAGGCGATTTCAATTTCGACTATCAGGTTTCACTCACCCCGGAGGAGAAGAGCAGGGGAGGGAAGGTTCTCTACAACTACGCGCAGGCGGAATTCCCCGCCGAGGAGAGGCCCGGCGCCAGCGTATTCTACAAGGACGCGGCGGGCCAGGTTTTCCATACCTATTCCACCTACGCGCGCGGGCTGGATATTCTCGTCGGCACCTACAACTTTCTTGACCTGGCCCCGAAGGGTCGCGATGAGGACGGCTTGGCCCATACCATGGCCTGGGTGCGCCACCACGATCGTTACACCGAGGGCTATTTCGTCGATCCGAAACAACTCTACACGCCCCCGGCGAAAACCGAAGCCGGGTGCTGCGAGGGAAAAGAGCACTCGTAAGGGGCATCGGGCTTTTCACCCCTTGAAAACACAAGGCGACTGAATTAAGATTCTGGGAACATTTCAGGACAATCCGTACTGCTGGTGCGTGGAGGTTCTATGCGACGTAAGGGTGTTCCCGCAGTCTTCTTTCTTGGCCTTCTTATCCCTGCCGGAGTTCTGGGGTCTTGCACCTTTCTCCTGGCTGGCCAGGCCCCGCCGCAAACTCCCCAGCCCGTGGGACCGCGGCTAGAGGATGGAACACCCGTCAAGATCCGCCTGAAGGAAAACCTGTCTTCCGCCACCGCGCAAACCAATGACCGGGTGGATTTCGATGTTCTGGAAGAGATCAGGGTCGGGGACCTCGTGGTTATTCCGAAGGGAAGCACCGTTTGGGGTACGGTGACAGAAGCTGAAGCCAAGCGCCGAATGGGACGAGGCGGGAAGCTGGACGTCAACATTGACGCCGTCCGCCTTGGCGATGGCGAAAAGGCTGCCTTGCGAGGGGTGAAGGATGTGAAGGGGGGCGGCCACACAGGAGCCATGACGGGTGGCATGGTGGCTACCGGTCTGCTCGTTTGGCCTGCCGCCCCCTTGTTTCTCTTGATGCATGGGAAGGACGTGACCATTCCGCAAGGGACGGAGCTCACAGTCTATGTGAACGGCGATTTCCCCATCGATCCAGCGAAATTTGGCGGCTCGCCCGGCACTAATCCACGAGTGGAAGGGCCGGCAGCCGCCGGGGCTCCCACCATTGTTCTGGTTGATCCGTCTGTGACGGACTCCAACGAGACGGTCAGCCTGGCCACTTCTTCGATCACTATCCGCGGCGTTGTAACGGATCCCTCCGGCATCCCGGTGGTGACGATTAATGGGAATCCCGTCGGTTTGCTTCCCAAGGGCCCGCAGGCAGCCTCCTTCACCTCCGAGGCAATTAAGCTTCAGCCCGGGGACACGACCTTCGAGATCGTGGCGGTCGACGCCGCCCACGTTCAGGCCAAGATGACCTTTGTGGCTCGCTACGCTCCTGCCGTCATGCTCTCTTCGCAGACCACCACCAAGCCCGCCAGCAAGACCCTCACCAAGCAGGAAATCCTCGGGCTTTTGCAAGGTGGGGTTCCCAGCGCACGCGTGGTACAAATCGTTAACGACCGGGGAATCGGTTTCACCCCAACCGACGACGACCTGAAGGAGATCCGCGCCGCGGGCGGGGGCGATGACCTGGTGAATGCCCTGGCAAAGGGCAAGCGCTGAAAGGGGAGTGGGCGGGGACGCGATTGATCCCGAGGCGTTCCCTCATCATGACGGGGCGAATTGAACCCACCGCGAGCGGGCTTTCCGCGACCGGCGCTAATGAAGACCTGCCTGGGCCAGCATGATAAGGAATTGCCCGCGGGTCCGCATGTCAACGGATTCGGCCACCAACTTGCCGCTTCGGTCGTAGATGAACGTCTTGGGAATCCCCATGACGTGAAATAGCGTGTTCACTTTCCTCCCCGGGTCAAGCAGGACGGTGTAGGAAATGTCTTTATCAGCGATGAAGGGTTTCACCTTGCCGGTATCTTCGTCGGAAATGGCAAGGATCACAAGACCCTGCTTCCTGAACTGCTTGTAGAGTGACTCGAGGTCGGGCATCTCCTTCCGGCAAGGAGGGCACCACGTGGCCCAGAAATTCAGCAACACGACCTTGCCTCTCAGGTTGGTCAAAGTCCAATTCTTCCCTTGCAAGTCGGTAAGGGTGAAGTCGGCCTCCTGCCGCTTTTGGTCGTCCGCTTCCAATTCCGCCATGGCCTTCCCAAACTCCGGCGAATCCACGGAAGCCTGTACATGCTCGTAGCGCACCAACTGCGCCAGTTCCAAGTAAGGCTCGGCAGGCCCGCCCTTCTCCTCCGGCACAGGGTGCTCGGCCAGCGCTGCGGCCAGAGTGGTTGCCACTTCCTGCAAGGTCTCGTGGCCAAGATCGCCCTCCGTGGATAGGTTCGCAAGAGCATTGGCCAACGCCAGCTTGTGGCCACCCGCCGGCAGGGCGCGCATGTCCAGAGCCAATTTCCGGGTCTCTCTCGCCCTCGAATCGTCGGGCAGCGATCGAAGCCCGCGCAGCGATTGGACTATGGGCTTTTCCTGGGAACTCCAACTGATCGGCTGGTTTTGGGCATGCAGCCGGGGCTGGGAAACGAGCAGGCCGGTTGCTCCCGCACAGACCAAGCCGATTGCCCAAAGAGCAAAGCGGCCAAAGTGATTTGAACTACCTCCATCCTGCCGGCGCCTCATGGGTTCTAATTACCTCCACATTGCCTGTACTCATGAACAGACATCAATTGGCAAAACGAGATAGTATTCTACTCCCGCGACGTTGGGTCATTGGAGATTTGGCGTAGGGTATCCCGCTCCAGATTCGGGCTGGGAGAAAATGATGATACTCAGGCGCTCGATTTGTCTGGCTTTGATAATACTTGGCATTGCCGTCACCGCAACCGGCGCAGTGCGGATAATCCCCACACCCCAATACTATGAGCCGATGCAAAACTCCCTGCGAATCACACGCGGCGGGAGTGTGGGGATTGTTCTGGGACCTGCCACCGCGAGCTTGGATCCGCAGTTGAGACTCGCAGCGGATTTTGTTCGCCGCGACCTGGAAGCCGCCGATTCCTCCCTGAAGGTTGAGATTTTAACGGAAGCATCGCCCCAGTCGGAAGAAGCTGCCATCCACCTTTGGGATTACAGCGCGAACCGCAATCCCGGAGGCGGGCTTAGCTTTTTGGACCGGGAGATTCTCACCGACTCCGGGCATTTCGGCCAGAGCTACGTGATCCGGATGCCGGATGAGAATTCGATGTGGGTGGTGGGAAGCTCCGGCCAAGGCGTTCTGCTGGGAGCGATGAGTGTTTTGCAACTGATCCAAAAGGCCCCCGATGGTGTTGAGATTTCCGGCGCCTATGTTCGCGATTTCCCCGACTTTCGCTATCGGGCGGCCGCCGACTGGCTTCTCAATGGCGAGGCCAATCGCTGGGCGCTGGAACGCGGGCAGGGCACGGACGCTTACCGCCGGCTCTGCCAGCGCAAGCTGGATGAGGCGCTGCGGCTCAAGATCAACATGGTGGTGTTTGACGGCTTTGGCTGGGGATTGAAGCAGAGATTTGCCGGCTATGGGGAACTGATGAAAAGCCTGACCCAGCACGCCCGGGCGCGCGGCATCCACCTGGTCTTCGGAGGGTATGGCGCCAGTTATGGCATTAGCTATCAGACGGGACCCCTTTACGAATCCACGCCGTACCTGGGAGAGGTGTTCAAGAATCGGGAATCGTACCCAGACGGGCCGACGTATGAATGCATGGGATTTCCGCACCCCAAGAAAGGAGTCAACCCCCGAGTCCTGGGAAGTTGCCGGGCCAACGACGAACTCAACCACCTGAAGGCGGAGGAACTCCGCCAGTTCGTCGAGGCCGTTGAGCCCGGAGCTTTGTATATCCACCACGAGGATTTTGGGGATATTCAGGAGACGCAAGCCGGCTGGTTGCAACGATGCGACCGCTGCCGGAAGCGGTGGCCCAACGACTCGGTCGAAGCCTCGGACGGCGGAGCGGGAGGCCTTGCGCACGGCTACGCGGCTCTCATTCAAGCCGTCGGCAGTGTGAAAAACCCCGCGGACGGGTACGATGCCGCGCGGGACTGCGTGATCAATCTTGTCTCTCCCGTCTATATGGCCGAGTCCCACCCCACGGACGACTGGTCGCACGTGCTGGAGCTGTGGAAGAACATTGGGCTTCAGCTTCCCTGGGCGAACAACGTCCAGATTTGCTTCCGGGAGATCTTCCCCACCGAGTACGGCGGGCAAACCTGGCTGAGCGCTTTCAATTCCGTCATGAGGAAAGCAAACCTGAACATCGGCACTTACCTGTTCTTCCTGGGCGGCGCGGATGGATACTCGACGGATAATCCCCTGTCCGCGGTTCCCGCCTTGAATGCGATGTTTCAGGGCGCCACGGGCATGTACAACTTCAGTGGGGACTTTTATGGGGAACCCATGGAGGCCATCAATGCGGAGTACAGCTGGAATACGCGCTCCACGGGATTCTTTGGCGACCCGGCCCGTTATGCCGCGACGCTCCAACTCTGGCGGCAATATATGTCGGAAGAAGGTGCGCCGCCGGAAATCTTTGGGGAAGGGAGCATCTATGCGGCGGCTTGCAACCTGATGTATGGACCCAAGGCGGGTCCCATCATGGCCGCTTATTATCGAGAATCCGCCCCTGTACCCGATGCCGGCGGTGAGATCGCGAATCATGACGACACACCGCTGTCGATTCGTTCAAACTACTTGCCCATGGTGTGGGACCGCGCCTATGCAATTCCCCGGCACTGGCGAGACTTGGCCCTGGACGCGCAGACCTGGAAAGTGGAAATCGCCAACGAGCGATACGTGAAGGAGATGTCCAAGCTGAATCTGGGTCCGGAGGAGGTGCACCGCCGCTTGGTCCGGCGGTGGACGGTTCTGAAAGAGCTGAACACGCGTGGAGCAAAGGACGTAGACATGGCGCTGCAGGTAAACCCCCGCCCGAGTTGCATCGACGACTTGCAGTTTCTAAAGACCAGCTTCGGAGTCGACCAGCCTCTGATGCAGGCTTTAGTGGATTTTCACCAGGGGATGACGGAGTACCTTACCTCGCCGGCGAAAAAGGCCGCCGCCGCGCAGAGTTTTAAGACGGCCTTGGACGAGGCCAGGAAAGCTCACGAGTCGGCCCTGAGAGCCTTTGGCCCCCCTCTTGACCCGGCGGGCGGAGAGACAGGAGCAATTCGGGACTATTCCGGCCGATTAATCGATGCGATCGGGGACATGCTTAAGCTAGCCGAAAAGCATTCAGAATGACGGCGTCGGACCCTGCGGCGAATCTTCCTGTGTTATATTCAGACCATATTCCCATGAAAAGCATGAGGTCCAAATGCAGCTCCCCCTAACGCCTGTCCGCCTGAAGCGGCATGCCGCCCAACTCTTCGGCAACAAAATAGCCGTAGTTTGCGGCGAGGATCGGTTCACGTATCGCCAATTCAACGAGCGTGCGGACCGGCTATCTACGGCGCTTTTGCGCCTGGGCGTGCAAAAGGGCGACCGGGTCGCTTACCTGAGCTTCAACTGCCACCGCCTGCTGGAAGCCTATTACGGGGTTCCACAAATCGGCGCCATCCTGCTGGCCATGAACATTCGCCTGGCCCCCGAGGAACTGGCACACATTCTGAATGACGCCGCCCCACGCGTTCTGTGTTTTGATCCCGAATTCATTCCGCTCGTCGAGGCCCTCCGGGCGAACGTGTCCTCGGTAGAACGTTACATCTCGCTGCGCGACGCGAAGCCGGCCTGGGCGCTGGACAAGTACTATGACGAACTCCTGGCCGCCTCCGAGCCCGCCCAGATTGATTTCCGAGGGATCGATGAGAACTCCATAGCCGAACTCTTTTACACCAGTGGCACGACGGCATACCCGAAAGGGGTCATGCTGACGCACCGCAACCTCTACCTCCACGCGTTCTACACCATCATAGGCTTGAGGGGTACGGATTGCGATGTGCACCTCTACACGGTGCCTCTTTTCCACGTAAACAGTTGGGGAGCACCCCATACCATGACGCTGCTGGGCGCGCGGCACGTGATGCTGAAGAAGTTCGACCCGCCCACCATCCTGGAGCTCGTGCAGCGGGAAGGCGTCACCCGCCTGCAAATGGTTCCCGCCATGGTCATCGCGCTGCTGAATCATCCGGATTTCCCCCGCTACGATCTGAGCAGCGTGCGGGAAATCATGATCGGCGGGGCGCCCGCTAACACTGCTCTGATGGGCGAAGTGGAAAGGAAGCTTCCCGGCTGCGTGGTCATGGGCGGGTATGGTTTGACGGAAACCTCGCCCGTTATCACAATCGCCCGCATCAAGGAGCACCTGGCGGACGATTCGGATGATGATAACCTGCGCCGCAAAGCAACAGCCGGCTTTGCGTTGGCAGGTACGGAAATCCGAGTGGTTGATGTCGACGGGCGCGATGTGGCTGCGGATGGAAAAGAGGTGGGAGAAGTCGTGGTGCGCGGCGACGTGGTGATGGAAGGCTACTGGCGCCAGCCGGAAGCAACCGCCAATGCGATCCGGGATGGCTGGTTCCACACCGGCGACCTGGGCACCGTCGACGAGGAGGGTTATATCCTCATCGTCGATCGCGCCAAGGATATGATCCTGAGCGGAGGAGAGAATATTGCCTCCGCCGAGATCGAGAGAGTCCTGTACCAGCACCCCTCCGTGCTGGAGTGCGCCGTCATTGCCGTTCCCGACGAAAAATGGGGCGAAGTCGCCAAAGCCATTATCACGCTGAAGGCCGGTTGCCAGGCCGGTGAGGCCGAGATCATCGACCATTGCCGGCAGCATTTGGCGGGATTCAAGATTCCCAAGTCCATTGAATTCGCCGGCACCCTGCCCAAAGGAGGAACAGGAAAGATCCTCAAGAAAGTCTTGCGCGAAAAATATTGGGCGGGCCAGGAGCGGCGCGTCCATTGACACAGAACGTCCGCAGCTTGCCAGGCTTTCCCTGCCACAAAACTTGATTTCACCGCCCCAGTGGGATAAAACAACGCAGTCCCGATGGGCATTCGCGCGCCATTCTCGGTTTGACGTCCCTTGGGTAACAGAGGCGTGTTGCCATGGTTCGCGAGGCGGCACATTGATGTCATCGGGGTCACCACAAAAGGAGCTCCCACCCATGAAGAAAATCAATCCGCTCAACGACGACATCAGCCGGAGAACTTTTCTGGGGACCGTGGGGATGTTGGGCGCGTTGGGCGTGGCAACGCATCGCGCCTCGGCCGAACCTTTCACCTTGCCCCCGGAACCTTCAGCGCCCAGGCGCGTCGCCGCGATGAATCTGGATTTGAACAACATCCACAAATGGGATGACTCCAATGGCGACACCTGGGACCCTTTCTGGGCCGACGATGATCGCCTCTACGCGTTTAACTGCGACGGCCGCGGCTTTGGCAAGGTGGGTGAGAATCTCGCCTTTAACCGTTTCGATGGAACGTCCCTACGGAGCCTGGTGGGGGTTCATGTGAACCCCATGGCCGAGTATGGGGTCTCGACCCAGCGGGGTAAGGACAAGGCTACGTGGAAGGCCTGCGGGCAGGAGTGCATTGACGGGGCGTTCTATGCCTTCGTCTCCCGAAACGTCTACGGGAATGAAAGCGGCGATGCCCTGATGCGGCAGACGGCATTCAACTCCAGCTTGATTAAGTCGATCGATCGGGGGCGGACGTGGGTTCGGACCGCCGACGAGAATTACGCCCATCCGATGTGGCCGGGCCCGAAGTTTGGCGCTCCCTTCTTTGTGCACTATGGCAAGGACGGCGGCAAAGTGAACCGGGATGGTTCCCTGGAATATGTGTACGCGGCGTCTACCAATGGATTCTGGAACGATGGAGATTCACTCATCCTGGGAAGAGTCAGGCGCAAGGCGCTGCCGAGGCTCAACGCCTCCGACTGGGAATACTTCACCGGCGGGGATGGGATGAATCCCGGAAGCTGGTCGAAGCAGATGGATGCGGCAAAGCCCATTTTGGCGCGCCCCGCCAAGTGCGGGCAGACGCCCATTACCTACGTGCCGTCCTTGGGAATCTATCTCCTCATCTCCTGGTACAACCCTAAGGTGCTGACCAAGTGGTTCGAACCCAGCGGAATGACCTATGACTTCTACCAGGCGGAGCATCCCTGGGGGCCCTGGTCGTTTATCCGGTCTTTTCCGGATATCTTCCTCGCATCCGGAAGCCATATGTACGGACCGGCCTTGTGCCCTAAGTTCCAGGAACAGCAAGACTCGGAGGTCCGCCTGGCAATGTTCACGGCCGGTTGCCAGTTTGAAGACAAGCCCTCGGGGATCTACAAAGCGTGGGTGATTCCGGCGGTGTTGCGGACTGAACCCTTTCCTCCTTCTGAAATCCGAGGTGCGGGAAGCCCTGACGTCAAGTTGTCGGGTGAGTGGGCGAAGATGACAAGCCCCTCCATCGTGGAGGGTGATGTCCGTGAGAGCAGGAAGCAGGGGGATTCTGCCGCCGTCTCCTTTTCGGGAACCGGCGTCGAATATGTGGCGCGCAAGGCGGAGGGCAACGGGGAGGCGGATGTTTATCTCGACGGGGAGCTGGAAGGTAAGGCCTCCCTTGGACTCAAGAATTTCCCGCCCCTCACGGGCGTCACCGTGTTTCAGAAACATGGCCTGACGCAGAGCAGGCATGAGCTCAAGGTCGTGAATGCAGGCGGCGCGCCGGTTACGGTGCAATACTTCAGAGTCTATCGTTAGGTCAGAGGCAGAAGACACGTGGGCAAAACCAGAGGCAGGGGAGGCGTCATGGCAGTTACACCTACTCGCAGGGAATTCCTCGTCACCACCGCAGCTACGGCGGCGGGACCGTTACTACCCAGTGGAGGCGTGGGCAGCGCAGGGCCTGAGAAGCTGAAAGGCGCGCAAATCGCCCGTCAGCATCGGATCGTGCGGAACCTGCCGACACCCAATTTCTTCGAAGGGATGCTCCTGGGCAATGGCGACATCGGCGTGTGCGTCACGGTGCGGCCTGATGCCTTGGGCCTCCACCTGGGCAAAGAGGATTCCTGGGACATTCGTGTCAGTGAAGATCATTACCAGTACGTCCTCCCCTTCGGCGAACTTCTGGAGTTGTGGCATCGGGCCGGCGAGGAAGCAAAGCGCCAGGGCAAGCCCGACATGCTTTATCTCGAGTCCTCCATTGATTTCTTCCGCGAATACACGCAGAAGGTGACTTCGTCCTACTCCAAATCCTGGCCTCGCCCGTGGCCGTGCGGGATCGTGTGGATCCATTGGGACTCGCGCCAGGTCCGCGTGCTTCGCCAAACCCTGGACCCCTCGAACGGCCTGTATACGTTAGAGTTGGAGCATGACAACCTGCGCGGCCAGCGCCGCAGGGTTAGCGTGCTGTGCTTTGTCAATTGGACCACGGGGCAGGTCTCGGTTTCAACGAGCGATCCCGCCCCCTTCGTCTCCGTGGCGTACTGCCCAAACCTCGATCCGGAGGCGCAACTTCCCCCGCCGGAGATTGACGGGAGCGTGGCGCAAGGCTCTGCGGAATTCTCCGGCTACCAGCATTTCCCGGCTACGGTCCCCACCCCGGAGAACCCAAACCCACCGAGCACAGACAAGGATCGCAACTTTGCTTTGAGCGGCCTTCTACAAGGCTCCTGGCGACTGGAAGGCCTGGCGGAGGCGCAGGCAGCCCTGCGAGAGTCGGGACGCGGCAGCCGGGAATCCTACTGGCCGTCGGGCGGTCCCCCCAGTGTCTTCCTTCGCAGCCTGGCAGAGCAGCCCTTCCGGCTGGACCTTACTCTCTTCACCCCGCGTGACCACGCGGACAACGTCGCCTTCGCCAAAAGCGAGGTGAAGCGGCTGGCCCAAATCCCGGTAAAGCAACTTCAGCAGGAAACAGAGAAAGGTTGGGAGGGATTCTGGTCTCGCTCGGCAGTGGAATTTGAGGACAAGGAACTCGAAACCATCTGGTATTTCAACCAGTATCTTCTGGCCTGCTGCCTGCGCGAGGGCAAGGTCGCGCCCGGACTCTTCGGCAACTGGACCAGCGGCAAGATCGGCACCGCGTGGCACGGCGATTACCACATGAATTACAACACGCAGCAGGTATTCTGGGGGGTCTTCTCCAGTAATCACGTGGACCAGAACCTCCCTTACGTCGAGGTGGTGGAGAATCTGCTGCCCATGTCCCAGAATTATGCGAAGGAAAAGTTCGGATTGCCGGGAGCGTTTTTCCCGCACTCTGCCTATCCCGTCCCCAGCCAGGTGGTACCTTATCCGGCCCCGCCGTGGGGGTATGAGATTTGCGAGACGCCATGGACAGTGCAGAGTCTCTGGTGGCAATACATCTACACGCTGGATAAAGACTTCTTGCAAAGAGTCTATCCTCTGTTGCGGGCCGCCACCCAATTTGTTGTCGCTTTTGCAAAGAAACAACCGGACGGCAAGTATCACATCGCGCCCTCAGCTTCGCCGGAGAACTGGGGTTGCACCGTGGATTTCCGCTTGAACCAGGACTGCATCATGGACCTGGCGATGATCCAGTTCCTTCTGGATGCCACGCTCGAAGCATCGAAGATCCTGGAACTCGATGCCGACGAGCGCGCCCAGTGGACGGAAGTTCGCGCCAATCTCGCCCCCTATCCCAAAACGCGTGGCCCCTACGGTGAGGTCTGGCTGGACGTGCTTAACGCTCCGGCCGAACATGTCTATAACATCCCGGTCACCTTGGCGCCGGTGTTTCCGGGCGAACAAGTAGGCTTGGGCAAGGGCGAAGAGTATCTGGAAATTGCGCGCCGCACGGCCCACACCATTCGTCTCGAAGGTGGCAATGACGTTGTCTATCAACCGTTGATTCGGGCCCGGCTGGGCATGCTCGACCTGGATTGGTTCAAACGGGAAGTTCGCTATTGCCTGCTCCCCAACGGCATCGCCAATGATCGCTGCCGCCAGATCGACGGCCGCTACAACGACGCCGTGGATTTCGATTTCATGATGCGCATGGGGGTGTGGACCGAGAACCTCTCGCTGCCCGCGGTTCTGAATGAATGTTTGATGCAGAGCTATACCGGTGTAATCCGCCTCTTCCCCAACACCCAGAAGCTTGGCCCTGCCCGGTTCGATGGCCTGCGCGCCGTCGGAGCGTTCCTGATTAGCGCGGTGTTTGACGGGAAGAACATCACTGATGTCACTCTGCTCAGCGAAAAGGGCGCGGCCGCCCGAATCGTGAATCCCTGGCCGGGGAAGCCCGCACGAGTCACGCGGCTCAAGGACAATCAACCCGTCAGTGCCAATGCCAAAGCTGAGATCATCGAGTTCCCCACGGCGCCCGGAGAGCGATACAGGATCGAGCCCGCGAATTCGTGATTCAAACTTGGAATACTCTCTGCATCCAGTCCACGGCTTGGAGAAAGGTGGCGGAGAGCAGCGCTTCATCCAAGTGGAGGCGTCGGGCGAGATCACTTACCAAGCTCCACTTTCCCGACTCACAGGCCGCAACCAGATCGAGGATTTCCCGGAAGCGATTGGGCTTGCCCAGGAGGGCCCCTCGCACCGGGTTGGGCAGGGCGAGATCCGCGACGATTTCCGAAAGGGGCCGCCCCAGCATGGCGTCCATCAGCGAGAGGATTCCCAGGAGGAACAGGCTCTGCTCGTCATTCCGGCGTCCCAGGCTGGCGGCGAGCAGTTCGCAGCACCGGCCGCGCGTCAGCGCCGTGCGGACCAGTTCGTTGGGTTCGTTCCCCGCCATGCCGAGCACGGTTGCGATTGAAGCCCATTTGCGGAATGCCCGGTCCCCCAGCAACTCCACTGCGTGCTGGGTGGAACCGATCTGGCGCCGGAAACCAAATAGGGCGGAATTCACGAAGCGCAGCAGCTTGTAGCAAAGCGAGACCTCGCGCTCAATCAAATCCGCCACCGCGCGCCGGTCCAATTCCGGAGTATTGATTGCCTGCAGAATGCGCAGGCAGTTCAATTTGTAAGCCGGGATGTGGCGGCTGGGGATGATCTGCGGCTGGCAGAAGAAATAACCCTGAAAGTAGGAATAACCGCTGGCGCGGGCTTCCGCGAACTCGTCGCGTGTTTCCACCTTTTCTGCCAGCATCTTGATCCCCAGTGGAGCGAACTGCGCCACCGCCTGCCGCCGGTCCGCCGGCCCCGAAACCTGGAAATCGATCTTGATAATGTTGGCCAGGTCCACAAGGGGCTGCAACCTCTCGGCATAAACGAAGTCGTCCAGGGCGATCAAGTAGCCAAGGTCCTTTAACCTTCGGCAGGCGGCGATCACGTCGTTGTCCGGCTCCACGGATTCGAGAATTTCGACGACAGTCTGTTCCCGTGGCAGGACGGTGGCGAATTCGTTGACCAGGAAATCGCGCGTGCAGTTGATAAAAGCCCTGCGGCCCTGGGTAAGCGTCCTCGCGCCGGCACTGAGGAAATTGTCTGCCACGTCGCGCGCTGCCGCCTCACCGTCCTGGGACGTGAAGCGGTTCTCCCAACCCGAGCGGAAGAGGAGTTCGTAAGCATAAACTCGTTCCCGGCGGTCGAAGATCGGTTGCCGGGCGATGAATCGAGTGGGGTTGCCGCCGATATTACTTAACTCCTCCCGTGGAATGGGAATGTCCATAAACGGGTAATCGGCCGTTTTTCCCGGAATATAAAGCGGCCGAATGGTCTTCTCCAAGTCCGCTACGAAACCAGGCGTAACCTGGGGTAGAATGGCCCGCTGCTCAGCATTGGTATGTTGATATGGAGGAAACTATGAAACCCGCTGCGTGTTCGTGCTCCGGCTCCCGAGCCTGGGGAATCTTCCCTGCGCTGCTTTTTGCCTTATGTTCTTTTCTTAGTGCGCTCTCGATTTCGGCGCAAACCGCCAGCGTCACAGGCTTTTGGGTCGTGAATGTTCCCACCGGCGACGGGAACGTGAGGAAGGCGTTCTTCGACCTTCAGCAATCCGGCGAACAGGTAACCGGCACGGTTTGGATCAACTACGACAAGTTCGCGATTGGGGAAGGCAGCTTTCGAGCGGGCAACTTGCGTCTGTCGGTTCCCCTCCGGGACGAAAATACAGGCCAGCAGGCACGGTGTGACGGCACCGTGGAGGGTGACAAGCTGACGTTGACCGTCCGCTATCCCGGCCACATCCCCATAGTGGCCAACGGCGAGCGTAGCACGCCGCAGGCCATGGCGCCCCCCGCGCCCCTCCCTCTTCCCGCCCTGCACGATGTGCCTGAGAACGGCATGGCGCTGACGCCGCCCATGGGCTGGAACAGTTGGAACAAGTTCGCCGAGCAGGTGGATGACGTCACCGTGCGCACCATGGCGGACGCCCTGGTTTCCAGTGGCATGCGCGATGCGGGCTACATCTTTATCAACATCGACGACACGTGGGAAGGGCCCCGCGACGCCCAGGGGAACATCACCGGCAACACCAAATTCCCCAACATGAAGGGGCTGGCCGACTACGTCCACTCCAAGGGATTGAAGATTGGTCTTTACTCCTCCCCCGGCCCGGAAACGTGCGCCGGATATCCCGGCAGTTTCGGCCACGAGGCGCAGGACGCCAAGACCTACGCGGCCTGGGGCTTCGATTACCTCAAGTATGACTGGTGCAGTGCCGGCCGCATTTATAAGGACTCGGATATGCAGGCCGTCTACCAGAAGATGGGTGACGCGCTGCTCGCCAGCGGCCGCCCCATCGTTTTTAGCCTCTGCCAGTATGGGCTGGCGGACGTCTGGACGTGGGGAGCCAAGGTGGGCGGCAATCTCTGGCGTACCACCGGTGACATTGACGATCATTGGAAGCGGATGGACGAAATCGGCTTCAAGCAATTCGACATCGCTTCGTACACGCGGGCCGGCCACTGGAACGATCCCGATATGCTAGAGATCGGCAACGGCGGCATGACCGCGGATGAGTACCGCACCCACATGAGCCTATGGTCGCTCCTCGCCGCGCCTCTGCTGGCTGGAAACGACCTGCGCACCATGACTGATGAAACCAAGTCGATTCTGATGAACGCGGAAGTGATCGCCATCGATCAGGATCCGGACGCGCGGCCCGTCAAGAAGATTTCCGAGCAGGGCGCATTTGTGGTGGCGGCGCGGCCCGTGATGCACCAGGCGTGGGCGGTGGGACTCTTCAATCGCGGCGAGGCGGCAGCCGATGTCACCGTGACCTGGAAGGAACTCGGCCTGCGCGGCAAACTCCAGGTCCGCGATCTCTGGGCGCATAAGGACCTCGGCGCCGTCGCGGAAAAGTTCACCGCCAGCGTACCCCGGCATGGCGTGGTGCTGATTACTGTTAAGAAGTAGTAGCCCGAAATCCTGCAGGCCTGGGGAGGTGAAGATGAAACGAAATAATACCGCCAAGGGTGGAGTGGCTTTTCTCTTCGACCTTGACGGCACCCTGATCGACAGCGTGTACCAGCACGTGCTGGCATGGGGGGAAGCCCTGGAGGAGGCCGGCATTGAGCTCTCCGTCTGGCGGATTCATCGCCGGATTGGCATGAGCGGTGGATTGTTTATGCACGCGCTGTTCCGCGAGACCGGGCACCGCGTGACTCGCGAGGAGGAAGCGCGCCTGTTGCGCTTGCACAAGGAGGCGTTCCTGCGCCAGGCCCGGCAGGTCCGTCCCCTTCCCGGCGCCCGCGAACTATTGGACTACCTTTCCCAGGTCGGCGTTCCCTGGGCCATCGCCACCAGCGGCCGGCTGGAAACGGCGCAGGGCGGACTGGATTCACTCGGCGTCAAGCGGGGCGACGTGGTCGTCACCCGCGATCAGGTGGCGCGCGCCAAGCCGGATCCCGATCTCTTCCTCGCGGCGGCGAAGCGCCTGGGTGTGCCGATTTCGGATGCCGTGGTGGTAGGGGACAGCGTGTGGGACCTGCTGGCGGCGCGCCGCTGCCGCGCCCTGGGAGTCGGCTTGCTTTCCGGCGGCTATGGGCAGGATGAATTGGAATTGGCGGGAGCTTACCGCGTCTACCAGGACCCTGCCGACCTTCTGCGGCACCTCGATGAAGTGGGGGTGCGAACGCAGGATTGAGCCTCAGGTAAAGCCGCAACCAAAACGTGGCACGGCCATCCTGGCCGTGTCTCCTGCATGGGCAGGGTGCTCAACCCACGACAGGGGAAGTTCACCTTTGGAGTGCGGTAGTAGCAGCTACCGCCTTCGCTTCATACGGCAAATGGGCATGGGGCGGAGGAAGAAAGGCGGTAGCTGCTGCTCCCG
>DATJVT010000655.1:0-2973 GCA_035501695.1 Terriglobia bacterium | reverse complement strand
GCGGGGGGCATAGAGTCTCGCTTGCCCGCGGAAGCGCCGCTCCTGAGATCGGGAATTTGCAATCCCGAAGGGACTTGTATTTTTGAGATGAAGTAAGGTCGAATCATGGCAAACACAGAGACTGAACCGCGTGTCTGCGCCAGCCCCGGAGATGCGATTCCATGAAGCTTGCCTCGTCGCGCATATGGGTGACCGCGGTGGTTTGTGGTGCCGCTGTACTTTTTCTGGTGGTTGCTTATCTGGTTTTTCGGAGGCCATCCGCGCCTATCCCCCCGCCACCGGTGCTCGTTTCCGTTTGTAACGATCCAGCCCCAGGGATGCATCGGATCGGCTTTGGCATTAGGTTTGACGTGCCTGAAATAGGTTTTGCCATTGACCCCGGCACATTCCATGGATGGACGGACAGCCTGCTCCCACTAACCCAGACCATCAAAGTATGGAACAGTGGGGCGAGTGCTCTGAAAATAGCACTTGGGCCCCTCCCCTTCGAAAACGAGTTGGAATCCACATGGCCGGTCTTCTCCGAGCATGTCGAGGTAAGAGACGTACACTATATTTCTGGGCCAGGAGTGAGCAAGGACCGCTGGGGGTACTTGAAAAGCGGTGAACGCTGGAGGCTGGTGAAGTTTGTCGGGTCGGAAGAAGTCGGGTACCTTCCGACGTCTGAAAAACTTGCCCGGTTGTATGACCAGATCATCAGTTCAGCTTGTTTCTCGCCTCGTCCGAGCCCTTGATGAGAACGTCGGGGCCGACCTGGGGCCGCTGCACTGCCCGCCAATTCGATGAAGAACTGCAGACTCTCTGGCCGTCGAGAGTCTACGCTCTCCCCTGCCCGCGGAAGAGCCGCGGAGGAGTGCTGAGACGCGCACACCTCCGCGCTACTCCTCTTACGTCTGCACGAGTCCCTTTTTCACGGCGAAGAGCACCAGTTCGGCGGTGCGGTGGAGGCCGAGGGTGTCCATCACCCGGGCGCGGTGAACCGCGACCGTGTTGACGCTGATGTCCAGCAGCACGGCAATTTCCTTATTGGATTTCCCCTGGGCGATGAGTTGCAGGACTTCCTTCTCCCGCAGGGTGAGGCGTTCGTAGGGGTCTTGCTTGTCGTCGCGGAACGATCCGGTCTTCAGGCTCTCCAGCACGATGTGGGAGATGCCCGGGCTGAAGTAGGCTTCGCCTTCCGCCAGCGCCTTGACGGCGCGATTCAGATCCACCTCAATAGCATTCTTCAGCATGTAACCCTTGGCGCCCAGCTCAAAGGCTTTGCGAATGTAGGCCTCATTCGAGTACATGCTGAGAATGAGGATTTTGATATGCGGATGGGCTTTGAGGATTTCCGCCGTGGCCTCCAGACCGCCCAGGTCCGGCATGGAAAGATCCATCACCACCACGTCGGGCTTGGCGGTCTTGCACTGCTCGATGGCTTCCAGGCCGGTGCGCGCCTCTCCCACCACGGTGACGCTGGGATCGTCTTCCAGAATGCGGCGGAATCCCTGTCGCACCAGGGTGTGATCCTCAGCCAATAGAACGCGAGTCTTCTTGCCGGTTGCGGGTGCATCCATGGTTCAGTTCATCTCCTCCGGACGAGCCTGCGCGGAGGGCCGCCGCAAGGGGACGCGCACGCTCACCGTGGTGCCCTCGCGCGGCGCGGAGCGGATCGAGAACGAGCCCTGAAGGTGCTCGGCGCGCTCGCGCATGCCCATCAATCCTATGCCTTGCCCAGCGGCTCTCTTCATCTCCTTGCGGGTTTCAAAGCCTCTGCCATTATCGCGGATTTCCAGGTCCAAATGGTTCTCTTTTTCACCCAGCGTCACCCAGGCCTCGCGGGCGCCGGAGTGGCGCGCCACGTTGCTCAGCGCTTCCTGCACGATGCGGTAGAGATGGATGGCCGCCTCGGGGGGGAACAGCCCGTCCGCCAGCTTTCCCGCGAAATGCACCTCCACGCCGGTCTGGCGCGCAAACTGCTCTCCGAACCACTCCAGGGTTTGCTGCAGGCCGAAATCATCCAGGATGGCAGGGCGAAAAATCTGCGACTCGTCGCGCACGCTCTGCAAGGTCTCTTCCACGATCTTCTTCGCCTCGCGCACGTCCCGCACGAAAACGGGATCGGTGGCCGCCGCCTTTTGTCCCGCCCGGCCCAACGCGAGGCCAATCGCCGTGAGGATCTGACCGAAGTGGTCGTGCAGGTCGCGCGCCACGTGGCGCAGGGTTTGTTCCTGCACTTCGATCAGCTTCCAGGAGAGCCGGCGCATCTCCTCCGATTGCGATTGCAGCTTTTCCGCCAGGTGGTGCAGCCGCTCGAAGGTCCGGCGATTGGCTTGCAATGTGTAGAATCCGGTGCCCAGCGCCACCAGGAAGAGCACGCCAATCAGCAACAGGATGCGATCCGAAACCTGACCGTACACTACGATGACCTGCTGGCCGGCTTCCTGCTGCGCCTGGTCATTCAGGGTGAGCAACTGCGAGACAATGCGGGAAATGGTCTGGTGCTGCTCCTCCAGTTGCGAGCGGATCAGGTAGCGGGCGGAATCTTCATGTCCCTGGTCCGCCAGACTGAAGGCTTCGTCCGCCAACTGCCAGAAGTTATCGAGAAGGTCGCGCAGTTGCTGGCGCTGTTGATTGCCCTCCGGGGTGTTGACGGCGAGTTGCGCTTCGGAAGCCAACGCGTCATTCATGTCCTGGTGCACAGACGTGAATTTGCCCTTCCAGTAGTAGATCGGGTAGCGGCTCTCGGGAAGCGTCATGTCACGCAGGGAGACGGCAAGTTGATAAGTGTCATCCTGCAGGCGCAGGAGTTGGAGCGAGGCCCGGCGGTTCTTCTGTACCACGTTGACTTGAAAGTCCTGAAGCCAGCGGATTTGGCGGATGGTGTAAGTGGCGAAGATGACGAAAATGGCCAGCGTCACGCACAGGCCCAACCACAGGCGCCGCGAGGGGGAGGGGATCTCCCGCAGAAGGTCGGGCTCGGCTTCCGGA
>DATJVT010000654.1:0-3896 GCA_035501695.1 Terriglobia bacterium | reverse complement strand
ACGGCATGGGTTCCTGAGAAGGGGCTCTGGCAAGTTGGTCACCATCGACGTACCGCAAGCAATTTCGTCGAGAACCAACAGCATTAACAACCGGGAGGAAATTGCCGGTGCCTACACCGATGGCAGTAATGTCACACACGCTTTTGTTCTGAGGAAAGGCCAATTCATGACTCTTGATTTTCCGAATGCGCAATACACCACAGGATCCGGTATCAACGACCTTGGTGACGTTGTGGGTCGTGTGATCGATTCGAGTGGAGTACAGCACGGATACGTCTGGCACGCAGGGAAATTCCAGCAACTTGACTATCCAGACAGTATCTTCACTTATGCCATCTCGATAGCAGATACGGGAGATATCACCGGCGATCGCGAAGATTTGGCTGGCAATGTGACCTGCTTCGTACTCCATGATCACAATTACATTCCGGTTGCCTACCCAGGCGCAACGCTGACGGGGAATTGCTCGATTAACGCAATTGGAGAAATCACCGGACAATTCCAAGATTCACAGGCAAACATCCATAGTTTTTTGCTGCTGAAAGGACAATTCTACAACATCGATCTAGCCAATGTTGCTGAGACCGATGTTTCAGGCATTTCCGAAAGAGGTCAATTGTACGGAATCTATTTTGATTCCGAAGGTTCCGAACATGGCTACATCGCGATCGCGGAGGAAACGAACACAATCCAGCACTGACGAGACGATGAGAGTGCTCCCGTCAATGAAGTCCGCATGGATATCATTCGGACTTTTTCAGGAGTTAAGGGGGAGTTGCAAGGATTGACCGCCAAACTTTGCGGGGACAAGGGTGGGCGGGTGTTCGGCAAATTGCGGTTGCGAGACCACCGGCACCGGAACGCCCGATACGCGGAGAACTTTCTTGGGATGCTGCACCTCGGCTGCTGCATTATCCTACTGAGGTAGTTGTGAGATGCCTTGTAATCGCGGCAAGTCCTGCTAAGCTTATCCCCGGCGAGGCGTGGACCCGTAGCTCAAGTGGATAGAGCAATGCGCTTCGAACGCAGAGGTTGGGAGTTCAAGTCTCTCCGGGTCCGCCAAACTACGCTTCCATCCCTACTTCCGAGTCAATCGAGAGTCTTCTGTTGTCGAATCAGCGCCCCCGATTTAAGTAAGGCTCAAAGCCGAGGGTAATTCCCCATTTCCGGAATTCGAGCACAGACGACAATTCGCGTGGTCTTCTACAATGCCTGAGTGGTGAAGACCTGGGACGTCATCATCGTCGGCGGTGGAATCATTGGACTTTGCCTGTCGATCGCGCTGCGCAAACGAGGAGCACGAGTTCTCTTGGTCGAGCGGGGGGAGCCCGGCCGCGAGGCGTCGCACGCTGCGGCGGGTATGTTGGCCGATAGTGTCCTCGAAATGCCCGCCGCTCTCGGACCTTTGGCCAAGGCTAGCGCGGAAATGTATCCCGAGTTTGTCCACGAGCTTCAGGATGAGGCCGGAATGGACGTGGATCTGCGTGATCAGGGGACCCTGGTGTTCCCTGCTCCAGATCATCCGGCATTGAGCGCGAACCATCGCCTGCCTGCGCCGCTCGCGGAGCTGGAGCCGGCCCTGGCTGATGCCAATCGGCCAGCGCTGTTTTTGCGGGAGCGCAGCGTCGATCCCCGGGCGCTTGCGGCCGCCGCCTTGAAGGCCGCCAGGCACCGGGGAGTGGATATTTCCTCGGGATCCCCGGTCAGGAACGTGCTCGCAGCGGGCGACCGGGCGATCGGGGTAGGCACGGATCGGGCCGAGTACCAGGCGCCAGTGGTGGTGAATTGCGCCGGAGCATGGGCGGGACAGCTGCCGCCACTCGGGTTTCCCGTTCGCCCTGTCAAGGGGCAAATGCTCGCCGTTGCTGGGACCAGCTTGCTGCGTCATGTCGTTCGGGCGCCCGAGGTTTACCTGGTTCCCCGAAGCAATGGGCGAATCCTTATTGGATCGACGCTCGAAGAAGCTGGTTACGATAAGCGTGTGGACGCTGAGGTCATCAACCGCATGCACGGTGCGGCCGTTGCCCTTGTCCGTAGCCTAGAGCACGCACGGCTGCTGGAGGCTTGGACGGGGTTGCGTCCCGGAACACCCGACAATATGCCCATCCTTGGGCCTTCCAGTATGCCTGGATACTTCGTCGCAGCCGGACACTTTCGGGACGGAATTCTACTCGCTCCGGTCACGGCCGAAGTCATGGCGCAAGTGGTTACCGGCTCAAAACCTGCCTATGATATCTCGCCATTCTCTCCCGCGCGCTTTCGCCATGGATCTAGCGATTGATCGGGAAACGGGATGCCCGTCCGGCGCCTTAGTTCCCCAGTGCCCGTGTTCGACTGGCCTGCTCCTGCCATCGTTGAGCGTTCACGCCCACGATGAGGAGCCACAGAAGCACCGGGATTTCCCCGATGGCTGACGCGCCAGCGATGTAAGGCACGAACAGACGGATCGCGAGCGGCGGCCAGAGGTAGACCATCCAACCCAAGCCAGAAATCGCCAACAGAATCCCGAGGATTCGGGGAAAAAAGGTCGACTTAAAAATAAGCCAGCCGATCAAGAGGCACCAAAGTCCGAAAAAGATGAGGTAGGTGTTGAAGGCGTAACCGTTCAATCTGACAAAGGTATATGCCAGGGCCTCGAGCTGTTCCGCCGTAAGTCCACCGAGGGAACTCCCGGCATTCAGGATCAGCATGGGCGCAAGATACAAGACGCTGGTGAGAGCCTGAATCCCACATCCAACGAGCATGACGAATACTGCGAATAAAGAGACCCGCCGGTTCACCGGCTTAAGCAACTCGTAAAGGAGAAGCGCCCAAGCGATGTGGAATATGACTCCCAGGATGGAGGAGGCGAACCCCAACCAGAATAGTCGCTGGTGTCCTACGATATTGGCGGCCGTCGCCAAAGCGTTGCCAGAAACCACCAGCTTGCCCAAAATGGTCACCTCGCCCGATGTTGCCGTCAGGCCCTCGAGGGCCTGACAGACACCGGCCATTCTGGCCAAAAAGCGCGGCGACGTTTCTCGCATCCGTTCCACCATCACGCCTGTGTTTCCAGTCCTTTTCGGCCCATGCGCGGGATTGCGGCGGGAATTTTCTTTGGCTCCAAAAACGGCGCTATTTTACATCTGTTTCATCTCCGGACACCGTCGCCCGCGTTAGCCGTCCCTTTGAACCGAACCCCAAGCGTAAGCACATAACGAATGCCTAGGAGGCGAAGCGCGGCATGGGTGACCGAGCCGCAAATTTAACCAAGTTCGGCGGAGCTCGGAAAAAGAATTTGGCTGGCACGAATAAACGCTATAATGTCTATCTTTATACTTTTAATTTGTCAGGGCAAGCCTGTGCCGCAACTGCACATCTTGATCGTGGGTGGCGGCTTCAGCGGAGCGATGCTGGCGGTGCACCTCCTGCATCAGTCCTCCTCGCTGTCTGTGGCAGTGATCGATCCTGGCTCGCTGCCCGGCCGCGGTCTGGCCTACAGTAGCCCGCGTAGGTTTCATCTACTCAACGTGCCCGCGGGCGAAATGAGCGCCTTCCCCGACCTCCCGGACGATTTTCTTCGCTGGGGCAGGATCCACTTCGATGCGGGAATGCGGGAGCGCAGCTTCCCGCCCCGCTCAATCTACGGTGCCTATCTGGGGAACCTTTTTGAAAAAGCACGCTTCGAAGCGGGCGACGAACGCCTTCAATGGATTCGAGACAGAGTGCCCTCTTTGCGCCATTCCGGAGGCGGTCTTGCCATCCGGACTGAACATGGACCGGAAATCCTGGCGCGTGTAGTTGTGCTGGCCACGGGCAATTTCCCGCCCGCCAATCCACGCGTTCCCGGCTTGGACCTTCATCGCGGGGCGTACTTCCAATTTCCTTGGTCGCCGGAGGCGCTCGAAGACATTCCC
>DATJVT010000653.1:0-10283 GCA_035501695.1 Terriglobia bacterium | reverse complement strand
CTCGGTCAATTCCAGATGGGAATTGACCGAAGGTACCGCTGGCGAGTTCGGCCTGAAATTCAAACCCCAAATTCACAGCGGCTAGCCCGGAGGTTGGGAGTAGGACGCAGGTACGCGCAGTTTGCGTTCCTCCGCGGTTCTTTCCAAATTCGACGAGCGCGCACATGCCAGTAAAGCGAAGGCGAGGTGAAGAGCCGCACAGGAATCCGTCGGTCATAAGGCCCGTCCGCCGACGGGCTGACGGATGCCTGTGCCCTACCCGCTCGAGTTTCTACATTTCCTGTTGAGCACCACCCCCGGCGCAATGCGCCGCCCCTCCTGAATCAGGAGGGGAGTTTTCTGTCCCCTGCCCAATGCCCCCTGTCCACTGTTCCCCCCCTGTCCTATCTTGTCCGGCGATCCGGAAAAGGCATTTCCTACCGGTAGGAAATTTGCAACTTAGTTTGTGACATACTGTCGTTTTCGGCGCGAAAAACGGCGGAATTCGCTTGACAAGGTGGCTGGGCTCGGGGGGAGAATTGCAGGTGCTAGGCGCTAGGTGCTACGGGCTAGGGGCCAGGGGCTAGAGGTCAGCGGTCAGAAGGCGGGGGCCAAATGCTGGGTTGCTAGTGCTGGGGGCATGTTCACCATCCCATGGGCAGGTGGGACGGGGGAGAATCCGACGGGCGCCGGGCACAGAAGCTCCGGGCCCTACCCCCGAACCGGCCACTCCCGGCGAAGAGCCACAAGAAAAGATGTAAAAGTGCAGGGATATCCGGATAAGTTGTTTAAAATCAGCAATGGCGCTTACACCAACCTGCGACAGTAAGATTCATCACAGACGCACAGCGCGGCGGAGCCGCAACCAAACGAAATCGTATTTCGCTCTCGTTATTTACCGGACCTACAACAAATTTGCGCAAGCTGCAACGATTTTGACTGTTAGTAGTACAGAGGGTCAGAGAGGAGGCGTTTCTATCTGTTTTTCTCCGTGTACTCTGTACCTCTGTGGTGAATCCCTGGCTTGAGGAGGCACACCTTATGCGCAAAAGCATCCTGTTACGCCAGCAGTTGAGTGAATCGATCAAGGCGGAGATTGCGGAGCGCACGCAGGCGCACCAGGCCAAAGTGGCCGCTCTGAAGACCGCCCGCGCCCGGCCACGGGCGGTGGGGGCGGCGCCGCCGGCCGCTCCGCTGGTGATGCTGGCGCACGGCGATTCCTGGTTTGACTACCCCCTGGATGGCAACGGCCTCGCGCTGAGCGATACCGACGTCATCGCGCAGTTGCAATCCCTGGGCAACATCAATCCCGCGATCCACAACATCTCCCACTATGGCGACGCCACCACGGAGGAGATGGCGTGGCCCAAGCAGGAACGGCTGATCCAGAGCCTCCAAGACCCGGCCAATTGGGTGGGCGGGTTGCCGGACGCGATTCTGTTTTCGGGCGGGGGCAATGACATCGCCGGGGATCAGTTCGCCATCTTCCTGGATTACGCCGCGAGCGGCGGCCCCGGGCTGGACGCGGCGCGCTTCCAGGGAGTTCTCGATATGGTCGAGGCATCGTACCGCGACCTGTTCCTGTTCCGCGACCGCAACGCGCCGGGGGTGCCCATCTTCGGCCATTGCTACGACTTCCCCATACCGAATGGCGTCCACCCGGTGTGCGCCGGTCCGTGGCTTGCACCGTCCCTCACTTTTGCGGGTTGGAATGTAACGCAGGGCACGGCGATCCTTCATCAGGCGCTGGTGGATTTCCGGAGCATGCTCGCCGCGCTTGCCGCGGACCCGGAGAATCGGTTCACGCTCGTGGATACGCAGGGCACGCTCGCGGCGGGCGATTGGGCCAATGAGCTTCACCCGTTTCCGGAAGGCTTCAGGAAGATTGCCGCGAAGTTTGTGGACGCCCTGAGAGCGCGCTTCCCAGGGAGAATTTAGAGTCGCGCCCCGGATGGATTTTTGAGGTGGCACCGCCACTCCTGGCGGTGTCGCACAGGCAAGAGTGCCTGTGCCACCGGCCTGGCGACCGCCTGTGCCATCGTCAAGGTTTGAGTGGGAAAGGACACGAGGGGCGCGCGCCACGTCCGCCGTCCGGATCAGCCGGGGGAATTGACGCTCTGCCCGGGGCGGCCCGTGCAGAGCGGGGCTGAAAATCAGATTGAAGCAGCCTTAGTCGCGGCGCCGGTCCGGGATAGGAGATTCAAGATTTGAGATTCCAGATTTGAGGCTCAAAACTCGAGATTCAAGACTTGAGATTCAACACTCAAATCACAACAGCCGCATGGCGTCCGCATCCCACCTGGCGGGCTTGCCGCTTTCGTAGCTTACATTGCTAAGCAACGCTGCGCCGGCGGCCCGGAAGCCGAAGACGGGATCCTCCACCACGGGCTGGCGGGTGCGGATGGCCTCGATCCAGTTCTTCAGGTGGTGGTAGTGGTCGCTGTAGCCGTGCGGGGCCACGTACTTCTCTTCGCCCATCAGCACCGGCCCGGTGGGATGCGGGATGGGGTACTTCTCGTGGTAGATCTCCAGCATGCGCTTCTGAATCGGCTGGGAGAACAGGTCGACGCGATAGCCCGGCTCGCTCTCGCGCGGCACGCGGGTAATAGTGAGCCCGTCGTAGCCGATCACCATCTGCCCCTCCGAGCCGGTAAAGACAAACCCCTCGCTCTCCGAGCCGCCGTCGACGAAGTTGGTGCGCACGCTGAGGTTGAATCCCTTGTCGTAGTCGTAAAGCGACATCATCACGTCGGGCACGTCGCGCCCGTCTTTCCAGAAGCGCAGCCCGCCGGTGGACATGGCGCGGGTGGGGCCCTTGGTGTCAGTAATCAGGTGCACGCCGCTGAACAGGTGGACGAACAGGTCGCCCGCCACGCCGCTGCCGTAATCCTGGTACTTGCGCCACTGGAAGAAGCGCTGGCCGTCCCCAAAGGGGTGCTTGGGCGCAGTTCCCTGGAAGCGTTCCCAATCGCACGTGGTGGTGTCGGCGTCGTAGGGAACGGTGTATTCCCACGCGCCCTGGGCGGAGTTGCGGTCGTACCACACGGTCACCATGTTGAGCGTGCCGATAGCGCCCGCGGCCAGCAGTTCCTTCGCCTTCCAGTAAATGATGGAGCTCACGCGCTGGCTGCCCACCTGCATGATGCGGTTGGTCTTGCGCCAAGTGTCGATGATCTTCGGCCCGTCGGCGTAGACGTGAATCATGGGCTTCTCGCAGTAGACGTCCTTGCCCGCGTTCATGGCGTCCACCGAAGCCTGCATGTGCCAGTGGTCGGGTGTGCCGATAACGACGGCGTCAACGTCCTTGCGCGCCAGGATCTCCTGATAGTCGCGCGTGGCGAGGATATCGTTCCCCCAGAGTTCCTTGGCATGCTCCAGGCAGCCGTTGTAGCAGTCGGCCGCCGCCACCACCTTCACGCCCGGAACCATAGCCGCTGCTTTGGTATCCCCCTGGCCCTGCCCGCCCGCGCCGATCAGGGCGATCTGAATGTTGTCGTTGGCGGCGATGGGTTTGCCGGGCTCCGCTTCCGGCGCCGCCATCAGGTGCGTCTTGACCCCTCCCGTAAGGTACGTTCCCACGGTGGCAATGCTTCCTGTCTTAAGAAAGTCTCTTCGATCCATTTTCGTCTCCTCGTCTCAGTTTACACGTGCGATGTCAACGGGCGCTCATTGTATTCCAATTCGTCCCGGCTTGCGCAGCCAATTCCACTGCGCCGAGTTCCGTCTTCCGGATACCCCTTACTCCAGGTCTTTCAGCCCCCGCACCCAGATGTTCCGGTAGCGCACCAGGTCCCCATGATCCTGAAGCCGCACGGGGCCCTTGGGACCATGGTCGACATATTTGGGGAGAATGCGATGCCCGCTATCGCCGAGGATGGCGGTGTGGTGCTGAACCACCACGCCGTTCCAGAACACGGTGATGTAAGCGGGCGTCTCCGGTTTGCCATCCTTGAAGTGCGCGGGGTTGAAGACGATGTCATAGGTCTGCCACTCGCCGGGCTCGCAGGCAGGGTTCACGAGCGGAGGATACTGGCCGTAAATGGCTCCGGCCTGGCCGTCGGCGTAGATCAAGTTGCGGCTGCTCTCAAAGACCTGAAGCTCGTAAGCCCCATAGAGGAAGACGCCGCTGTTCCCCTGCCAAACGTTCCCCGGCTTGAGGGGAGCGGGGGTTCTCCACTCGACGTGGAGCTGGATGTCCCCGAACTCCTCGCGCGTGTAGATGTCCCCGGTCTTGGGCGCCACTTCCATGTACCCGTCGCGCACCGTCCAGCCAGCGGATTCACCCTTGGCGTTCCGCCATTGGGAAAGGTCTTTACCGTCGAAGAGGACCTGCGCGTCGGAGGGCGGCGATACGGGACGGGTCTCCGCGCCGCACGTGCCGGGGGTAACCTTTACCGGCTGCGGACGCCGGTCGTCGTGGACGTGCCACTTGCCGCCGGGAAGCATCGGGGTGTCTTCATAACCCATGCCGGATTCGTGCTGTGCACTCGGCGCTCGAACCGGCACCATGATAACCACAACGAGTATGGTGACACCCAGAGCAATGTAGTTCGGGGTCTTCATCGCGCCTCCTCGTCAAATCAAAGCGGCCCTAGTGTACGCCCGCTCCGCCCATTTTGGAACCGGGCATTTGGCCATCGTATCGAAACGGTTGCTGGCAACCTCGGGAGGAGAGTAAGATGACGCGCGCCGCTTGGAAAGCAGAACCTTCCGACCGGAGAGATAAGGCTTTCAGAGATAGATCGGGTTCCAGGGAGGGACTTCTACAATGTATCGATATTCGCCGGACCGAATCGCGGGGCTATGCTTGGTTTTCGTCGCGCTTCTTTTGCCCTCTGCAGTCGTATATGCGCAAGGCAACGGCCTTGCCGTCAAGCCACCCATGGGGTGGAACAGTTGGTACGGCAACACCATGCAGGTGACGGACGCCCTGATTCGCGCCCAGGCCGACGCGATGGTCGAGAACGGCATGAAGGCGCTGGGATACGAGTATGTCAACCTGGATGACGGCTGGCAAGGCGCACGCGATGCCCGGGGCGTCATCCACGGCAGCAAGGACTTCCCCGATATGAAAGCTCTTGCCGACTACATTCACGGCAAAGGCCTGAAGTTCGGAGTGTATTCCTCTCCCGGCCCGCTCACCTGTGGGAAGCGCGAGGGCAGCTATAGGCATGAAGAACTGGACGCGCAAACTTACGCGGCGTGGGGAGTCGACTTTCTGAAATACGACTGGTGCAGCGCCAGCAAAGTCTACAAGCCGGAGGAGATGCAGGCCGCCTACAAGAAGATGGGGGACGCCCTCAAGCGAACGGGACGGCCGATGATCTACAGCCTCTGCCAGTATGGACTCGAGAGGGTGTGGACCTGGGCGCCCTCCGTGGGTGGCAACATGTGGCGCACCACCGGCGACCTGGATTACAACTATGACCGTGTATCCCTGGTGGGCTTTCAGCAGGACGGCCTGGAGCGCTTCGCCGGGCCTGGCCACTGGAACGATCCGGACATGCTCCTGGTGGGCCTGAAGAAGCTCAACGGGGACGAGAATCGCACCCAGATGAGCTTGTGGTGCCTGCTGGCCGCGCCGCTGCTGGCAAGCGCCGATTTGAGCACCGCATCTCCGGCCACGCTCGCCATCCTGACTAATCCCGAGGTGATTGCCGTAGACCAGGACGCCGCCGGGGTTCAAGGCCACCGGGTTGCAGCGGAAGGCCCCCTGGAGGTCTGGATGAAGCCCCTGGCGGACGGAAGCAAGGCGGTCGGCCTCTTCAACCGGGGGGAAGGCCCCAACCCTGTCACGGTAAGTTTCAAAGATGTGGGCGTGAATGGATCCGCCACCGTGCGCGACCTCTGGGCAGGTAAGGACCTCGGCAAGTTCCAGGATAGCTTTACGGCCGATGTCCCCATGTACGGTGTGGTGCTGGTCAAGATCAGGTAATCTGCGTCAAGCCGCGCGCGCTCATCTCGCGGGTGAGTTCGGGAGGAAGGACGAAAGTTACCTTCTCGTCGAGGGCCACGACTTCCTCCACGCGTTCGACGCCCAGGGACCGGAAATAGGCCACGACCTGTTGGACGAGGTACTCCGGAGCGGAGGCGCCGGCCGTGATGGCTACGCATTCCACCCCCTCCAGCCAGGCAGGCTGAATCTCCGTGGCGTCGTCAATCAGGTAGGCTTTGGCGCCGGCGCCCTCAGCAACCTCGCGCAGGCGGCGGGAATTGGAGCTGTTGTCCGAGCCCAGCACCAGCACCAGGTCGGCGTCCTCAGCCAGAAGCTTGGCGGCCGTCTGCCGGTTCTGGGTGGCGTAGCAAATGTCGTCGCTCGCGGGCGCGATCAAGCGGGGGAACCGGCGGCGCAGAACCTCGATGATAACGTTGGCATCGTCAACGCCCAGTGTGGTCTGGGTAGTGACCGCAACCTGATCAGGGTCGGGGACCTTCACGGTTTCCGCCTCTTCGACACTACCCACCAGTTGAATCTGCCCCGGAACCTCTCCCATGGTGCCGACCACCTCATCGTGCCCGGCATGTCCCACCAGGAGGATGGTGCGACCCTCGTGGGCATAGCGGACCGCCTCCATGTGCACCTTGGTTACCAGGGGGCAAGTGGCGTCAATTACGTTGAGATTCTTCGCGGCCGCCGTGGCTCGAACCTGGGGGGAAACACCGTGGGCGCTGAAGATCGCCACCGCGCCGTCCGGCACGTCGTCAAGTTCATCCACGAACACCGCTCCCTGGGCAGCCAGGGCACGAATGACGTACTTGTTGTGGACGATTTCTTTGCGCACGTATACAGGGGAGCCGTAAAGTTGCAGCGCCTGGTTGACCACGTCAATGGCGCGATCGACACCGGCACAGAATCCACGCGGCTTGGCAAGCACTACTCTCTTGATTGGCATATTCGTTTCTCGGTTCAGCCCCGCCCGGCGAAAAGTCCCAAAGGACAATTCTAAAGGAAGCCAGCGGGTTCGTCAAAAGTCGAATATGATGGAGTGTTCAGTTGTCAGCGGACAGTTGTCAGTTGTCAGTTGTCAGTCGTCAGTTGTCAGGAGCCAGGGCGATCCCGCCAGAGGTATTTGCCGGCCGCCGATCATCCAATGACTCTCTTATCCATCAACGTTTCCCTTCCCCGTGTGGTGAACATCCATGGGCGGGAATTCGAAACGGCAATATTCAAGACCCCCGTTTCGGGACCCGTGGCAGTGGGCAAGCTGAACCTTCAGGGGGACGGCCAAGCGGATCTCACTGTCCACGGCGGTCCTGACAAAGCTGTATATCTTTACACGATGGATAACATCCGATTTTGGAGAAAAGCTTTACAGCGTGACGATCTGGCGCCGGGATCGTTTGGCGAGAATCTGACCGTGGAGGGACTCGCCGAAAGCGAAGTCGCCATTGGCGACGAATTCGCCATCGGGACGGCGCGCTTCGTGGTGACCCAGCCCCGCCTTCCCTGCTTCAAGCTGGGGCTGGCACTCGAGACTCCGAGTATTCCCAAGACCTATCTTGAATGCGGACGGACCGGTTTCTATATGCGAGTGCTTCAGGAAGGAGCTATCGAGGCCGGAGATCCGATTTATCCCCTTCCCTCGCGCGAATCCGAGAGGGTAACGATTGCGGATTTCGTGGAGTTGTACCGGAACAAGCGCGCCACGCGGGATCAAATCAGGAAGATCCGCAGCCTCGCGGCGCTGCCGGAAGGGTGGAGGGAGCGGATCACTTCACAAGGACGGTTTCAAGAGGATATGGAGGGGGCGGATTAGATCTTCGTACCATCCCGCAATGCAACGATCACTTAGAATCAGTTGTCACCTCGAAACATGACAACGAGTTCAGTCCCTGTTTGGGAGGCCATTTTATTGCCGAAAATGAGCTTGTGCCTGGCTGCCAAGCCTGGGTACGCTTCCGCCTTGGGAAGGACCGGATGCAAACGGCCGATCGCCTTCCGCCGCTTTCGGATCTCAATGACCTCACCCTTCCTCAGCCGGGCCTCGATTTCCGAGATGCGATAGCGCAGATCGCTCACCGTGGCAGTGCTCATAATGCGACTCGTCTCAGCATCACATTGCATACCCGTCCAACCTCAGGTCACGATGTCTTCCCCGCCGTCCACACGGATGACGTTTCCCGTCATCCAGTGGGTCTTGTCGCTCATGAGGGCGACGATGGTCTGGGCCACATCCTGGGGAGTTGTCAATCGCCCTCCGGGATTGCGCAGGCGCGCGAATTCGGCGAGCTTTTCGATGCCAGGAATCTTGCTGGAGCCCGGCGTGACGGTGACCCCGGCCTGGATGGCGTTGGCCGTGATGCCATAGGGCATCAGTTCGTAGGCAAGCTGGCGAATGTGCGATTCCATCACCGCCTTGGCGGCTGAAACCGCGCCATAGTTGGGTATCACACTGTGGCCGCCGGCACTGGTCATGGCATATATGCGGCTGCCAGAACCGAGCATTTTTCTGCGGAAGAGATCCTGCACCCAATAAACCAAATTGTTTCCCATCACATCCACCGTCATATCCATCTGTTGCTGGGTCAACTCATCGTCGGGGGATTCCCCCAGGTAGGGTTTCAGTGAACCAAAGGCCACCGAGTGCAGGAAAACTTTGACGAAGTGATGGCCCCCGATCTTCTTCCAGTGCTCCTGCATCTGGTTCAGGCACTCGGTGCGTTTCATGGGATCGGCGGCGTTGATATTGAAGAAGAGCACGTCGCGCCCTGCCTCCCGAATACCCGCCATGACCTGTTCCACCTGAGGCATATTGGAGCGGCGATCGAAATGGACCCCCAGGATATTGAGTCCGGCGCGTGCCAACTCCAAGCTGGTGGCCCCGCCGAAACCGCTCGATGAACCCACAATCAGGCCCCACGGGGTGGGGCTCACGTTTTCCGTCATGATCAGAGTCTCTCCGGTAATCGATATGTTGACAGCCCACAGCTGGCAGTCAGCTATCTCCAATAATGCTGACAGCGAATCCAGGTTATCGGCTCTTAGCTGTGGGCTGCAAGCTGTAAGCTGTGAGCTGCCGGTTCCGCGCGTCAGCTTCCTAATGTCACTTAACAGTACCTTCAAAATCCTGTTCGACCTGCGCGAGGAGGCCGGGAATCATGTCGCGCAGGGCCTGGACGGAGGAAGCATTCAAGGCGTTGGCGACGCCCTCGACCCCGGGCTCCGAAACCGGCGTTTCCTGCCGCCGTTGGTCCGACCACACCATCTTGTGATCGCGGGTTCGCACCAGGGTCAACGCCAAGGCGAGGCGGACCCTTGCTCCCCCCTCAGAATCCACTTCTTCGAAGCTGCCAACCTTTCCATTCAGTGTGTAGTCCACGGCCTCGCGCACCGGGAGCATCTTCACCTGCGTAAAGACCCCGCTCGATTCCAGCCATTGGGCGGTGAATTCCGCCAGCAGCAATCCCGGGGTAGAACCCCAGCGATGGTATTGATAGTAGTTCACCTGGGTCGGCGAAACATAGTAGACAAGGCGATCGTCGCCCAGAATCGCCGGAGAGCGGAAGCGCTCCACACCCAGCACGTAGGTTGTCCGTGGATCGCTGGGCGCAGGGGTGGCGGGGGCTTGCAAGGTATAGAAATGGGTTTTGGGGACACTCCCGCAGGCCGGCGCGATGAGGACCATCAGCGATCCGAGCACCGCTACCCGGGCTTGCCAGCTAAGCGTTAATCTTTTCAATGAGGATCCGGCGATCGTCACCCCCCCAATGCTCCATTCGGATTTTGACGCAAGGGATGGGAATATTATCCCCGAGCTTCTCACCCCATTCAACAAGAACCGTCGCCGCCTGACTGGAGAGATCTTCCAACCCCAGCGTGGCCAGATCGCGGGCGCCATCAATCCGGTAAAGATCTGCGTGAAAGACCCTGCCGCTGGCGCCGTATTCATGCACTAAAGTGAAGGAAGGGCTGGTGACTTCATCCTCGCTCGCCACCCCCAGCCCAGCCACGATCCCTTTGACCAGCGTGGTCTTTCCTGCACCCAAATCGCCTTCCAGCAGCACCAGGCAGGGCGGCTGCAACAACGGCGCAATCTCCCGCCCGAGGAGTATGGTCGCGTCGGGGGAATGCGTCACGCAGTCCACAAGCGCTGATGATTGTCGATTGGCGATTGTCGATTGACGATTGCCCATAATTGACCGGCGATTGGCCTTGAAACCCCGAAGGCCATGCCTCGGCACAGGACGCCGGAAGCCCCTTCTTAAGTTGCACCCGGTCCAATTTCCATCATCCATTGTCAATCGAAAATCGTCAATCGATAATCGCCCTGAAGGCCTGTGGGACCTTTTCCAGAAGATCGCCG
>DATJVT010000652.1:0-5042 GCA_035501695.1 Terriglobia bacterium | reverse complement strand
CTCCACAGGCCCGCAAGATGCGCTTCACATATCGCTCACGGTAAGTCGCTTCACGCGGAACTGTCATTGCAAAATACAGAAACTCCGGCCCCCTCTCCCCCCTGGGCGGGGGAGGGGGGAGGGGTGAAGGGGGGGCGCGCTGACCCACGGCTTGCGCCGTGGGCTATTATCTGTCGCCGCTTTGCAGCTCGGAGCCATGGCTGGAGTTTAGGTTAGCGCCAATGCGGCTCGTGCCGGGGGCCAAATTATGGCGCCCGCTGTGCGGGCTGAATTCCAAAACGAACCTCTAACTCAGTTCACTCACCAAGATTCAACTCAATAAATCAACTTCAGCGAGAACTGAATCTGCCGGGACGTTCCCGCCGTGTGATTAATCAAGCCGAAGCCCGATGCCGGAATGATATTCACGGGCAGGGCGAAGTTCACCAGGTTGAAGGCATTGAAGAACTCGGCGCGAAACTCCAACGTCACCGGTTCAGCCCCCCCCCGGCTACCCAGGACCGTGTCCTTGATTACGGCGAAATCAAAATCAGTGAGGCCGGGCCCGCGGAAGGTGTTGCGGCCCAAGGTTCCCAAGCGTCCCTGGTTGGGCCCGGTGCCGCCTGGGACGTTGATCGGGATGGAAAAGAAGGAAACGTTGCCTGCGCCAAGTCCGAAGTAGTCTTCCCGCACCTTTCGCGTGGTAGAGAACGTGGGCCGGGCAATCTGGTCGGGTCGATCGCCGCCTCCCGCTCCCACCCCGGTCTGCTGAATCCCCGAATAGACCGTAAAAGGCGGGCCGCTGGTGAGGGTTGTAATATTCAGGATTTGCCAACCCGCGGTGACCTTCTTTCCCAAGGGGCGGAGGGACTCAATGCGGTCGAAGGGGAGCAATTGAATGATGCTGCCCGCGAACACATGCGTGATATCAAAGGTCGACGGACTCCGGTCGAGGCCGGGGTTCCACGGGTCCGCGTAATTTGCCTGGACTATCGTTCCGGTGGGCGCGACGAAGCCCAGCGGGATTGAACTGGTATCGTCGAGCGATTTGCTGAGGGTATAGCTGGCTTGAAAACCCAGGCCCAGGCGCGCGGAGTTCTTGGTGGCGGAGGCTTGCAGGGAGTGATAGATGGAGTGGGACCCTGTGGCCACCATCGATTCCGGACCGAAGCCGCCGGTGATCTGCCCCTGGGCATTGAATTGCGTGTAGCGGGCGAATTCGGGCGACGCGCCGCCGTAGCTATTAGGATAGGCAACATTTTCCAGCTTCAATCCCGCCGTGCCGACATAGGCGGCGCTGAGCACGACGTCCTTCCAGCTATGTTCGATTCCCGCCGTAAAGTTCTCGATGTAACCCGTGCGGATGTCGGGGGACATGCCAAACATGGAGAGGGGTTGGGGTTGCCGGCCGGGGGTCAAGGCGGAAAGGTCGGCTTGGAAGCGCGGCATGTCGAGCTCGGTATTGGGTGGCACTAATGCCGTATTGCCCCCGGGAACCGCCTCGCGGCCCGAGGTCGTGTAGACCGTGGGTAGTTGGAAGGTCGTGACCGAGTTACTAAAAGGCACGGGCGCCCCTGGCTGTGCGGTGATGAAGGGGTTGACGATATAGGGAAATCCGCCCGTCAGGAAGTTCATCAGGTAGAGATTGGGGAGAATATCCGTGATGGCGGCGCCAGCCCGCATGACCGTGTTTGGGGTGGATTGCCACTCCCATGAAACGCGCGGCCCCCAGCCCAGCAAATCGCGCCCGTAGGGTGGCTGGGGGTTTTGCAATTGAATTTGACTCGCTCCGGACTGCCAGGTTGGGACAGGGTGGCCCTCGGCGTCGATAAAGCGGATCGTCGAGGTGCGCTTAAAGGGCTCCGCAATGCGGCTGTTGGCTTCGTAACGCAGGCCGTAGTTCAGTGTCAACCGCGGCGTGATCTTCCACGCATCCTGAAAATAGAAGTTGTAGGCGTCACGATGAATGCCGACCTCGTCGAAATGATCTCCCGCCGGCGTAAAGGAGGCGGGCACCGTGGTGTTGTAGGAGAAAGGCGTCCCGCTCAGGAACCCTGTGAGCGAGTCGGGAAGGGGGTCCCCCGCCTGGAGGTCGTGCTGCCCGCTGGCCGAAAGAATGCTCACCGGAGCATATGCCGTCCCCCCGCCGAATACGTAGCTGCCATTCGGATTCACTCCGAAGGGGGCGGAGTCACGGTTGAAGCGCATCTCCGCCCCGAACTTGAAGGCGTGGGTCCCGTGCTGGTAGGAGAAACTCTGCCGGAATTGGTACAGGTTTCCGCGCGCCCCGGTGATCGTCCCGGCCGCCGAGTTGAAGGGTTCGTAAAGGCTGTCGGCAAAGGTCATGGCCGGTTGGGTGTGGTTTTCAGAATGAAAAATGGGGGTGCTGCGGATGTACCCAAGCATGGTCTCGAGCGTGAAATGGGGCGAGACGGTTCGCGCATAGTGCAGGGCCGCATTGCGTTGGTGGTCGAAAAAGTGGATGGCAAAGCTGGGATCAATGGGCGGCTGGGTAGGGTTGGTGAGTGGCCCATTCACATTGTTGAGGTTGAAACGCGCGAACATCTGGGCGCGATCCGAAATGCGATGGTCGATGCGGATGGAGAATTGATTGGTGTCCGTCGGCACCTTGGTGGATGTGGCGTAGGTGCGCGCTCCGAAGGGCCCCTGGGCATCATTGGGCAGGGGATAACCTGCCAGTACGGGCGCCACCTCCGTGTTCACCGGCACAAAGAGCGTGTCTCCCGGATAAGCCGTGGTGTCGTTGCCCTGGCGCTCCGCTTGGGTGGGAACGGTGATGACGTCCGTCGCCCCCAACACCTGGCGAAACCCCTGATACTGCCCGAAGAAATAGGTCCGGTCGCGGCCCTGGTAGATTCCGGGCAAGATCACCGGCCCTCCCAGAGCGAACCCGAATTCATTACGGCGGAAGGGGGGAATACGGCCGGGGCTGGCTTGGTTCTGCCGGTCGAAGAAATTCCGCGCATCGAAGGCCGAGTTGCGCACGAACTCGAAGACCGAGCCGTGCAGGGAGTTCGTCCCGGCCTTGGTGATGATGTCGGTGAAGCCGGCGGCGCCGTGGCCGATTTCCGCCGGCATCACTCCCGAAAACGACTGGATTTCATCCACCGCGTCGACGTTGAAGTTCGAAAAAGTGGCGCCGCCCAATTCCGGGTCGGTCGTGTCGGCGCCATCCATGGCAAACACTGCGGTCGACCCGCGTTGGCCGTTCACGGCGAATTGCTGCGTGAAGTTCGCCGAACCATTGGTGTCGGTCATGGTGCCGGCCGCCAGCAGGAGAAGCTGGCTGAAGTCACGCTTGTTCAGCGGTAACCCGGAGACCTGCCGGCTGGAGAGCTTTTCGCCGCCGCTCGCCTTGGTGGATTCAGCCGGCGCCGCGGCGGTGGCGATAACCAGCTTTCCCCCAGCCGCAATCCGAAGGGACGAAACCAAGTGGTCCCCTGGGCCCAGCTTGAGCAATTCCTGCGCATTGGCGGTCTTTCCTTGCCGGGCGACTTGGACGTTGTAGTCCCCCGCCGGTAACGCGTCGAAGCGGAATGATCCGATTCCATCCGTTGGAACAGTATGGGTTTGGCCTGTGGTGGCTTCTCTCATTTCCACCTGTGCGCCGGCAACGGGTCTACCGTCAGCGTCGCGCAAGGCGCCTTGCCAGGAGGCGGGTGGCGCCTGGGCGGAAACTCCGGGCGCCAGCGCCCACAGGAGCACCCCCAGGTGCAGCAATCCGGAATGGAGTCTGGGAAGTCTCAATTCAGCTTAGATTAAAGTGCTTCATTTAAACGTACGGGATGGCCAATGTCAACGAAATGTCGGTGCAGTCCCGAGGGGCGCCGTAACGCTGGCTTCCAGCCGGCACACCAGCCGCCAAGATGGCGGCGCTACGATTCGGTTGGAACAGCACCGCCGGGCACAATCTGCGGCGCCGGCGCGGATGTAGTTGCGGAATCCTTAAGAACCTATCCCCACTACCTGCCTCGAAAAGTGAACGTAGGTGAAGGTTTCGGGGATGTGAGAGTCGTAGTGGCCGTGCCGGTTCCATATCCATCCCGCGCTCGGGTCCAGACGCTTGCCGTTCCGGTCAACCTGCTGGAAGCGCGAACAATCGATGCGCCACACGTCTCCGTCCCGGGGCGGGAGAGCGCGGCCGTCGGCGAGTAATTCCAGGCCTTTCCAGGGAAAAGCGAGTTCGGCGCTCCATCCCCGGTCGGTTCCGGCCCGCCGGTTCAGGACGCCGTCAACGTGCACGGCGGTCCGCAGGCCGGGAAAATCCCAGTCAAGGAAACCCCAGCGCTCGCCGCGTGGATGCACGTGCCCACCGATGCCGGAGATCTCCAGGGTGGGGTGGGCGGCGGGATCGAACTCCGGGCGGCCAAAGTAAGGGCTACCGGGCAGGAAGATGTCCTTCCAAATCCAGAAAACCTCATACACGGTGTTCAGGGCATTGACTTCAAACTCGTAGTAGGCGTCCTTGCCGGCGATGAATACCTCCAGGTCGTTATCCTCATAAATCTTCGAGTCGCGCTCGGTCAGAGTAGCCCACACGTTTGGCTCTTCGGCCGTAAATCCGAAATATAGGTAAGTATCGTCCCACAGGATGGCCACACGCGTGTCAAACCAGGCCCGCTCGCCCGTGACAATATCGATGAAACGATTGGAGCGGGGCGCGAGCTTCCAGGAGGGTTCGTCCAGCTTGCCATCGATGGTCATTGGACCTGCGGTGCGGTAGCACGTGTAGTGCGCGAGTTCCTGCGTCGTGGGCCAAGTCATGGCGACATTCTGCCACGGAACCCCGCCGCAAGGAAAGAGCAGAATCGTTGCGTGTCGTTAGCGAAGGCCAGGCAGAATCGCTGTGCCGCTCCTTGCCCAGTTCCGGCTCCCGCTGGAGGAGTATAATAGCGGCATTGAGGGCAAGTCCCGGGAGTTGCGCTATGGTTGTATCGCCAACCTTGGTCGCGGCACTCTTGATTGCCATGCTCCAGGTGCCGGGAATTAATCCGCCATGGACGCCAGGGCCTCAGCAGTCCTCTCCCCCGATGCAGCAAAGT
>DATJVT010000651.1:0-6986 GCA_035501695.1 Terriglobia bacterium | reverse complement strand
ACAACGAAGTTCCCCCATTCTTTCCAATGTTAACGCGAGATTACCCCAGTGTGACGGCGGCATCAAGAAATTATTACAGCCACACTAAGGCACGATCTCGATTCCATGAGGGCAGGGATTTGCAGGGGGGTTGGAAGATCGCAGAGGCTAGCGCGCCAATTCCAGTAGATATCAGAGTTGGCTGTCTCCCCGGCAAGCCGGGGGCTTGGATGAGGTTACCGCTCCAATTGGAGGCGGAACCGGCGCACCTCCATGTTAGAATCCTCGCCGCTGGAAAGACCCGGAGCGCCACTTGATCCCTGCCGCCTCACGCCGAGCCCTGACGTTGGCCACCGTGATGGTTCTGCTCGCCATCATGGAATCCGCCATGCTCCTTTCCGTGCGCCAGGAATCGCAGACATCCGACGAGGCTTATACCCTCTTTGCCGGGTATCTTCATTTGACCACCGGGAACGCCTCCATCTGCCCCGCCTACCCGCCATTGACAAAGGATGTGGGCGCGCTGCCCTTTCTTGTCCTCCGGCCTCGTGTCCCGCCTATGACGGACGCGGAAGCCTCCGACTTTCGCGGTGGCCGCATCTTTCTGTATGCGAATCAGGCCGACCGAGTGCTATTTGCTGCGCGTGCCGCCATGACGGTTTTTCCCCTCATCCTGGCGCTCCTCGTCTTCCTGGCCGCGTGTGAAATGTTCGGCCCCGGCCCGGCGTTCGTCGCGTTGGGGTTGGTTGTCTTTGAGCCCAACTTCCTCGCGCACGGGCCGCTGGTGACCAATGACGTCGCGTTGGCCTGCGGGCTCTTTGCCACCGTCTACGCCTTCTGGCGATATGTTGCGAATCCCAACGTATGGCGTCTGGCCGTTGCCGGGATCGCGGCGGGACTGGCACTTGCTGCCAAGCACTCCGGAGTTATCCTCTTCCCGATTCTGCTTCTGCTGGCGCTGGCGGAGTTGGTGGCGCACTGGTGGACGGGCCGGAGAATTGACAGCGCATCGAATCAACCGGAAAGGACGACTGGTCCGGAGGGGGACGCTGCGGCCGGATTGTTGCGCATCCCCGGCCTCTCCGTTCACAAGCTTTTCCTGCGGTTGGCTCTGGGGCTGATCTTCGTTGTGGTGGTCTCCTGGGTCGTGCTCTGGGCCTTTTACGGTTTCCGCTATAGCGCCAAGCCCATGACCTCGCTGCCCGCATCGACGCTGGCGACCCTTCCCGCCCCCGGGGGGAGCCACCTGGGAGCCGCCGTAATCTCGCTGGCCAGGCGATATCACGCGCTGCCGGAGGCTTTCCTGGACGGGTTTGTTTTCTTCTTGGCCACCGCCACACGCCACACATATTTATTCGGCAGGCTCTATCCTCATGGCGTCTGGTTCTATTTCCCCGCCGCCATGGCCATCAAGTCCACGCTGGGATTTCTGCTCCTGTTGGCGCTGGCGTCCGTGGCGGGACTGTTGCGCACCTGCCGGGTGGCCCGCCGATCTTTCTGGATGCTCATCCCGGCCGCCGCCTATCTCGCCGCGAGTATGACCTCGCATCTTAATATCGGATTGCGACATATCCTTCCGGCGTACCCGTTCCTGATCGTCCTGGCGGCAGCGGGAGGATGGGGGCTGGGGCAGAGACACCGGGCCTGGGGCTGCCTCCTGGGCGTCCTGATCCTGATTCATGCCGGGTCGTCGTGGCGCGCATTTCCCAACTACCTGGCGTATTCCAATGAACTGTGGGGTGGGACTTCCAAAACCTATCGCGTGCTCACGGACTCAAACGTGGATTGGGGGCAGGGCTTGCCGGCGGTGAAGCGCTACCTCTCATCCCACGCCGGGACCCCGTGCTGGCTGGCCTATTTCGGCACCGTGGACCCAGCCTATTATGGGATTCCGTGCGCCCTCCTGACCACAACCTCCGCCGGGATCTGGGGACGCCCGCTCGGCGAAACTCCTCCCGTCATCGAGGGTACGGTGCTGGTAAGCGCGACGGAGATGTCGGGCCAGGCCTGGGGGCCGGGGGAACTCAATCCCTACGACCAGTTCCGCACCGCTCGCCCGGTGGATTGCCTGGCCGGGTCCATTCTCGTCTATCCGGGAAGGTTTCAGGTCCCTCTCGCTTCCGCGCTGAGCCGCCTTTGGAAAGTGGTGGCGCTGGCCAAGCAGGGCGACTACGAGGGGGCTCTTGCCGGAGCGCGCGCGGCGGAGGTACTCGCTCCGCGCTCCGTGGACGTCCAATTTGTTTTGGGACGAGTGTTGAAGGCGGTGGGGAGGGAAGAGGAATCGAGCAGGGCTTTCGAGAATGCCTTGCGCCTCGCCCGGACCGTACACCCCGCGTCGCAGGAATACTGGGTATCGATTATCGAGCAGGAAATGGGACGGCGGTAAGGCTTTGCGTCCACGGCTGTGCCCCCTTTTGGAGTGCGGGAGCAGCAGCCACCGCCGCCTTTTCTGTCGGGACGAGGGAAGGTAGAGATATCATGCCAAGTTGGAAGGCGGTAGCTGCTGCTCCCGCAGTGTAAAGCGGCACGGGCCCACGATTTCCGCTTGTTGTGGTGCCTCAGCCGCGGCCCCATCAGCGGACCTGGCTGACCTGGGACGGCGCGGCAGAAGCCGGAGCGACACGCGCGAGGGCCGCTTCGAGATCCGCGGGTTTGAAACCAAAAGGCCCGGGTTTGCTTTTGTAAAGCACGCGGCCCTCCCGATCGATTAAATAGAGCCGGTCCGGCCACGCGGTGTAAGCCCTTTCGGTGGAGTTGTCCAGATCGTCGATGATAGCAGGGATGCGTAAAGCCAGCTTGGTGGCGCAGGTATCCGCCATCTGGCAGCGCTCCGCGACGTTGGTGGGACTGGCCACGGCAATCTTTTCCTTCTGGTTGTCTTCATCCTGCCAGGCATCCACGGGGTGCGCTTCCAGAATGTAGACCACGTAGAAGGCCGCGCGGCTGCCGTAGACATCAAAGAGGTGATTGAGCGCGGGAACCTCCCGGCGAAAAGGTGGTCAGGTGTAGCTCCCGAAGACCAGCACTACCGGTTTTTGGCCGCGGAAGGAAGCAAGCGAGACCGACGCCTGCCGGTTGGCGGTCGGCAGGGTAAATGCGGGCGCCATGTCTCCCACCTGCACATTTCCCGCCCGCGCCAGGAACCAGAGTTGCTTGAAAGGAACCGCCATCATCAGGGGATCGGGCACGTGGCGCATGGTTTCGCCAAAGAGAATGGGGCGGTGCATCACGAAGAACAGCCCGGCCATGAGCGCGAGATAGGCAGCGGCGAAAATCCAGATGACTTTGCGCAGTTTCTTCATAGCGTTTTGCCGGTAGAGCCCGGAATTATTATACAACTGACGAGGCGAGGCGGATAGGGCCGTGGATCAAGGCGGGCTATAGATCAAGCGGAGCGAGCAACTCCTCGATGTTGGCATCATCCACAAGCACGTTTAGCCAGTTGTCGCGGAGGGTTTCAATCTCGTCGAAGGCGCGAAACAGGCGCATTTTCGCGACCGCATACATTTCGTTGGTATCGAGGCTGCGCCCGTGATTCTGCCGCCAGACCTCCAGGGCGCGTTCGGAAATGAACACGCGCAGAACAAACGGCGGCTTTTGATCGGGGGTGACGACGAATAGGTAGTCGCTGCCCGCACCCTGCCCTTCCGGGCGTTGCACACGGCGGCTGCTCGCGAAGAAGTACTGATACACGATGCCGGTTTCCGCCGCGTAAACTTTGTACCGATGCGCCATAAGTGACCAGAAGGCAGCAGGCAGTCGGCAGTAAGCAGTGGGTGGCTCGTACGCTGGCATTCTGTGAGCCAAGGTCCCACCGTTTTGCCTACCCGGTGTACCAATCATTGACCGGAAGCTTCATCTCGATGTCCAGTTACTCGGCACTCATGAATTCTTTCTGCCTTCTGCCTACTGCCCTTTGCCCGGCGGGCCAACTTTCGGTCCGCGCAGGAAGGTGGTCTGCCCCGAGCCGAGGACGATCCGGGTGACGTGGTCAGGGTAGGGGAGCGGCTTGGTCAAATCAATCTTGTAACGAGGCTGCAAAACGTTTTGGACGAAATAATCCACCAGCCAATTAGGGACCGTCATGCTTCCCACCACGATACTTTCAATCTGCACTCGGAACCCGGAGTCCTCGGATTGGATCTTGGCGGTCAGGGTCACACGCTGTGTCCCTTTGAACATGGCCGCCAGCACTTTCGGCCCCCAATCGTTGGGGTTCGGGTAAGAGCGGCTCAGCGTATCGAAGTTCACATCCCCCGAGGCAACCGCATGCTCGGGTTGCACGCTGACGGAAGGGGCACTCACACCCGGGGGAAGGAATTCACCGGAATGAACCTTCAGGTAAGAGTTGGCTTCACGCTCGGTGATGATGACGGCAGGATAAGTTGCCGAGGGCTGATTGCTTTGCAGGATTTGCAACTTTGCTTCCATGGATTTGGAGGCAGCCAGCGTGGCGGGGTCGAGTGTGGCAGATGGGGCTGAGGTGACGCCGCTAACAACCAGTACGAGAGTGGCTAGCGCGGCTCCAATTGTGGCGCGCTTCGACGAAGGATGTACCATCAAGACAGGGACCACCACACGTGGCTTCAAGTTGGGCTCCCAGCTTTGGGGTGAACTATCTGCTGCATACCTCAGATCGCCGTCTGCCTACTTCCGCGCTCCCGCCTGGCTGCCTCCCACACTCGCCAAGCCTTCCGCTGGGTTGATCACGAGGCGGTCAGGCGAACCACCCAGGCGAATCTCAGCGGGGCGGTCGGGGTCGGGGAGTGCATCCCCGCGCTCCAGCCAGCGGCGGCGCAAGCGGCGCAAATCGGCCTGCAGATTCAGGTCCAGCGGTCCGCCCCAGGCGTATGCGCCATCCATCTGCAGGCTTGCACCGTTCAGGTCAAATTTGGTGGTTTTAAGGATGAAGCGGCGATTGCGAACTTCCACTTTCAATGTCGCCGCGGGGAGAGTGACCGGGCTGCGCAAGGGTTCGAGTTTCCCCCATTGGGCCTGCTCCGCCAGCGCCCCGAGAGGATCGAAATCCCCCCAGGAAATGTCACGGACGCGCCACTCCATTTGACCGGTGAGGTTATCGCCCATCTCTTCGCGTGCCAAGCCACGCGTTTGGAATTCCCCGATGGCGGTCACATATCCGCGCAGTTGACGCGCCGGTCCGGAGAGTCGCGCCGTCAAGGATTGAGCGGAGACACCTGTGAGGGAGGCTTTAACGGAAAGGAGAGGCGGCGAGAGCGTGAAATCCGCCGCGCCTTGCGCTTCGCCGTGCCCGCCATCGGTGCGGAACTTGGCCGCCGTCATTCTGATTACGCGGTCGGTGATTTCAAATGATCCCTGGAAGTCTTTCACGGGTATGCCGCGATAGCTCAAGGCCGGGGTGGAAAACCGTCCCTCGGCACGCAGGGTGGCAAATACGCGAGCAGCGGCATCGCGCCGTGCGGAGGAAGAGGACAAGCCCGGAAGGCGCTCCAACAAGGGCACGGGCCGGCGCAAGCCCGTTGCGTCGAACCACAGCGCGCCCTGTTCCAGTTTCAGGTTGTTTGCCTGCAGGACGAACTTCCAGGGGTTGGCCCGAGCGCCTTGATGCTTCAGCCTGCCATTGAAAACGCTTGTACCCAGAACTGCCACGACGGGGTCTGCCGTGATCTGGTCGCCGTCGATCTGGAGGCTGGCGCGAGGCAGGTTAAGGGGTTCTGTCAACCCCGGAATCAGCAGGCGCGCGGCCCGCAACTCCGCACGGCCGCTCACGACCGGCCGCGCCGCCGGCCATGCCGCGCCGGCCAGATGGACGGTTGCCGTGGCGGAGCCGGTGGCGTCGATCTCCAGCAAGGCAGGAATCCCCAACCCGCGTCCGAAGGCCACAGCGTCGTGGAGCGGCACACCCCTGGCGGTCAACTGCATTTCATACCGTGGCCCCGTGTTCGCACGAACCAGCGCACCCTGTGCGGAGAGGGTTACGTGGGGAGCCAGGGTAACTTGCACCGGCGCCAAGGCCGCCCCGCGGTTACTAATCCGGACTGCGATCTCAGAAAGAGGAAACACACCGGAAGGAGTCTCCAGGCTGACCTCACGGGCGCCTACAAAACCGCCGTAGCGCCGCTCCTTCCAGGATCCCTGGACGGCGAGCATGGCGTCGACGCGGCCCCTCAGGTTCCAGGACCCGGCATGCGGCCACAGCCGGCCCGCCGCGGCCAGGACATCCTCCAGGCGCGAGCGCTCCAGCGACATCACCAGGTCGAGTTGCGGAGCGGGTTGAAAGCCGTCAATCGAACCCGAGACGTGCAAATGCGAATCCGCAAAAGATGCCTCCAGACTTTCCACCAGCACCCGTTCACGACCCCCCAATACCCGGCCGCGGAAGCGGATACTCCAGGGCATGGGATCAGCGGGAGGGAGTTCGTTCCATCGATGGAATTGGGTGAGGCGAGTGTCGCCCTCCACGATCAATTCGGGCATACTGCCGGCGATCCGCACGTTGGCATCAATCACCCCGTAAAGCTGTGGATTCTTGCCGGTGAGGACGGGAATCCAATCGTACAGCAAGGCATTACGGGCGCTCAGCCGCGCATCCAGGGGTCCGGCGAGATTGGCGCCGGGCGTCCAAGTGCCACTGGCCTCCACCGGACCGGGGGTGGGAATCGAAAGGTCCGATCGTACGGGACTGGCGATGATGCGGAATTGGACGCGACGCTCGGCAGGATTGATCTGCAATCCGGCCTGGACATCCGTCAAGGCAAAGGGCTTTTTGTTGGGCCCGACCTGGAAGTTGATGCGAGCGTCGTCCACCCGAAGGTCCAATTGCTCCGCCGTGGGGAGGGTGTCGCTTCCCGCGCCCGCCACGTGAGGAGCCGTCACACCGCTCTGCGTCAAGAACTTACCCACATTCCACTTCCCCTGCGGATTCAAAACGATGTTGAAGCTGGGGCGGTAGAGGTGAAGGTGGGCAAAATCGAGGCGCGAGCGCCAAAGACTGTGCCAGCGAAGGTCGCAATCAATGCTGTCGACAC
>DATJVT010000650.1:0-6469 GCA_035501695.1 Terriglobia bacterium | reverse complement strand
TTCAACTGCCGTATGGCCGTTTCGATCAACGCTGCGCTCTTGGAAGGGTCCTGCAACTGCGCTGCCTGCTCGGGCGGCACAAGCCGGAAGAAATACGTCGCGCGCCCGGAACGTGAGGTGGCTTCCCAGGCTACGAGATTGTCCGGATTTTTCGCCCCTGGTTTCGCCGCGAGGGGAAGGAAGAACCAATACAGGATGGGTGGGGTAACCTCCTGACCATCCGCATCGGCTTCAGCAGTGGGTTCCGTGGCCTCTTCCGCGCCGGATCCGGAGGTGGCTCCTTCGGAGTCATTCCCCTCGGGCTCTCCCTCCGGCACTTCCTCCTCCTTCGTCTTCTCGTTTTCCGTCTCGCGCAGGAGCTTGAACCCCGCATAGTAATTGCCCGCCGGGACATGCGGGAAGAGCGCGTCAAAGTAAGGCTTCAGCTTAGCGTCCACGACATTGGAGGTCAGCGCCAATTCAGTTTTAGGATGAATCCCGCGCAGCGTGGCGAGCGGTGCCGCGCGGCCTTCCTTCATGAGCACCGCGGCCTGCTGGAACTGGTCGGGGTTCAGAAAGGGGAAGATGGCGTGGACGGCTTCCGCGCCTTGTCGGGCAAGGTCGTCGGACGCCGCCGTCAGGCGCTCGCGGAGTTCCTCCGTGCGCTTGGCAAGCTTGTTGATGGCCAGCCGCTGGTCGCCGCACTGTACGGTTACAGTCCATGAGGTTGCATCGAAGCTTACCTGGTCGATGTCCGCCAGGCGCCATTGCAGGCCGGTCGCCTGCGTAGGCAGCACGGCAAGATTGCTTTTGTAGAGCCGGAGTTCCGCCGGGCTTGAGAACGCGCGCGCGGGTGATTCCAATCGTACCGCGCCATCGAACCGCGTGATCTCCTCCAGGTCTTCCAGCAGCAAACATTGCAGAAGGCGCTTGCGATAAGCCTCCAGCAGGTCGCGGCAGAGATCCTGGAAGGTCTTTCCAAACTGGCTCAATAGGGCCTTCTTGCCGGTGTAGAGGGTCAGGGCCAGATCGTATTCGCCCGGAAGGAAGACGTCAATGTCGCCGAGATCGAGAGTCAGCGGTGTTCCGGAGGAGGGGGTAAGAGTCAGAGTTTCGGCCTCAAACGATAACCGGCAAGGGCCACCCTGGGAGGACGTACCGTCGGGATTTGAGTATTGGAACTTTCCAGAGAAGGTTGGCATGGCAAGAGCAGTGGCCAGTGGTTGGTGGCTAGCTCCTTTCCTCCCTAAGTTCTTAAACGCGAAACGACGGGATGGTACTTTGCTTGTCTTGGTGGCCGATCACCCGATCGCCGGGACACCCGATTAACTGATCTTCTGCCCGCACTCCGGGCAAAATTTGGATCCCGCTTCGAACTTCGTTCCACAGCGCGGGCATTCCGTCTTGGGGCGGAGCGGTTTGCCGCACTCGGGGCAGAACTTGGCTCCCTGGGTGCGAGCGCCGCAACTGGGGCAGAGCGCGGCTCCTTCCGAGGTAAGATCGAGATCCTTGGTAAGGTCCTGCCCCCGCAGCTTGTCCTGCATCTGCTCCACCATGATCTGTGACTGCGCCGCGGCGATCTCCGTCTCAATATTGGGCGCGCATTCGTAACAGAGGCCGCGCTTCTGATTCCAGCACATGGTGAGGCAGGCCCAACGGGCGCACTTGGGGCACTGGCGGAAGTTCGGTTTGGCTTCCTCTACAGCATCCTGGAAAGCTTTGTCGTGGCCGGTTCCCTGTACGGCGCGCTCAATTTCATATGCGCTGCTGCTGGCGCGGCCGAATACGCCGCCCAGCAGGTCGCCCGCCGCCCGCAGGGCGCTGGTGGCGTAGCCTGCTACCGAGGGCTTGAAGCCGCTCATAAAGCCGCTGCCACATCGATCGCAGAAGAACTCGAATTGATACCCCTTGTCGGTTGAATGATCCTGATGGTTTTTTGTGAACTGAATCAAAGTCATGGGGAGACTCCGTTATGGCCTTCCTGTGGAATTACGATTCACGAACAGGTGAGGCATTGTAATTCGATTGGCGTAAGGTTTCAAGAACCGGCGTCAGAGGCAGGCAATCCAAGGTGACGCTCAGCCTCCCAGCAGATCCAGCACTTCCTCCAGCTCGCGGTGGATGCAGGTGAAGGTTGGGGTATCGCGAACGGTGTAGCTGGTGGCCTCGCTGTGGCGCAGTTCCATGACCAGGTCGACGAAGTGTTCGGGCTTGTCGCTTTCGAAGGCCACTACGAATTCCTGGTCATCCAGGCCGAAGGAGTAAGTGGTGTTCAAGCGCACGGTGGGGTAGCGATGGCCGATCTCAATGTGCTCATCCATCATGCCCTGGCGAGCGTGCTTGGTGAGCCGGTACCACGCCTTGCTTTTGACAAAGGGGTAGACAAAGAGATAACGGAACTGGCCAGGGATGAGCTTGAGGCGCGTGCCCTCCTGACCCTCGTGCGTGTGCTTGTCCACGTAAACGGAACGCTTGGTCATGGAGAGATAGGAGTAAGGAGCAGTCAGGTATTTCCCCAGGTCGGTTTCGAGCAGGCGGGCCATCATTTCCTGGAATTTCAGCAGGTCGTAACCGATGCGCCAGAGCATGAAGTCGCAATCGCCGCGCACGCCGATCATGGAGTAGGCGATGGTCATCACATCCTGATCGAAACTCTTGACCACATCGATGAACTGGCACTTGCCGCGCTTGCGGTCTTCGGAGGGGAGCCGGCGCCAGGCCGGGTCGACCTGGTAGAACCCGAAGCTTACGTATTGCCGGCGCTCCTCGGTTTTAACTGCTCCTGCGTCCGGATGTTTGTGCTCGCTCAAGACGTCAACTCCTTATGACTTGATTCGAAATCCCACCCGGGGGGCCTGGCCGGAAAGCCCCCGGAGACGCCCCAACGTATGGAATTGGTTGTTAACTATAGGAGGACCCCGTCCGGTCGGCACATGCCGAACTTGCGGCATTGGGGAGCCCTGGCAAACTCCCAATATAACACAAAAGCCCGAGGGCGGATGGAAGTGGGCGAGGGAATGCTGCGATTTACCAATTGAGCCAGCCCGGGCAAGCAATGGCCTTATTGTGATGGCCTTCTCACTGGCCCAACTGGACCGTCAAACCTACCGAGATTCCTTGCAATTAGGGGAGATCAGGGGCTATACTTCAATTGGCGAACGCACAAAGTGGGCGAAAGCCCACTTTTTTGTTAGGTTGCGGGTCGGATTCGCTCAGGCTGGGACCCGCCACCGGATTAGAGTGCGTAGATGCCGGAGAAGATGCCGGATCTGGAAAAAATCCGCGAGATGGCCCATCGGGTCGCAGCCTCCGAGGGTCTGCACCTCGTGGACGCCGAGATTAAAGGGGGGAACTCGAACCCCTTGCTGCGAGTTTACATCGACAAAGCGGGGGGAGTTTCTCACGCCGACTGTGCTTTGGTAAGCGAACAACTGAGCGCCCTGCTCGACGTGGAGGACCTCTTCCCCGGGCGGTACGTTTTAGAGGTTTCCTCGCCGGGATTGGACAGGATTCTGACCAAGCCGAGCGACTTCACCTATTTCGTGGGTAGGCGAGCGCGGCTGGTCCTTAAAGAAGCGGCAACGGAACAGAAGGTCTGGGAGGGGCGCCTGGCGGGATTTGAAAACGGCCGGGTGCGCCTGGACCGGGGCGAGCAAGGCGTGCAGGAATTTGACCTGGCGAACATTCGCAAAGCCCGGTTGGTGGTGGAGCTGTAAAGGGAATCGCCAACAGCCAACAGCTAACAGCTGACAGGGAATTATGACGGTGAGCTGTTAGCTCTCGGCTGTCGGCCCGTGGAGAAAAAGCTCGTGACGACAAGTCTTCTGTACCAAACGATCGACCAGTTGAGCCGCGAGAAGGGCATTGATGCCCAGATCATTATTTCCGCGGTGGAAGATGCCATCGTGGTGGCGGCGCGCAAGTACTATAAGACGGCCGAGGACCTGCAATCGCACTTCAATAAGGATACCGGCGAGGTGGAAGTTTACGCCGTGCGTAAAGTGGTGGAGTCCGTCCAGGACCCGGACCACGAGATCAGCCTTACTGATGCGCTGAAACACGATCCCGAAATAGCCGTTGAGGGTGAATTGCGAATCCGCAAACCCACCGACGTACTGGGCCGCATCGCCGCGCAGGCCGCCAAGCAGGTGATTTTTCAAAAAGTGCGTGAGGCTGAGCGCGACACCGTTTACGCGGAGTACAACCAGCGCGTGGGCGAACTCGTGAACTGCACTGTGAAGCGCATGGAGGGGCCGGATGTTATCGTGGATTTAGGGCGCGCGGAAGCCCGCATGCCGCGCAAAGAACAGTCGCGGCTGGAAACCTACCAGATCGGTGACCGGATTCGCGGCGTCATCAAGGAAGTGGACCGCGCCGCGCGGGGGCCGCAGGTGATTGTTTCCCGCGCCGACGGGCTGCTGGTTCAGAAGCTCTTTGAAATGGAAGTCCCGGAAATCTACGACTCCACGGTGGTCATCAAGGCAATTGCGCGCGAGGCGGGGGAGCGGACCAAGGTGGCGGTCTACTCCAAGGATCCGGATGTGGATTGTGTCGGCGCCTGCGTGGGCATGAAAGGGATGCGCGTACAGTCGATCATCCGCGAACTGCGCGGGGAGAAAATCGACATCATCGAGTTCAACGACGACCCGCTGGTTTTCGCCGCCAACGCGCTGAGCCCGGCGAAAATCAATCACGTTTCCGTTCTGGACATGGGGGAAAAACACCTGGAAGTCATCGTGGATGACACCCAGTTGTCGCTCGCCATCGGCAAGAAAGGGCAGAACGTGCGCCTGGCGGCCAAGCTCTTGGGGTGGCACATCGACATCAAGAGCGAAGAGGAGAAGCGGCAGGAAATCGAATCGCAGATGGCGGCCATGGCGCTGCGGGGCGCTCCCATCTCCCAACTGGCGGGGTTGGGCGACAAGACCTTGGAGAAGCTGCGTGAGCACGGTATCGAGACGGTGGAGCAGTTGGCCCAGATGACTCCCGAAGACTTGATGCAGATCCAGGGCGTGGGAGAAAAGACGGTAGATCGTATTCGCCGCGTGGTGACGGACTACTTTGAGCGCGACCAATCGGCGGGAGGGCCCACCCCTGAAGGAGGGGTCCCTCCGGGGGAGGAGGACACAGCGCAGGCGGAGGGCGCCTCTGAAGCTTCCGCCCCTGCGACCGTCTCTCCTGACTCTCCGGCCGGAGAGGCCGTTGTTGAAGAGGAACCTGCGGAGGGTGGGGAAAAGGAATTACCGGCAGAAAATGCCTCGGCTGAGCAAACCGACAAAACCGAGTCTTCAGGTGAGGGTGAGCCCGCTGCGCCGGGCGAGCCAGGTGCGACCGAAGCGGGAGGTGAAGAAAAATAAATAAGGCTGCCAGGGCTAATCTCGAACCGGCCGGCAGATTTCTGACGCCCGCATGCGGGCGGAGGCAAGGGAGAAAGAGACTTACGCATGGGCAAGATCAGAATTAACGAACTGGCGCGCGAACTGGAAATAAAGAGCAATATCCTCTTGGATTACCTTGTGGAGTTGGGGATTGAAGACAAGAAATCACACTCCAGCGCGCTCGATGATGACCTCGCCGACAAAGTCCGGGCGCATTTTCGCGCTGATGGAGAGCCCCCTGCCGAGAAGGTGGAGGAGGCGCCCCCTACGCCGGCGCGATCTACGCCGCCCGTCGAAGCACCCCACGCCCCCCCGACGTTGGATTTGAAGAAGCTGCACGACTTGAAGCTGGACATGCATCCGCTGACGCGCTCAATTGCAGATATAAAGGCGTCGGCGCGCAAGGCCGTGGTGGCTCCTCCTCCCCCGCCGCCGCCCAAGCCGGTTGTCCCGCCGGCTGCGGCCGGACCGGTCACAAGGCCCGGTGCACCCAAGCCCGCACCCCTGGTGGAGCGCCCTCTGGACCGGCCTGCCCCCGTAGCGCCCGGCGTGCTCGCCGGTGCGTCAGCGGGTCCGGCCGTAGCGGGGAGAACTCCATCTCCCGCTCCGACGACGCCCGTCAGTCATCCCGCTCCACTTCGCCCTGGCTCGGCAGCCTATCCGGTGAAAAGCCCAATGGAAGGGCCTGCTGTTGGTTACGCTCCGGTGGCGCGCGCCGGGGCAGCTGCAGAAGGAATGATTCCCAGCAAGCCCGCTGAGATGCCCCCACCCCCGCCGCCGGGCGTGCCGCCCAAACCGGGAGTACGCCCGCAAGCCCGGACGGGGCGCCATGCGGCGCCCACGGCTAACCAGCCAATCTATCCGCAAGCCGTTATGCCCAAGCCGGCAGCCGCGCGGCCGGCTCCCCTACGTCGTCCCGGCGAGCCACGTCCCATGCATCCGACTTCAGCGCGACCCGCTCCGGGCGGAGCGGTGGCCGCGGGAGGGCATCCCGCTGCCCGCCCGCCAATGGGTCGCCCTGCACCTCCCCTGATGCGGCGCGGCCCCGGACCGTCGATGGCGCCTTCCCGTCCGGTGGTTCCGGAGGAGGTCCCGATAACCCGCAAGATCAC
>DATJVT010000649.1:0-23915 GCA_035501695.1 Terriglobia bacterium | reverse complement strand
GAGGTCTCCCGGTTCTCGTGCAGAAAGTATCGAGGCGTGCTCTGGGGTCTACGACTACGCAGGACCGTCCGGGAACTCGCGCTAGCGCTCCCGTCCGCGTGGCCTTCCGCACAGTATGACAACGTCGGCGTCCTGATCGGTTTGTTTTCGGAGCTCAATACCCAGCCCGCCTCTTCCCCTGTTTTACGCTTCACGGCATGCCTCGCGACACACCGCGCAAATTCGGGGCCGAGTGGTCCGCTACGCCTTTCTCGTAAGGAATTTTCATCCTCTGCTTCCTGCCGATTTATCCCGGCGCTTTCCATACATTGTCGTTTATGTATGCGGCACAGGGCATCTCGTTGCGATGCGGGGCGGGGACGGTTCCGCTCGTCCATTGCTAAGAGGGAACGATCCTCGCGGTAGTAAAATCTTCGACTTGACCAGGGCCAGTCGCCGGGGTGGGCCACCAACCCGCGCACCACCGGATTATTGTGGAGGTAGTAAAACGGGCCCGATATTTCCTGTTTCGGCCACCGTCCTTGAGCCCCAAGGGGGCGATCTAACAAAGCCCAGGCCAACGGCCTGGGTTTAGGGTACCCCCAAATATCCCCTGAGCCCTGAAGGGGCGAGATACCCGTTTACTTCGCAATCCTAGATACAACGCACCAGAAAAAATCCACCGCCCCGATGCGCGTGGAGTTGAAAACGGGGTTCTGGGAATTAGCTCCTGGCTAGTCGCGACAGCGTTTACCGATCCCGACAACTCTGGACGGTAACGGCCTACGAGTACACGTGCTAGGCACATCCGTTTGTTTTAACGCGTATGCTTGTCCGCCGCCCGTTGACGGGGCAACCGCCCCATTTCCCGTTTGACTTTGACGGCAAAGTATTGCTAGTTTGTGACCTTATGAGACAACTCCAACCGGTCATCTGGGCGAAAGGGACCTTCCTGACGCCCCAGCATTTGCAGTTTCAGGATCGTTTCCTGGAAAGTGTGCTGGATTTCAAACTGGTCGCCCTCCAGTACTGCCCGTGGGGATTCGCCGAGCTGCAAATCGACCGGGCGGCGCTGGCCACGGGGAGCCTGCTTTTGACCCGTGCCGCAGGCCTGTTTCCGGACGGCCTGGTGTTCGAGATTCCGGATTCCGATCCGGCCCCCGGCGCGCGCGATCTGGAGCCCGCCTTTGGCCCCGACCAGAACACTCTGGATGTCTACTTGGCGATTCCCCAGTATCAGGAGCGCGGCCTCAACGTCACCATGAGTGAGAAAGCCATCGACGCGCGCTATCAGGCGAAGATTGCCTTGCGCCGGGACGAGAATTCGGGACTGGCGGAGAAGCCCGTGCAAGTTGCGCAAAAGAACTTCCGCCTGCTGGTGGAAGGTGAGCCGCAGCAGGGCAGCACCACCATGCGCGTCGGGCGCATTCAGAAAACCACGGCGGGAACCTACCAGTTGGACCCGCATTTCGTTCCCCCCTTGCTCGATATCTCCGCCAGCGAGTACCTGATGGCGATTCTGCGCCGCCTGGTGGAGATCCTGGCGGCCAAGGGGAGTACCCTGGCGGGAATGCGGCGGCAGAAAAACCTGAGCCTGGCGGATTTCACCGCCGCCGACATCGCCAACTTCTGGCTGCTCTACACCGCCAACACTTACTTCCCCATGTTCCGGCACCTTCTGGAATCGAAGAAGGGACACCCGGAGGGGTTATTTACTTCCATGCTGGCGCTGGGAGGTTCCCTCAGCACTTTCTCGACGAATATTCAGCCTCGCGATCTACCTCTTTATGACCACGACAATCTCGGCGCCTGCTTCACCGAACTCGATGAGAAGCTGCGCAACCTTCTTGAGACAGTGGTCCCGAGCAACTTCGTCTCCCTACCACTAAAACTGGCGCAAAATTCGATCTATGCCACGGCACTCGCCAACGACAAGTACCTGACCAACACCCGGTTTTATCTGGCGGTCAGCGCTGACCTGAACGAAGCCGACTTGCTCAAGCGCGCGCCCCAACTGATTAAGGTCTCCTCCGCCACCAACATTGAAAGGTTGATTCGGTCGGCTCTTCCCGGAATGCCATTTACACATGTCCCCTCGCCCCCCGGCTCGATCCCCATCAAGCTGAACTATCAATACTTCAGCCTGAACCAGTCCGGGAGCGAGTGGGAGGCCATCCAGCGGGCTCGCAATCTCGCGGCTTATGTTCCTGGGGATATTCCCAACCCCCAGCTCGAATTGATCATCCTTCTGCCCCGCGCGGAGTGACGCCGTGCCCCCGGAAGGCCCCCCGCCACCGGAGGGCCCGGGCGACATAGGGTAGGCTTATTAGATAGCCTATAAATGATCCCTAGTGCTTGATCGCGAAATAGATGACCACCGCCAGGGCCGCGACCACCAGGCAGCCTAAAACCACCAGCGAGATCACCAATACCTTCTTCTGGCTGGAGGCTGGGGCACTTACCTTCGGAGCCGCCGGCGGAGCGAACTTGGGCTGAGGCAAAGCCATCGCCGGGACAGCGGGCACGGGAGGTGGGGGCGGCGCCGCCATAGGGAACGCCGGGGCGGGAGCCCCCGGCATGGGCGGAGCTGCCGCCGGGAAGGCCGGGGGTGGAACCCCGGGCATCGGTGGCCTGGCGGCGGGAAACGCCGGAGGAGTCATCGCTGGCATGGGCGGAGGGGATATGCCGAACCCCGGCGGGGGCGCCGCACCGGGAGAAGGCGGCGGAGGCGGCGCGGGAGGAGGCCCGGCCGCACCCCTCCGCGGGGTTTGCATAATCAACGTATAGGATCCCGGCCCGGAGTGCGCGGGGGGCGGTGGCGCCGGTTCCACAAAAACCGGCGGCGAGGCAGGTGGAGGAGGAGGCCCGGGCGGGAACATGCCCTCCATCCCCCGCGGCGTGCTCGCACCTTCCGCCTCGATGGCCGGTTGCTTGTTCGCAGTGGCGATCGGGGGCGGCTGGTCCAACCCTCCCTGCTGGGGAGGCTTGTAGCCTTTCAAGATTTGCGTGACGGCGCCCGGCTCTTTCGCGGCGCTTGGGGTGGGCACGGAAGAAAATGCCGGCGGTGGGCTCGCCGGGAGAGGAGCCGGCGCAGGTGCCACGTCTCCTCCCGCCGCCCGGAAGAATTGCGTAAATGATCCTGGTTCACTCCCCCTTCCAGGCTCCATCGGGGGAGGACTGAGGGGGGACGACGAGGTGATAGGAGGTGGCAGGGGCGAGCCGACACCCACCCCGGGGGTTCCCGTGCCGCCCGAACTGGCGGCATTCTCGCTTTGCAGGCTGAAGAGTCTAGTAAACTCTCCCTGCGCCTTGGGGGGGGCGGAGGGGGCGGTAGGCGGGACTCCCCGTGCGTCGGGGAATGGCAATGGGCCAGCCGGCGCTGCGCTTGGCCCTGGGCGATTGGAGAACAATCGTTCAAAAACTCCCGTGTCCCCGGGGCCACCGGATTTAGGCGGCGGTGGGGGCAAAATGTGCTCCGATGGAGATTTGGGAGGGGGAGCGTCCAGCACACCGCCCGAAGGGGGGGCTTCTACGAATCCCTGGCTCCGCAGCATCGGGGCAGCAGTAGAGATACTTGGCGGCGGCGCACCGGCGTCTCCCTCCCCGAACATCATAGTGAAATCGCCCATGCCTGGCTTCGGCTTCTCCGCGAGGGGAGCGGCCACAACATCAGCTATCGGAGGGGGAACAGTTTCCGGGGGAGCCGGGGCCACGACGGTTGCCGCCGGCTCGGCCTCCATTTCGGCCGGGGCAGGAGGCGGAACCACGGGGGGCCGCGCCTTTCGACTGGTATAAACGACCTCGAATCCGCTGGGAGGCAGACCTCGCACCTTCGCCGGGCGGAGTTTCGCTGGAGGGGCCGCTACCGCAACCGGAGGTGGCGGTGGAGCAGCAGCCGGCGGCGGTACCGTATCATCCAGCCCAAACATGGCGTTGAATTTCCCGGTTGCAGACCCAGCGCCAGGAGCTGCAACAGGCGCCTCCACAGGCGCAGGGATTGGCGCCGAAGGTGGCGGCGGTTCTGGTTCGAATCCGAACATTGCGTTGAACTTCCCGGTAGCAGAGCCCGCGTGAGGTGGTGGAGCAGACGCCACTGCAGGTCGAGCCGCCGAAGCTGGCGGCGGGCCTGGCTCGAGCCCAAACATGGCGTTGAACTTCCCGGTGGCAGAGGCCGCATCAGGCGGTGGAGCAGTTGTTGTTGCGGGTCCAGTTGGAGGCGGAACGGGCGTTGCCGCCTCAGGGCCAAACATGCCCGCGAACCTTCCGGACGGCGCGCCTGCAGCGCGGAGCGGCATCGGAGGCGTTAGGGGAGCCTCGGGTGCTTGCGAGGGTGGCGGAGCGGCGCCGCGGGCTCCAAACCTCCCCGTGAACTGGCCGGGCATCGACTCGGTTCCGGGCGGGGCAATAGGCACCGTGGGGGGAACGGGCTCGGACGCCGATTCCTGGAGGTTTCCGGTGGCCATGAACATCTGGGTGAATTCCCCCCGGGGCTTGTCCATCGCGGAAGGGCTAGGGGCGAGCGAGGACAGGGGTTCGGGCGGTGAGGTATCCGCATCGTTCATAGCCGAGACTGGAGGCTTGGTTCCGGGAGCGCCGGTCTGAAACCAGCGAGTGAACTCGCCCGGCGCGTCCGCCGGATTTCCCTGCGACGGAGCTGGTGGGGCGGGAGCGAAGCTTGGGGCGGGAGGGGCCGGGCGTGCGGCGGGATGACCGATCTCCAGCATTTGTCCCTGTGGGATGCCCCCAGATTGCAGCCACCCTCGGAGGTTCCTGCACTCCGGCAAATCCTCAGTGACCACGAAACCGCGATTGTCCTCTTCCCCGATCTCGATGATGTGGCCGCTGATTTCGGCGGGGGCAGTTCGCAGGAATTCAACCAACAGGGTGGCCAGGTCCTTTTGGTGTGGAGCGTTCCGCTCGGGCCAAAGCTGGTGCACCAGCACCTCCCGGCCGGAGGAGATCTCCTGCGCACGGGAGCACTTCACCTCGCCCTCGCTCAGCGTATCGAAAAACTCGTATTTCCCTTGGAAACTCACAGTCAAGCCTCATCTCAGATTTGCGCCCATCTTACCACGAAATGTATTGCAAAGCATTGACCGCGCCAAGTCCCGCGCGCCGCACCTGGCGTGATCGGAGTGTGCGGAGAGGCCGGAAGGAGCGAAAACACGCCCAGCATTTGTCGAACCGGGCACAAATGTCACCCGATCCTCACTCAATCAGGTATAAAGGCCCGACAATTCAGCTGACATAATGCCCGACTTCCCTTTGTTTTCATGCATATTCCGGCTTCCAACGTCGTTCTTTGACATCTTTTTTCCCAGTCCTCCCGGCGCGCCTGATACCACCCCGCATCGGGGAGAGCAACGAGCCAGACCCTTCCATCCCCGCATTTCTTCTCCCTTCTCAAACTCGGTCGGCTGACATGAAAATACCCATATCAATAGGCTAGAAATCAGGCGAGGGCTGGTCAGGAAGAACCGGCAGGATGTCGCACCGGCCGCCCAAATGTCCTGGCGATTTCCTGCCGCCAGGAAACGCGTTCTTGTGATCGACGTTTTCGCCCTCAGGGGCGGCGCCACGGCAAGCGCAGCTACATTGTGCAACACCAGGGCCCGCTCCACGGCGGACGCTGGATACTCTCGCATTCTGCCTCCCCTTGGCAGAATGCCTTATCCCTCGCCTGCCTTAACCGGACGGATCACGCGCTGATTCACCCGGACATTTCACATGCTAACGACAACACCTCTTCCCTCACCTGCACACCACTTCCCTCACCTGACAAATGCATTGATTTGTGGTAGCCTTCCTTCCATCCAAGAGAGCTCCGTTGGAAACTCGCAGCGTTTCGCTCCGTCTGTCGATGTGAGCGCATAGCGGGAGGAAGAGAATATGAAACGACACAAAGGAATGCTGATTTCCCTGGGTATTCTTCTGGCCGCAACCTTCTCGGCCTCATGCCAGAAGCCCCTTCACGAAGAGACCGAGCAGTACATCCTGATCGCCACGAATATCAACCTTGAGTACTGGCAGGAAGCGGGGGCCGGTTTCCTCGACGCCGCACGCGGATTGCACGTGAAATCGGACTTCCAGGGTGCGAGCTATTTCTCGCCCGATGAAGAGCTCAAGGCCTTCAAGGAGGCCGTTGCCAAGCACCCCACGGGAATCCTGGTCGCGCCGGCGCGGCCGGACCTATTCAATAGCGCCATCGACGACGCTATCAGCGCGGGAATTCCCGTGATCACCATGGACACCGACGCTCCCAATTCCAAGCGCATCCTCTATATCGGGACCGACAACCGGCAGGCAGGGATGGAAAGCGGACGGCAAATCGTGAAATTGATGAACGGCAAAGGCAAGCTGGTCGTGATCACCATCCCCGGCCAACTCAACCTGGAAGAGCGCCTGCGCGGCGCGCAGGAAATCCTGGCCAAATCCCCCGACATCAAAATCGTACACACCTTCGACGACCGGGGCGACCCGCGCGTGGCCAACGATCAGGTCTCCGACATGTTCAAGAAAGATGAAACGGTGGATGGCTTCCTCTGCCTGGAGGCTTCCGGTGGGCCGGGGGCGGCCGAGACTTTGGACCGGCTCAACATGGCAGGCAAGGTATCCGTCGTTGCCATGGACATGAACCCCGAAACGCTGGAATACATTGACAAGAAGGTGGTCTCCGTAACCATCGGGCAGAAACCCTACACCATGGCATTTTACGGGCTGCGGTTTCTTGACGACCTGCACCACAACGTCGTGCACGAATTCAAGGACTGGCGGACGGCGCCCGCTTCGCCCCTGCCCACGCGCGTGGATACCGGCACTAACGTGATCGACGCCGGGAATTTGGCAGCCTTCCGGGCCGCCATCGCAAGCGCACGGAACCAGTAGTTATCCGGGGCGAGGCAAGGGAAATAGAACGCGTGTGGTTAAGACAATAATGGCCGGACTTGTCTTTGCCGCGATGGGGCGAGACAAGTCCGGCCGGAGCTTTCAGCATGCAGAAATTCTGTCTATTGCGTGGCCGTTGAGGTACCTTCGCTCGAGCCGCTAGCGCCCTTCTTCCGGAGTTCCAGCGACTTGTTCACCCAATCCTCAGCCTGCTTTAAGCTATCAGCCCGGGTTTGATTGTCCGGGTCAATTTCCGACTTCTGGCGGTACATCAGGCTGAGATAAGCCATCGAGTCGACATCGTTCGGCTTGAGCTCGATAGCTTTATTGAGCATCTTGAGCCCCTCATCAACCAGGGGACCGTTCTGTTCTGCCAGCGGCTTGCGGAGCTTATCCGGGATCACAGGCAATTCGTCCGGGTGGGCAGGATCTTTAGCCACGTTGAGATGGTTTTCGCCCCGCAATGTCTGCGCAGCTTTCCAGGTAACGGCCCAGTCAATCACGCCAATCCAATAATACGGCTCAGGATCGTTGGGTTGAAGTTCGATCCGGCGCTCGTTGTATTTCTTCGCCTCGTCGAAATCCTTCTCGTTGTAATAGATCTGGGCAATGCTCGCGATGGCCGTCATGTTCTTCGGATCCATCTTCAAGACATCCTGGAAAGCATCGATGGCTTGTTTGGCAATCTGTTTGTTCTCATCGGAGTCGGCGCCGGGAACAAACTGCTGCGCGTAAGCGGTGGCCAGATACAACCGCGCATTGAGCAGCGTCGGGTCAAGCCGTACGGCCTCTTTGAAATGCATAATGGCGGTCTGGAATTGCGCGTTCCGGTAGTCCTGGACTCCCTTATTGAGGTGGTCGCGTGCTTTCAGCCGGGAGCAGCCGACGGCCGCCAGGGCCATCAATAACGTCCCCGCCAGCAGGGCGAGTCTGTAGTGTTTCATCGGGATTCCTCCATCGAAGGAAGCGAACGGAAAATTATGATCCTTCTTTTAGTGCTTTCGTTATCAATCCGATTGTATCGATCCCGGCGCCTTTCGCGATATCGATCACTTCCACGATATCGCCGAAACTCGTATCGGGGTCACCCTTCACAAACAACACATGCCGGTTGCTGGTTCTTACGATTTCCTCCAACCGGGATCCCAAGGCGCTGAACGCCACTGGATCCTGGTTGATTCGGACGTTGCGCTGCGCGCCCACACTCACCACTAGAGCCAGCGCAGCGGACTCATCCAGACCCTTAGCGGGGTCCGGGGGCCGGGGAGCAGCCGCGTTCAGTCCCTTGGGCGCCAGCGGTGTGATCACCATGAAAATAATGAGCAGCACCAGCAGGACGTCGATCAGTGGGGTTACATTTACGCTGGATACAGGGCCATTCTTGCTGTCAGTGGTCATCGCCATATTCCTACCCCCCTTGGAATCGGCGAGCCGTGACCCATGTGCCGAGCGTGCTTTTGACGCCAACCTCCAGCCTCACCCCCGGCACGCGGGCCTTCGACCCGCCGCGGATAGCAAACCTGGAGAAAACGAACCTCAATTGCCTTCTTCTATCGACTTGGTGATGAGGCCTATTTTATCGATCGCCGCACCTTTGGCGACGTCGATAACGGCCGCGACATCGCCGAACTCCGTACTGGGATCACCCTTTACGAAGATGATCCGGGTATTGCGGGTCTTGAAGATTTCTTCCAGCTTCGGACCCAGTTCCCCGAGCGTCGTGTTATCTTGGTTGATCTTGAGGCGCCCCATCGCGTCCACACTAACCACAACCGTCTGATTGAGGACATCCTCGCTCGTGGCCTTTTCTTTGCTCGGCTGGGGAACGAGCGTATCGAGCCCTTTGGGCGTCAGCGGTGTGATCACCATGAAGATGATGAGTAGCACCAGCAAAACGTCGATCAATGGGGTGACATTCATGTCCACCATGGGACCTTTTTTGCCGCCCCCTACGGCCATAGCCATAGTACTACCCTCCTTCGGGTTAAACGAGCCGACCCGGCCTACTGCGTTGGCACGGGTACGTGTTCGACTCGTTTTTCAGTCAGCAGGCCCAGAGAGTCCACCCCCGCGGCCCGGATGTTGTCCACCACCGAGGCGACAACGCCGTATTTCGCCCGCCGGTCGCTTTTGACGTAGACCGTCTTATCCAGCTTGCTGGAAATCCGGTCCTTTACCGTGGTGGTGATCGTGTCGGGTTGGATGGGCTCCTGCCCCAGGTAGATCTTGCCATCACGGCTGACGGCCAGCACCACCGCGTCCTCTTTATCGGCATCCGGCATGTCGTGCTGATTGAGGGTTTTGACCATATCCACGCTGAAGTTCTTCTGCAGCATGGGCGTAATCACCATGAAGATGATCAACAGCACCAGCATGACATCCACCATGGGGGTTACGTTGATATCTGAAACCGCTCCAAGCGATCCCCATTTCTTAGCCATTTACTTCTTCCCCCGCGACGTGCGCTTGATGAAATAGTCGATCAATTCCGAAGAGGAATTGTCCATCTCGACGTCGAAAGATTCGATTTTGGAAGTGAAGTAGTTGTAGATCCAGACCGCCGGAATAGCAACGAACAGACCGAATGCCGTGGTGACCAGGGCTTCGGAAATGCCGCCTGCGACCGCGCCCAAGCCGGTGGACTTGGCAGTGGAAATTCCTTCGAACGCGTGGATGATGCCCAGCACGGTCCCGAACAACCCGACGAAGGGAGCCGTGGATCCGATGGTGGCCAGGGTGGAGACGCCGCGCTTCAGTTCGGCGTGCACGATAGCCGCAGCGCGTTCCAGTGCCCGCTTGGAAGCTTCGATGGTCTCACCCGAAATGTCCGCCGACACCTGATGCGCCTGGAACTCCTGGAGGCCCGCCGTAACCACTTTCGCCAGGTGGCTCCGCTTGTTCTGTTCCGCAATAGAAATGGCTTCGTCGATCTTCCCATCCTTCAAAGCGCCCGCCACGGCCGGGGCGAAAACCCGCGACTGCTTGCGAGCCGAGCTGAAGGCGATCCAGCGATCGATCATGACGCCAATCGACCACGCCGACATGACGAACAGTACGACTACCACGATGCGGGCCGGCCACCCCATCGCGCGCCACATGGAAATGGGATCAAATCCTACTTCCTGTTCCTGAAACAACCACAGACCTAGGCTTAAAAGGTTTGCAGCTAACATAGTGTCGTTTTCCCTCCTGAAAAATTACCAGAATCTTCTGGTTATTCTGACAAAGTAAAGTTGACGTCGATCTCGGTAGCCACCTCCACCGCTTCGCCGTTCAGCAGCGTGGGTTGATAACGCCAGCGCTGCACGGCATCGAGAGCGGCTCGCACCAACAGGGGGTGGCCGGAGATGACCTTCAAATCCTGAATGGTCCCGTCCTTACTGATGACCGCGTCCAGCCGCACCACACCCTGAATGCGCGCCATTTTGGCAAGGGGAGGATACTCGGGCTTGGGTTGGAAAATCAACTTGGCCGATTCCACCTGGCCGCCCACCCGGACGCGCTTGGGAGCCTGTGGCTTCGGCGGGGGGGGCGGAGGCGGAGCCGCTGCCACGGAAGATAGCACGCCACCAATCACGCCGCCCAGCACACCACCCATCTGCCCACCCGGAACGCCGCCCGGAACGCCGCCCACGACTCCCACGGAAGCCACCGGCTCCGGCTGGTTCTCTTTCATGATGGTCTTGGGGATCGAGGTAGGCGCCCGCATCAGATCTTCTGCGCTGACCTTATGGATGATTCTCGGGGGAGGAGCCGCCGCCGGCGGAGGCGGAGGCGGGGGCGGAGGCGGAGGCGCCGCCAGGAAGGTCATTAACTGAGCCTTGGGCAATGCCTCGGTGTAAATCAGCGGGAACAAAACCAGCAGGCCCACGATGATGGCCTCAAAGAGATAAGCGATCGGCAAAGTGGCGCGCTGCCAGTCACCCGTCTTGGATGCACTGTACATGAGATAGATGATGAATCCCACCAGATTGAGCAAAAGCACCACGATGAACCAGACGGCACGGTTAAACCCGTGGCGTTTGCAATCTGCCAGGACGTAACACAGGATTACCGCGAAGGCCGTGAACACAGATGCCACAATCGCCGCCTGAGCCACGATCACCTTTGTCTCGTTGGCGGAGATGGTGGGCAGCAAGAGGTACAGGGTCAGAAACACGGCCACGCCGATGCCGAACGAAATGGCCCAGTGTATGCCTTTTAAGGTTGGTGCTTTTTCCGTCGAGGACTCCAGCAGAGTTCCCTCAAACATGGATTATCGCCTCCTGAAAAACTACGCGCCTCGCCGGGCGGGGCCGGCCAGCGGCGCGCTCAAGCCACTTTAACCTTGGCGGTTACTCCACTCCTGGCCGATCGCTGGTAAAAATACACCACGATCGGGCTGGCAATAAAGATCGACGAATAAGTGCCTATGATCACTCCCACCACCAAGGCGAAAGCGAACCCGTGAATGACTTCGCCTCCAAAAAGAAAAAGGGAGAGAACGGCCAGGAAGGTCAACCCCGAGGTCAGGATGGTCCGGCTAAGAGTCTGGTTGATGCTCCGGTCGACGAGCTTCGCGAAATCCTCGCGCTTGTTGGCGTGGACATTCTCGCGAATCCGGTCGAAGACCACAATCGTGTCGTTCATGGAGTAGCCCACCAGGGTCAGCAGGGCCGCGATAACCGTCAGGGTGATTTCCTTGTTCAACAGGGAGAAAAATCCGAGCGTAATTATCACGTCGTGGAAAGTCGCAACCACGGCAGCGACGCCATAGATTAGCTCAAAACGAAACCAAATGTAAATCAACATTGCGCCCAAACCGGCTAACGTCACATAAAGGGCCTGGCGGCGCAAATCGGAACCGACTTTCGGGCCGACAATCTTGGTGTTGGTCACGGCGTAACTGGACAGGTAGAAGTCCTTGGCCAGCGCCGAAATCACGGCCGGAGTAACACCCGGGACGCTGCGCAGGTCGTCGAAGTTCGCCAGCAATCCACTGCGAGGAGGGGCATTTCGGAAGGCAACGATCACATCCGCAAGGTCGCGGTAGGTCCGGGTAGCCGTATCCAGGCCTTTCACCCCCACGACCAGCGGATCGTCCGCCATCAAGTGCTCCGAGAGCGTTTGCGGACTGGCATTGTTGAAGTCGGCCTTTCCCTCCGGGCCCCTGCCGAAAAGATCCGCCAGGCTGCTGACCACGGCTTGCTTGCCGGCATCCAGGGCGTTCGCGGAGGATGTGGTTTGGAGGTCCAGCCCGATAATCAGGGCGTGGTCGCTGACGGGGCCGTAGGGTTGAATCGTGGCGTTGCGCAGGCCCGTGCTGTCAAGGCGGGACCGGATGGCATCGATATTGGGGCTCTGGGCAAACTTAACGTTCACCATCGTTCCACCGCGGAAGTCGATCCCGTAAATCAATCCATGATGGATGGCCATGGATACGATCCCCGTCAAAGCCAACAGCAGGGAGAGGCTGATGAAGTACCACTTTATTCCCATCCAGTCAATCTTTGGTTCGTGGAAGAATTCCATTGCCTCGCTTTACACCCCTCCGCTGAGTTTGACACCGCAGGAACGCGCCAAGTTCCCAAAAATTCTAAATACTCAGTTCCATACCCTTCTCACGCCGCGTGAGAACGTAATCGAAGATGAACCGTGATACGAAGACCGAAGTAAACAGGTTGGCAATCAGTCCGATGGTCAGGGTTACGGCAAAGCCCTTAATGGGCCCGGTCCCAAAGGCAAAGAGTATCGCGGCAGAAACCACGGTAGTAACGTGGGTGTCAATAATCGTCCGGAAAGCCTGTTCAAAACCGGCTTGGATAGCCGCACCTACAGTCTTTCCCAAACGCAATTCCTCCCGAATCCGTTCAAAGATAAGCACGTTCGAGTCCACACCCATACCGACGGTCAGAATTACCCCCGCGATGCCCGGGAGCGTGAGAACTGCATCAAAATAAGCCAAGGCAGCGACAAGAATGAGCAGATTCAAGATCAAGGCCACGTTGGCATTGATCCCCGCCCCGCGATAATAAACCAACATGAAACCCATTACTGCGAGTAAGCCCACAATAGATGCGACGACCCCATGGCGGATCGAGTCCGCTCCCAGCGAGGGACCGACGGTTTCTTCCGACAGGTAGTGGATCGTGGCCGGCAGAGCGCCCGAACGCAGCACCAAGGCCAGGTCATTGGCCGACTGAGAAGTGAAATTCCCCCCGCTGATCTGGCCGCGGTCGGTGATCTGGCCATGGATCACGGGGGCGGTAAACACCCGATTATCCAATACGATCGCGAGTTGCTTCCCGATGTTCGCGCCGGTCACCCGTCCAAAACGCTCCGCCCCTTCGCGGTTCAGGGTGAAGTTCACGTCGGGCCGCCCGCTTTCATCGTGGGAGGGGTCCGCGCCGGTAAGGTCCCGCCCCGTAACTGCCGCGATGCGGTTCAATACGTACCAGACTTCACTGCCGTTTTCGGTCCCCGGTAGAAGCTGGGTGTCCGGCGGCAATATACCGCCGTGTTGGGAGAGCGCCGCTTCGCGGGATGTGTAGGGACCGTCCGTCACGAGTTTCAGTTCCAGCAGCGCGGTCGACTGCATGATGTCTTTGACGCGCGATGGATCGTCCACGCTCGGTAACTGCACCACCAATTCAAAATCGCCTTCGCCATACTCGGCAATGGTCGGTTCCGTCACGCCCAGAGCGTCCACGCGCCGCCGGATGGTCTCCATTGCCTGCATCAGCGCCTGATTCCGAATATTGGCTGCCGAACTCACTTTAAGGACGAGGTAGCGCGCGGACTCATCCCCGGGAACCCGCACCAAGTCCCAGTCGGGGAACCCATTTGACACGAGGGTCTGCAAGTCTGTTCCCCGGTCCTGCGGGATCCCCTTAATCAGGATCCGGTGAATCGGGGGATTGTGAGTCTTGTCGTCATCCAATTGAATGTCGGCATAAGGAAGGGTCTTGGCTTTCAGTTCGTCCTTGATCCGATCCAGCGTCTCGCCGGCCGTGATGTTCACCGCATCCTCAACCTGCACCTGAAGAATCAGGTTGGTCCCGCCTTTCAAATCCAACCCCAGGTGAATGCGGTTGTGAACGTTATTTTTCAGTTCCTGTATGTTCCTGGGAAAGCCGATGATCCCCAGGATGCACACCACAATCACAATCAGGATGAAAATGGCCCGGCTTCGAAGCTTGGTTTCCATGGGTTGAACTACCTCAGTAACTCCTGCGAAATCGCCAGTTCCATCGTTGACCGCTCGACCCCGCGGCGGCAACCGACGCACAGCCCGGCAGGAACGCGATACCCCTTATTGTTACTTCTTCCCCTTGGCCCCGGACTCCTGCTTGCCGGAGCTCGCCTCCTCGGTCACCACCCCGGTGATGGCTGACCGAGCCATGTCCACCTTGACCTGATTCGCAATCTGCACTTGCACCGTATTATCCTTGAACCCGACGATCGTGCCGTAAATCCCTCCGCTGGTGATCACGCGATCGCCGGTCTTCAGGTTGGCGAGCATTTCCTGGAGTTTCTTCCGTTGCTGGGATTGCGGGCGTAACACCAGGAAATACCAGATGGCAAAGAGCGGGGCAAAAAAGAGCACCCATGACAGCGGGCCGGGTGTGCCGGAGTCCGCCGCCAGGAGAATAGTATTGACGAAGAGGGACGCGATCAAGGTCGGGCCGTGCTTTCTACAGGTTCACCCTGAGAAACCCGCAGGCTACAAGCGGGTCTTTCTCATTGCGGGCTTTCGGGATTCGCTTCGGGTATGAGAACGCCTAAGGTCGCGCGCGCACCCTACAGTGGAATTCCGTAAACACTCCAAACAAAAGAGACTGCCTGATTCTGCGCATGGTGTCAAGGTAAAAGTGGAGGTTATGATGGGTGGCCAGGATCGCACCCAGCATTTCCCCGGTCACAAAAAGATGGCGCAGATACCGGCGGGTATAGCGGCGGCAGACCGCGCAGGAGCAAGACGTGTCCAGGGGCCGGTCGTCCCGCGCATAGCGCGCATTCTTAAGGGTGATCTTGCCTTCGGAAGTGAAGGCACATGCATTCCGGGCGTTGCGCGTGGGCATGACGCAATCGAACATATCGATGCCCCGGGCCACGCCCTCCACCAGGTCCTCCGGGGTGCCCACCCCCATCAGGTAGCGGGGACGGTCGCGCGGCAACAATTCCGCTGCGTATTCGACCGTATCGTACATTTCCGACTTGGGCTCGCCCACCGCGAGTCCGCCCACGGCGTAACCCTCAAAATCCAGGTCGAGCAACTGCTCGGCGCTCTGGCGGCGGAGGCTTTTGTCCGTACCGCCCTGGACGATGGCGAAGAGAGCGGGGCACGTGGTACGGGATAAGGGATACGGGGTAGAACTTACGTGACCTGCCTCTCTCTCCTCGCTTCGCGACTCGCGGGCCCCAACTCCAGAGATCCCACTCTCTGATCCCGTATCCCGTACCCCGTGTCCCATATCCCGAGCGAGCTCGTTCTTCGCGCGAGCTGCCCATCTCGTCGTAAGCGCCACCGACCGTTGAAGCGTCTCGCAGCTGGCCGGGTACTCGACGCACTCGTCCAAGCACATCATGATGTCGGGGCCCAGGGCCAGTTGGATCTCCACGGCGCGCTCGGGAGAGAGGAAGTGAGTGGAACCGTCCAAGTGCGAGCGGAACCAGACACCATCCTCGGTCACGCGGCCCAGTGACTTCAGGCTCATCACCTGAAAACCGCCGCTGTCGGTCAGGATGGGATGCGGCCAGGACATGAAGCGGTGCAACCCCCCTGCCTCGCGGATCAACTCGTGGCCCGGACGAAGGTAAAGATGATAGGTGTTGCCCAGCAGGATTTGCACGCCCAGTGCTTCCAGTTCGTCCTGGGTCATGCCCTTCACCGTGCCGCCGGTGCCGACAGGCATGAAGATGGGGGTTTCAATTACGCCATGCGGGGTGTGCAGTAAGCCCGCGCGGGCGCGCGTGGCCTTGTCTTCCGCCAGGATTTCAAACTTGATGGGCATACGGTCTGAGGAGGGGGGGACTCCTGTGAACCATCAATCCCCTACCCTCCCAACGTCGACAGGCCCGCTTTGGCGAGCGCCCAGACCACCCATAGTCCCATATAGGTGGCGAAGATCGGCGCCGTCTTCACTTTCTTTGCCGAAGCGGCCGACAAACCCATGGCGGCGAGAATCAGAATCCAGATGGTGAAAACGTCGAAAGAGCTCGCCAGGCTGTAGAGGAACTTCGACGTTTCACGCTGATTCAGGAAGAACCCGATGCTGCTCGGAATGAAGTTCTGAGAGTTGAATTGTTCCGGGTCCCCAAAAATGATCACGACCAGTCCCAGCACCGCCCCGATCACGCCTGCCAGGTTGGCGTAACAGATCACAGAGAAACAGGTCTTGAACTTGGCGCCGCCGCCAAACATCACGTTGACAATGAACAGGCCCACGGCGGCCAGGACGAGCAGAAAAATGGGCGCGCCCACCACCTCGGCGACGCGCGCAATGATGGCGCCAATGGTGGCGCCTTGATGGACGGCCTGCTGCATCTGGTCCGCGCTCATCTGGGAAGCCCGGGAGCTCATTTCAATCGACTTGCGCACAATGCGCTCCATCCCGATTTTGGCCATCATGGTTTCCGTTATCGCAACGGCAACGCCGATCGCCACAATCAGCGGGGCAATAAAATCAGGGCGGCGCGCGATGGAGTCAAAAGTCTGGCCCGGCGAGATGAAAACCCCCAGGAAACGGTCGAAGAAAGAATCTTCCGGCTGATCGTCTGTTGGGGGAAGTGCAATCGGTGTTTCGCCCATGATCCGCTCCTAAGTTGAATTCACACAGTCACCCTAAGACCGCTTCATGCGCTTTACCGTAGTCCGTTGGACCCGGAACTTCCGAAGCCAGGAGGCGCACGGAAGCGCACCCAACAGCGGTCCTGTCAAACTGCCACCTCGCGATGGTACGTGCCTACGACTGAGAAGGTTTCACCCAGGCGGGGATTCTTCCGCCGCTCGAAAGATCCGCCCGCCTCGCCGAAAATACCAATTCCTTGAACCGGAAGCAAGCTGTCTGCAACTCAGCTCGCGGCCGTCCCGTGGTGCCCCCCGTGTTTGGGCGTTTTCTTTCCTCCCGGCCAGTCCACGTCCACAGGGCCCTTGTCGCCGGTCAGCACTCCCTTTTGGGCGTCCCAGAACAGGCGCTGTTTTTCGTGGTAGGAGAGATTGGCCATGTGGCACGCCACCGCTGTGCCGCAGCCGAAGTCCACGTTTTCCAGGGGTTGTTGGCGCGTCTTGATGGCTTCAAACCAGTTGCGCATGTGGTCCTCGGTCCCCTCGGCGGTGATCTTCATGGATTCGGGCGGGCGGCGCGGCTGCTTGCCGTAGGTGCCGATATCCGCCTTGGGATCGTCCTTGTGGGAATCGACGAACGGACCCTTGGTGTCCCTGGGCCAGGATTCCAGCGGGTACTGAAATTCCCAGTCTTCATCGTAAGGCTTGAACTCCGCCGATTCCTCGGTAAGCACGATAGTGCCTCTATCGCCCATGAAACGCACAATTTCCCCGCCGTCCCAGTTGGAGACCAGATTCGCCATCACCACCACCTGGAAGGTCCCGTAGTCGTAAAGCGTATTGTGGATGTCGGGCACTTCGCGGTCCCCCGTCCACTTGTAAAGTCCCCCGTTGGCCACCGCGCTGAGGGGATATTGGATGTTCATCAAGTAGTGAACCCGCGAGAGCAGGTGGACGTATTCGTCGCCGGCGATGCCCGTCCCGTAGTCCCACCAGTTGCGGAATTGGAAGAAGCGGGCGGCGTCGAAGGGCCGCGCGGGCGCGCTGCCCAGGTAACGCTCCCAGTCAACCGTCGCGGGAGTGGCATCCGGCGGCACGGGGTACTTCCACGCCCCCACGGGGTCCGGCCGGAAAATCTCGCACTGCACCATGAAGACCTTGCCGATCTCCCCCGCGTCCAGGCGCTGCTTGCCCCAGGCGGTAGACTGCATGCTCAGGCTCTGGCTGCCCACCTGCACCACCCGGCCCGTTTCCTTCGACACCTTCACCATCTCCAGCGCCTCGGGAATGGTGTGGCTCATGGGCTTCTCACAGTAAACATCCTTGCCCGCCTGCATCGCCGCCACGGCAATCGGCTTGTGCCAGTGGTCGGAAGTGGCGATCAGCACGGCGTCAATATCCTTGCGGTCGAGCACCTGGCGATAGTCGCGCGTCACCGGCGTGTTGGCCTGGATCTCCTGAGCGCGCCGGAAGTGGCCGTCGTAAAGGTCGCAGACCATGGCCACGTTGGCGCCCGCCGTCAACAGGCTCTGCATGTCTTCCAGGCCCCGGATGCCGGCGCCGATCACGCCTACCGTGATCTTCTCATTCGGCGACGTCACCCGGCCCAGAGCGGGGGCCCCGAATGCCAAACCCGCCGCTGCCGCGCCCCCCATGGTGCGCCCCATGAATTCGCGACGGGACAGTTCCTGCTTGGACATGACTCCTCCTTACTACTAATAGGGTTGGAATGCAGGGAGGAATTCTAGCACAGGAAAACTCGCCTTTGTCGCTATGTCGTCCAGAACCCCGACGTGCACCTTCGAAGCGAAGGACCCAGGTACTGTTCGGAGCGCCCGGGATCCCGTTACCAGGGGCGCACATCTTCATCTCGAGGCAGTGGCGCGGAGACGGTCTTCGGCAGTCTGTTCCTGGGTACGCCTTGTGGCTTCAGTGTGAATCACAAGGCTCTGTTCGGGGGAGAAGGTGAGGCCGCCGTGGGGGCCGCGTTCAAAATCTTCACGTTTCCAATGCGGCCGCATGATGCCTTTTTCGGAATGCGATTCCGAACCCATCCGACTGTCCATGTTGTCCTCCCCCACGCGCTCGCGTGGTGAGGGCGGCTTTGAATCTGCTCGGAAAGTTTGCATCTGCAAGGGCGGTACGGGCAAATCAAACGAAGGCCGCAATCCAGCCGAAAATGTAAAGCACTCCCCCGCAGTAAAGCAGCAGGGGTTCCAGGTACTTGCGCAGGGCGGCCAGAATGGGCGAATCAATGATGGGCCAATTTAAGTAGCCCCCCCAATAGATCTTGACGATCAACCCCACCACGATCAGGATCAGGGCGTAATGGCGGATCGCCCGGGCGCGGTGCGGACCCAGCCAGTAGGAACGGCCGCGGTAAACGGTGCCGGCGGTGGCGTAGAAGGCGCCCTCGCACTTCCGGCACACGGCAGCCTCGTTGTCGTTGGAGTAACCACAATACGGGCACTTTTTCATGCGAGCCCCCCCGAGGGAAGTGATTATATGCGGTGGTGCGGGATTCGGAAAGGACCCGCGCGGTAGGATTACTCCCGCACGGCATCCAGGAACGCCCGCAATTTCCGGCTGCGTGAGGGGTGGCGCAGCTTGCGCAACGCCTTCGCTTCAATCTGGCGAATGCGTTCGCGCGTGACGGCAAAGCTCTGTCCGACCTCTTCCAGCGTGTGCTCGCTGCCGTCATCCAGGCCGAAGCGCATCTTGATGACCTTTTCCTCGCGCGGGGTCAGCGTTTTCAGCACCGACTCCGTCTGCTCTTTCAGGTTGATGTTGATCACCGCTTCCGCCGGCGAAATGACGCCGCGGTCCTCAATGAAATCGCCAAGATGCGAGTCTTCCTCTTCCCCGATGGGGGTTTCGAGAGAAATGGGTTCCTGGGCGATCTTCAGGACCTTGCGCACCTTGACCACGGGGATTTCCATCCGCTTGGCAATCTCTTCCGAGGTCGGTTCGCGGCCGTACTCCTGCACCAGTTGGCGCGAGGTGCGAATGAGCTTGTTGATGGTCTCGATCATGTGCACGGGAATGCGGATGGTCCGCGCCTGGTCGGCAATGGCGCGCGTAATCGCCTGCCGGATCCACCACGTCGCATAGGTGGAGAACTTGTAGCCGCGGCGGTATTCGAACTTGTCCACCGCCTTCATCAATCCGATATTGCCCTCCTGGATCAAGTCCAGGAACTGGAGGCCGCGGTTGGTGTACTTCTTGGCGATCGACACCACCAGGCGAAGGTTGGCTTCAATCAGCTCGCGCTTGGCAGCTTCCGCCTGGTCCTCGCCCAGCATGATGGTCTGGTAGCTGCGGCGCAACTCCATGGTGGTGGCATGGATGCGCCCTTCGAAATCGGTCAGGCTGGTGCGCGCCTGGCGCAGCTCCTTGCGCACGTCCTTGTTGCCGTTGGCGCGGTTCCCTTCCAGGCGCTTTTCCAGGCGGGTGGCCTCGCGCTCAAGGGGGCGCATTTCATCCACCGCCTGGCGGATGGTCCCGATCAGCACTTTGCGCTGCGTATGGGTGAACTGGATCGACCGAATCAGTTGCGAAATCAGGATGCGGTGTTCGGCCACGGCCCAACTGTAACGGCGGAAATCGCGCGGCCGCTTGCTGCGCGGAATGGCGTCGCGCTTGTTGCGCAATTGTCCCAGCTTCTTGTAAAGGCGCTCCATCTCCTCGATGGTGGCCACCACTTCCTTCAAACGCTGGATGACGCGATCTTCCGTGAGCTCGTCGTCGTCAAAAACCACCACTTCCTTGATGGACCGCTCCCCGGCTTTGAGCTGCCGCCCCAGGGCAATGAGGGCTTGAATCACCACGGGCGAGCGGGAAAGCGCCTTGAACACTTTGATCTGGCCGCGTTCGATGCGTTTGGCGATTTCGACTTCACCCTCCCGCGTCAGCAGCGGGACCGTCCCCATCTCCCGCAGGTACATCCGCACCGGATCGTTGGTCTTGTCCAAAGCTCCAGGGGTGAGGTCGAGTTCCACGTCCTCGCCGGCCTCTTCGCCCTTGAGCTCTTCGGTCTTGTCCAGCCCGATGCCCTCCTGAGTTTTACCCCGGGGGGAGTCCACCACTTCGATCCCTTCGTTATCAAACATGGAGAGGAGATCGCTGAGGTCTTCCGGCGAATGAACGTCGGAAGGAAGGAGGTCATTCACCTCATCATAGAGAAGGTAGCCCTTCTCTTTTCCCAGACTGATCAGTTTATTTACCTGGTCGAACTTGTCATCAAACGCCAAAGCAATGGCCTCCCGCCAAACAGAAAGCTAGTCTTCCATGCAAAAGGAAATAAGCGACACGCCGCGCCCGGCCTCGGCGGTGCCGCAACTGGCATCCTGAAGCAAAAATTGTCATTGGCCGTCAATCTTCCACGGCTCCAGAAGATTAGATGTAATATAACCCAATTTGTTTGGTCCCAGCGCAGATTTTTTACGCTCGGGCCATTTGTCGCAACTCCTTATCAAGGTTAGATTTGGCCAACTGCAACTCTTTAAGCCGGGCGAAATCCTGCGATTGAACAGCCGTTTCGATTTCGTGCAGCAGTTGGTCTCGCTCGCGCTGGAGTCCGCGAAGCCTGAGAGACCGCATGTAACCCCGGGCTTGTTCCAGGCTGGGTGCCGCCCCGCTCCAGAAGAGGGCATCGTAGGCCAACCGCCTCTCTGACGCGCTCAAGACCCCTTCGGTTGCCTCCAGGTCCAATTTTTCATGGCGCTGCCGGGCTTCCCACAACCGATTGATAACCGACTCCCCCGCCAACCCCGCCAGCACCCCACTTTGCACGATTTCTGGCAGCAGGGTATCCGCAATGTCATCGCTGGCCAGGCAGGCGCGCAGTAACTGCTTGATGGCGTGGTTCGCGTCCCCCGCGCCTTCCTCCTGCACGCGAACTTCCGTGCGCTTTTCGCCCGCCGCCCGCCGTAATTCGTCGCGCAACAGGCGCTCATCAACTCGCAATCGTTCTGCCAAACGGCCGGCCAGTTCCGCGCGCAGCATGGGGTTGGGAACCTTGACGAGGTATGGGAGCACTGCATTGGCCGCCGCGACTTTGCCCTCCGGAGTGCGCAAATCGTGAGCCCTGGCGGCACGATCCGTCAGGTAGTCGAGGTAGGACGGCGCGCCGGCCAGCAGCCCCGAGTACGCCTTCACTCCCTGCTTGCGAATGAACTCGTCCGGGTCCAGTCCCCCTGGCAAGGTGAGGACCTTGGCGTCAAATCCCGCTTCCAGAAGAAGTGAAAGGGAGCGCTCTGCCGCCGCCATCCCGGCGGAGTCAGGGTCGTAGTTCACCACCACGCGGCGCGTGTAGCGGCCCATCAGCCGAATCTGACCCTCCGTCAGGCTGGTGCCGCACGAGGCCACGACATTTTCGATGCCGCTGGAGGCCACCGCGATACAATCCATGTAACCTTCCACCAGGATGGCGTAATCAAGCTTTCGGATGGCCTGTGCGGCGCGATCCAAGTGATAGAGCAAACGGCTCTTGGTATAAATCGCCGTTTCCGGGGAGTTCATGTACTTGGGCTGGTCGTCGCCCAGCGCCCGGCCCGCGAACGCCACCACCTTCCCCGCATCGTTGGCAATGGGAAAGATGATCCGCCGCCGGAACCGGTCGTAAGGGCGTCCGCGTTCGGCGTCAAAAATAATGAGCCCGCTCTTTTCCAGTGCTTCCTTTTCAAAGTCCTGGCCGGAAACGTGACGCACCAACCCCTGCCCGTCCCCCGGCGCATAACCGATGCGGAAACTTCCCACCACCGGGTCCGTCATGCCGCGGTCGCCCAGGTAGGCGCGAGCGCTGCGGCCCTCCGCCGTGGCCCCCAGTTGCGCGGCATAGAACTTGGCGGCGATCTCATGCAGCTTTATTAATGCCGCGCGCAGCTTGGTGTTGGCGTCGTAAGTCGCATCCCCCGCCCGCTCGTCAATGTGAACCCCCACTTTTTCAGCCACGCGGCGCAAGGCTTCCGGGAAAGGTAGGTTGTCGATTTGCATCACGAACTTGAAGACGTCACCCCCCACCCCGCAGCCAAAACAGTGGAAGATCTGCTTCAGCGGATGCACCGCGAAAGAAGGCGTCTTCTCCTGGTGAAAGGGACACAACCCCATGTAGTTGGCGCCCGCCTTGCGCAGCTTTACGTAGTCGCCAACGATTTTGACGATGTCGGCTGCTGCACGGACTTGATCGATGTCTGACATGGAAGTGCGGGTTTCAGGTGCGAGGGGCGAAGGGCGAGGGGCGAGGTGTTCGGTGTCAGTTACTTCCCAAAGGTGAATCTGCCCCTTAGACCTCGCACCTAACACCTCGCACCTGACCCCTACAGAAGCACGATGCCCGACGCCGCCTTTTGAAACTCTTCCTTCGGGAACTGTTGACGAATAATGTCCAGATAGGCGCGCCCCTTGGGGCGTCCATTGGAGTGCAGGGCGCATAACTGGGTGAGGAATATCAGCGCGTCGCGAATCTCGCTATCCCGCAGGGTGGCCATGCCCAGTTGCTGCATCAGTTGTTCCCGGATGTTCTTGATGGCCGCCTGAAGCCGCTCGTACAGTCCCCGTTGGAGGGGGTAATCCGGGGGCCTTTCATAGATGATGCCGGAGGCCTGGGTCCGATAGGTTTCCGCCAGCGCCTGCAGCGCCGCCTGAACGTCCGTATCCACCAAGGGGTGGTGCTCGGCGGCAAACTCGCAGGTGGCATGGTCGAACTCTATCAAAAGGGGCGAGTATCTCTCAGCGAAGCTGCGGTCAAACTTCACGTCGGCGAAAGGCACCTTGTTCCAATCATACTCCAGCCGCGTCAGGTCGTACTCGCGGCTGGCGGCCAGGTGCACGCAGTCGGAGGGGCAATCGATGGTCACTTCCCGCTCCGTCCCGCAGCAGATGGAACAGATGCTCTCCGCCCGCGCCGGACATAGCCGTTTGGGTTTGCGTTTATTGCAAATAGGACAAGCCAAAGGTCTCTCCTTGAATTCGGAAGAGAAGATTATGCCACATATCAGCATGCCACGGCAGGGCCGCATCCAAATCAAAACGTGGCGCGGGGTCCGAAAGTGCGAAGAGCTCAAAACGATCGCTCGCAAAGGGGAGATCCGGAATCTCCCCCGATTTCTCCGGGGTTCCGTCCTGGATTCCGCCCGTAGGATTTTTTCATTCACGACCCCACCCCAATTTAATCCCGGCGTTATCCGTACGTGTGTTACGCGCCCGCCCTGGCTATTTGGCAGTTGCACTCACCTGGGGCACGTGGATATTCTTGTTTCCATGGGCATCTATACAGAGTGACATA
>DATJVT010000648.1:0-5390 GCA_035501695.1 Terriglobia bacterium | reverse complement strand
GTGGCAACAGCGGCTAGGATGTTCTGTAGATTGGCGCGCCCCAGCAAACGAGAAACCACGCGCAGTTTCCCCGCCGGAGTCTCAATGACGGCTTCTGTTCCCTTGGGATTGGATGCGACCTGCTGGGGCCTCACTTGCGCTTCGCCATTGAGTCCATAGGTGAGGCTGTGCGGATAAGGTAATTCCAGGAGCCGCTTCCCCCACATATCATCCATGTTAATCACCGCCCAATCCGGAGGCGGCCCTCCCAATCCCTCAAAAAGGCGGCGCTTGGCCTGAAAGTAGTGCTCGAAATCTTTGTGATAATCCAGATGGTCTTGTGTCAGATTGGTGAACACGCCGACGGCATAATGAAATCCCCAAACGCGTTCCTGGGCCAGCGCATGTGAAGAAACCTCCATCACCGCCGCCTTGCCGCCCGCCTTCACCAGTTCCGCAAAATACGACAACAGATCGAGTGACTCCGGCGTGGTGTTGGTGGCCTCCCTGGTCCTGCCTCCCATGCGGTACTCGATTGTACCGAAGACCCCACTGCGAATTCCCGCCGCACCCAGAACGCTCTCTACCAGGTAAGATGTCGTAGTCTTGCCGTTGGTGCCAGTGATTCCAATTAACCGTAAGTGCTGCTCCGGATGGCCGAAAAAGATGCGCCCCGCATCGGCAAGAGCTCGCCGGGTGGCCGCAACCTGAATCCAACGCGAAGCAAGATCAGGTGGGGCCACGCGCTCACTCACCACCGCCACCGCGCCCCTTTCGAGCGCCTGGGGGATGTAAACGTGGCCGTCGGCTTTCTCGCCGTGAATGGCAAAGAACAAGGTCCCGGGCTTTACTTCGCGGGAGTTGTAAGCCAGAGAAGAAACATCCGCGGCAGTATCCACACCTGCGCGCAGAACCGGCAAATCCCGAAGTAGGTCAGCTAGCTTCATTCCAGTTGTCAGTCATCAGTTGTCAGTCGTCAGGGATCTGGCGTCAGGGGAGGTTCTTAGAAATACTGACAACTGAGAACGGCCCATACTCGCTTGCCTTCGTCGATTGGCCATTGACAATTCATCGCGCCATTCGCACCCAGACCCTTGTTCCGGCAGGCACCTTAAACCCCGCAAGGGGGTTCTGCTCCACCGCCAATCCGCTCCCCACAACCCTGAGGTCCAAGCCTATCTTTTCACTTTCCTGGGCAACGCGGCGTGCCGTCCATCCCGTGAAATCCGGGACCGTCACCATGGGGCCATCGCCCAGCAGTACCGTGCGGGCTCCCAGGCCGCCTTCCGGTGGGGGGGAAGGGAAAGTCCCGCCGGGAGTTTGCGAATCTGAAAACGATGCCTCGCGTACGGGGGATGTGACAGCTCCAGGCGATTCCCGATCTGTAGGAAGGAGTCCCACAAGGTGCTCCTGCTTCTGGTCAAGAGTCCCTGCGGGTTTGGGGGTAATAACTTGCGGCCACCGGGAGGGATTATCTTGAGGAACGTCCAGATAACTAAGAGTCTGCTCTGCGATGGATCGGAATACCGGAGCTGCCACGTCTGACCCGTAATATGCTCCCTCCGGTGAATCGATAACCACCAGAATGGTTACTACCGGATTTGATGCGGGAGCAAAGCCGACAAACGAACCAATATGAAGTCCGGAGGAATACGTCCCGTTGGAGCCAATCTTCTGCGCCGTTCCGGTCTTCCCGGCCGCGGTGTACCCGCCCAATTGGGCACCCTTGCCGGTGCCGTGTTCCACGACCTCAGTCAACATTTGGCGCAACTTCTCGGCTGTCTGCTTGCTAAGCACGCGACGGCCGGCCGCCGGGGTCAAGGCCTCGTGGCGGGCGCCTGCGAAAACATCGCGGACGATGCGCGGCTCAATAAGGATCCCGCCATTGGCCACCGCCGAATACATCGTCACCATTTGCAGGGGGCTCACTGCCGCCTCCTGGCCGATGGCCATCTCGCCAATGGAAATCCCGGACCAGGAGTCGGGCGGCTGCAGTAATCCACGCTCCTCGCCCGGTAATTCCACGCCTGTCCTGGAGCCGATACCGAAAGAGCGAATGTAACGATAGAGACGATCATTGCCCAAACGGAGGGCGAGCTTGATGGTGCCCACGTCACTCGATTCCGCAAACATGTCGGTGACGCTGAGCACGTAATGCGGATGGGAATCGTGAATGGTGTGGCCCGCCAGAACAATCTTACCGCCTTGACAATCGATCATCTCCTGGGGCGTGGTGAGGTTCTCTTCCAACGCCGCGGCCACGGTGATCATCTTGAAGGTCGATCCTGGTTCATAAACCCACCCCACGACGCGATTAAGGCGTCCTTCCGGAGAGCTGTCACCAAAATGATTGGGATCAAAGGTGGGTTGGTTAGCAAGCGCCAGAATTTCGCCGGTATCGGGGTTCTGCACAATCGCCACGCCGCTGGCAGCGTGAGACTTCGCGATTTGCTCCGCCAGAGCCTTTTCCGTGAGGTACTGGATCCCCTCATCAAGGGTCAGCACCACATTCTTGCCCGGCTTCCCCGGCCACTCGGTGCTATGGAAAGTGCGGCGGCGCGCGTCGGAGTCCAACAGCACGCGCCCAGGCTTGCCCCGGATCTGACCGTCCAGGCTGTATTCAATCCCGCCCAGACCGTTGTCGTCCAAGCCGACATAACCCACAGCTTGCGCGGCCAGACTCCCCTTGGGATAGAAGCGCTTGGTCTCGCGTTGGAAATAGATACCCTTGAGGTTCAGTTCGTGGACGCGCGTAGCTTCTTCCGTTGTCATACGGCGCTTGACCCAGCAGAAGGAATGAGCGGTCTGGAACCGGTCCCGCAGTTCGCCCGCTTCCAAGCCCAAAACCGGCGCCAACAGGGAAGCCACCATTTGCCGGTCCGTGAGCTCACCGGGTACGGCAAATGCCGAATCGACTCCCAGGCTCATCGCCAAGGGTTTCATCTGGCGGTCGTAGATGGAGCCCCGCTCCGGGGCCACTTCCAGGGTGCGTTGCTGCTGGTGCTGAGCACGCCCCATAAAGTCCGTGTACTTGATGATCTGAAAATAGTAAAGGCGGGCGGCAACTCCCCCGAACCAACAGAAACAGAACACCGTAAGTATCAGTCGTCGTCCATCGGGAGAGGGACGAGACGCGGCGGGCGTCGCCTTGCGAGCTTCGGGCTTGCGTCGGCCCATCGGAGCTATGGCTCGTGTGGAATATCTCCGTTACCCGCGGAGAAGTTGCGTGCCAGTACCGGGGGTTCCAAATCGTCGGACGCCGGCGCCGCCTCACCCACCCGGATTACCTGATGGGGGCGGGGTGAGACCATCCCGAGCCCGGCCCGCGCCAGCGTGTCGATCCTTTCCGGATCGGTAAGCGCCGCCTGCTCCAACCGGAGTTGATGGTTCTGTTCCTCCAGTGTCGCGTATTCGGCCTTGAGCTGCTCAATCTGATAACCGTGCCGAATACACTGGAGGTGCGGCCATGCGAACAGGAGCACAAAAAGAAAAACCAGTACCCCCAATCCAAGGAGACGGAAACATTCACGGCGACGCTCCATGTCCACTTCCCGCACCAGGCGGGAATTGTCAATGTGCTTCACAAAGTAGAATTCCGGGAGATGCGCCCGGCCTGCGGCCGGGGCGCTCCGCGGACGCCGTCTGGTCTTCGGTAAGGTCAGTGCTGCTGTTGCCATGTAAGTACCGGGATTCGGAATTAGGGATTCGGAGAGGGCAACCGGCGCCCCTAACCCCTGATCCCCAACTTCTAGTCCCTGCTCTTCTCCGCTGCTCGCAGCTTGGCGCTGCGCGCGCGCGGGTTTTCACGCACTTCTTCTTCGCCTGGACGAACCACCTTGCGGGTCAGGATGGTCGCCCGGCCTTCACCCTGCCAGTGCCGGAAGGCCTGCTTTACCCGGCGGTCTTCCAGGGAATGAAAGCTGATGATCACGACCCGCCCTCCGGGCCGCAAAATCATCAGAACCCGATCGAGAAACTGGTCGACGTTCTCCAGTTCACCGTTTACCGCCAGGCGCAGCGCCATGAAGCTGCGCGTGGCCGGATGAATTTGGTGGAGGCCCGCCCGGGAGGGGATCGCTCGCGTCACCACCTGCGCCAGTTCGGTGGTTAATCGATACGGACGGGCCTTCACAATGGCTCGCGCAATGCGGCGCGAGTGGCGCTCTTCCCCCAACTTGAACAAAATATCTGCCAACTCCCCCTCTTCCGCGTGATTCACCAGGTCGGCGGCGGTCATCTCCGGGCCGGGGTCCATGCGCATATCAAGGGGACCGGGCAGATTGAAACTGAATCCGCGCGACGCATCGTCAACCTGCATTGAGCTCAAACCGAGGTCGGCGATAACTCCATCGGCCGGAGGCAGTCCGCTGGCGGCGTGCAAGGCGTCAATCTGGGCGAAGTTTCCGTGCTGCATCATCAGCTTACCGCCAAAACCTTCCAGCCTGTTTCCGGCCACTTCCAGCGCCTGCGGGTCACAATCCAAACCCAGAAGCTTGCCACTACCCAGGCGTTTCAGGATTTCCTGCGCGTGCCCTCCAGCCCCCAGAGTCGCGTCGATGTAGATGCCGTCCGCCCGGACATTCAAGAACTCGATCGCCTCTCGAAGCAGAACCGGGCAATGCATGTCATCCCAGCAGTCCTTCCGGGAATGGAACATGCCAATCCTCCCGGGAAGAGTCGAGGAGCAACTCCTCGAAATCGGCGAGTAAGTCAACCTCTTGCGCTGCCACCTCGGGAGCCGGGGTTCGGGTGGATATTTCCTCGCTCTGCCATATAACCGGAAATCGCCCCCGATCCACCTGCTCTCCACTGCGGAGTCTCATCGCCTGCATGGCATCACCCTCAATCCTTAAATCCCGAGATCGGCCAGGGTCTGCTCGTCCTCGCTGGTGAGCGGCTCCCTCTCCAGGTGCTCGCGATAACGCTCCATGTTCCAGACTTCCAGGTAATTCAGGCAGCCCATCACGGCCACTTCACCTTGCATCCCGGCCGAATCGCGCAACAAGGCGGGAATCAGAACCCGGCCCTGCGCGTCGGCGCGCCCCATCTGTCCCCAATAGTTGGTGCGGCTCATGAAACGCTTCTTTGCCTTGTTCAAAGAAGGCAACGTGGCTAGCTTCTCCTCGATTTTGACCCAGGCGGGAAGCGGGTAGATCCAGGCGCATTTTCCGTCCAGGCTGGTCACAAAAAAATCCTGGCCGTACTTTTCGTCAAGCTCTGCCTTGAAGGCCGTGGGGATCTTGAGCCGGCCCTTCTCGTCCACCGTCGCTGGAATATTGCCGCGGAACATGTGGTCCGATCTCTAACCAGAATCGACCCTGGACTTCCTCTTTCCTACATATATTCCCACTACTACCCACTTCTGGCCACCGAATATATCGACCCTGTCGCCACTTGTCAAGCCTTTTTTT
>DATJVT010000647.1:0-2669 GCA_035501695.1 Terriglobia bacterium | reverse complement strand
GGGCAGCGGCATTCCACAGGTGAAGGTCGCCTTCAGCCTTCGCGCGGGTTACGTCACCCTTCGGGAAACCATCGGCAAGTTTGTCCTCTGCGCCCTGCAGATTGGATCCGGTGCTTCATTGGGACTGGAAGGTCCGACGGTCCAGATCTGCGCGGGCGTCAGCAGCCTGCTTGCGCGTGCTGCCCGGCTCAGCCCGACGAACTGCCGGCGCATGGCCTCGGTGGGAATGGCAGCGGGGATTGCGGCGGCCTTCAATGCTCCGATTGCAGCCATCACCTTCACTCTCGAAGAACTGATCGGCGACCTCGATCAGACCATGCTCTCCGGCGTGATTGTGGCGGCGGCGCTGGCGGCGGTGGTTGAGCATTCCATCCTCGGATCCAATCCCGTGTTCCACACTCCGCAGCACTACAGTCTCGGCGCCTCGTCTTCGCTTGTCTGGTACGCGCTGCTCGGCTTGTTGGCGGCCGTCGTTTCCATCGCGTTTACTGACTCCCTGCTGGGCCTGCGCACCCTGTTCAAGCGCTGGACCTCCGCTCCGCGCTGGCTTCATCCCGCCATCGGCGGGCTTGCGACGGGCGCCTTGGCCGTTGTGGGCTTCCTCCTGTTCCACCTCAACGGAATTGCGGGAGATCCTTACAAAACCCTCGAACTCGCCCTCACCGGAACAATGCCCTGGTATTTCATGGCGACCTTCTGCGTCCTCAAGCTCGCCGCGACCGTCTCGTCATATTCGAGCGGCGGTTCGGGCGGCATCTTTGCCCCATCGCTTTTCATGGGGGCGATGCTGGGCGGCGCTGTGGGGTATCTGGATGTGACCGTCTTTCACCACCCAGCCGACTCCATCGGAGCTTTTGCGGTTGTCGGGATGGGAGCCGTCTTTGCTGGCATCGTGAGAGCGCCGATGACCTCGATCCTGATCGTCTTTGAGATGACCGGGGGCTATGGCCTCGTTCTGCCCCTCATGATCGCCAATATGAGTGCGTTTGCGCTCGCACGCCACTGGCGGCCGGTACCCGTGTACGAGGCCCTCCTTCAGCAGGATGGAATTCGTCTGCCCCACGGCAGCAAGCCGCCTGGCCCGTCCGGGACGAAGGCGATCACGACTGATTTGCCAGCGGTGGATGCGACGGCCTGAGCGCCCGCAAAACCGGACTCGCCCAGGGCCCCGTCGAATCCGGCCTGGCCCACGCCGTTCAGAGCCAAGACGTTCTCTCTAAACGAGATCGCTGGGCAATACGTCGCATCCCCCGCCCATGGTCGCTGTCCCTTGCAGAAAATTAGCCTTCCATCCTTCACGATGAAATACAGCAGCGAGCCAACGATGCCGGCCTCACAGTCCGCCGCTGGGCATGGAAAAGGCGCACTTTCCCATCTGCGAGCGCAACCTGAAGAGCAATCAATTGATTTATAAAGACTTATGAGGAAATCACCAAGGACAAACGGGGCCAAAACATGCCAAAACGCGCCACGTAAGCACAGATAAGCACCTGATAAAGAGGCCAAAGTGGACTAGGCTACCGCGGCTCCATGTTGTAGAGGAAGATGGCGCGCAGTTCGAGATAGGGCCCATGGAACTCTCTGGGGAGCGGGGGGTAGTTCGACCCTGTGAGTGCGCCCCAGGCCGCGCGGTCGAGGCCTGTGTCGCCGGAGCGGCCCTCCAGAACCATGCTTCCTTCCATGATCCGGCCATTGGGCAGGACCTTGAACCGGATGACAACGGCCCCCTTCTTCAGAATCGGAGGATTGACCTCATCGGGAATGAGCGGATCCCAGGTTCGCTCGGTCTCTCGATGCCACCGCAGCAACCAGGAGTTGAAATCGACGCCCTCAGTGTCCGACAGGATCTGAACGCCGCCGCTGCCTGCGCCGGGGTGCATCGCGAGACCTCCGCCCGACGGAATCTGATTTGCTCCGGGCGAACTGTGTGAGGCGCCGCGCATCGCTTCGCGAAGCTGGTCGGCGGGATTTGCCGAGCCCATGGCGAAGTTGGGTTTCGCCGGCACGGGCGATAAGCGTGGTGTCTCGGCCGGTTCCGGGGCGGGCTGTGGGGGTGGGGCCGGAGTTGCAAGGGCCTGCTGTTGCTGCTGTTCCGGAGCCGGAGATGGGGCTGGCTCAGGGGGCGCAGGCGGCGCGGCCTTCTTCAGTTCTTCCAGAGTCTTCTTGTCGATGCGGGGCTGCTTTTCAGGTACCGGCTTGACCTGGACTTTGGGTTGAAGGCTCTTGAGCACGTCCGGTGGCAGGTCGAGATAGGTCAGATCCTTGCGCTGCTTGATGGCGTCGAAGGGATCGATGACCTGCGGAACGCGGAATATATAGCGCGGAACCCAGGTAATAGCCGAGATCAGCACGATGTGAATGAGAAGCGCGAGCCAGACGCCTTCACGCAGACGGGCCCAGCGACGCTCGTCCTCGAGTTCGCTAATCATCTGCAAGAGTTCGTGGGTGTCGTAATCTACCCACCGCGAAGTGGATGGCCCGCGAAACAGCGTGTCGGCTGCCCGCCCGTCATCGGGAAGGGACAGATGGAGCGGTCCATTGCTCACTCTTCCCTTTGGGGAAGATGCGGACTCGCTTGGTTCACTCGCTGTGGGTTTTGCTTCGCTGGTGGGCATACTTCAGGCATTGGGCAGCCTGGGACATACATGCCCGGCCAGCTCCGTTGGAAT
>DATJVT010000646.1:0-2992 GCA_035501695.1 Terriglobia bacterium | reverse complement strand
ATGTCCAAAAAGCACAAGGAAGCCGTCCAGAAGCAATTCACCAAGACCGCGGAAGCTTTCTCCAACTTCGCGGTCCGCGACACCCCGGAGGTTCTGAAAGAGAAGGTGGAGTTTTCCAAGCCCCAGCCGGCCGACGCGGTGCTCGATATCGCGTGTGGTCCGGGTGCGTTTGCTTTGGCGGTTGCGCCGCGCGTGCGCGTGGTCTCCGGCGTCGACCTCACATCTGAAATGCTGAAGAGAGCCTGCGCCTACCAGGCGGAGAAGCAAATTACGAACGCCGCCTTTATCCGCAGCGATGCCGAGCAACTTCCCTTCCCCGACAGCACGTTTGATCTTGTGTCGTGCCAGTGCACCTTTCACCATCTGCCCAAACCCCTGGTGGTGCTACGAGAGATGATCCGGGTCGCCAAGCCTGAGGGCCGCTTGCTGATCATCGATCCGCTTGCCCCCGAGAGCGACTCGAAATACGATATCTACAACCGCATCGAGCAACTGCGCGACCCCTCCCACGCGCTCACCCTGCGTCTGACGGAATACCTCCGGCTGTTCGACGAAGAGAAACTGGAGATCCTGCGCCAAGCCCTGCGGCGGCGCCAGCGGTCGTTCAACAACTGGATGCTGCGCGCCGGCCACGCTCCGGGAACCAAGAGGTACATTCAGACCCGCAAGCTCTTTGAAGACTCGATGGCGGGCGACAAGGCCGGCTTCTCCGCCCAGGCGCAAGGCGATGACTTCCAGCTTGTCCACAACGAAGGGATGTTCCTTCTGGCCCGAAAAACTGAAACCGAGATCAGAACCTGACAAACAGGGAATCCCTCTCAGCTTCGAGTTTCAACCTCATGGAACGGCCACTCCTTGCGCACCCGGGCGCGCGCCATGTAAGCGGCGGTTCCTGCCGCGAAAACACCGAAGGCGAACAGGAGCGACCTGGCGGCGGCGGTGGACAGCACATACACCCAACCGCACAATGAGATGATACCGGGGAGCGGGTAAAACCACATCTTGAATGGCCGGGGAAGATCCGGTGACCGGAAGCGCAAGAGGAAAAATCCCACGGTCTGGGGGAGGTATTGGATGAGCACGCGCGTGGCGATCAGACTGCCGATGACTTCGCTCAACCGGCCCAGGCTGAAGAGCGAAGCGATGATCCCCAGGGTGATCAGTGAGACGTGCGGGAAATTGCCTTTGGGATGCAAGCGGCCGAAGGCGGGGAAGAAATTGCCGTCCACGGCCGCCGCATAGGGAATGCGGGAGTAACCCAGGAGCAGCGAGAAAACCGAAGAGAAGGCGATCCACAGCAGCAGCGCCGTCATCAGCTTGCCAGCCGCCGACCCGAACAGGACCTCAATGTACACCGAGGCGATGTAGCGGCTCTGGATGGCCTCCCGCCAGGGTATGACGCTCAGGAACGAAGCCGTCATCATGATGTACAACGCGGCCACACAGACAATCGAGAACAGGATGGCGCGCGGGATGACGCGTCCCGGGTTGCGGATCTCTTCCGCCAGGTAACACACGTTGTAGTATCCGAAGTAATCGTAGAGGGCGTAAAGGGTGGCGTGGCCCAGCCCGGCCCAGAATACCCAGTTGAGCCGGAACGCGTCCGGCGGGAAATCCAGCAGCCGCGTGGCGCTTAAGTGCGGAAGGCCGGAGACGACGATCCACAAGCATCCGATGAGCACGCCCGAAACCAGGATAACGGAGAGCTTTCCGATGGCGCCGATGCGCCGGTAGAGCAACGCTACCAGCAGGAGCGGGAAGACGGGCGCGACCAACCCCACGGCCGACCCCGGCAATTGCGGAAAGAAGTAGTGCAGGTAATTGGCAAAGCCGATGCTGCCACTGGCCACGGAGAGTGGCGCGGAGAAGATGATCTGCCAGACCATCAGGAAGGAGAGCCAGCGGCCCATGCGTTGCGGGCCGTAGGCCTCCCGCAGGTAGTTGTAGCTTCCCCCGGCCTTGGGGAGCGCCGCGCCCAGTTCGGCCCAAACCAGGCCATCGCAGAAGGCCAACACGGCGCCCACCAGCCAGCCCAGCATCGCTTGCGGTCCACCCATGGTGGCGAGGAAAAGGGGAATGGTGATGTAGGGGCCGATGCCCACCATGTCGGTGATGGCGAGCGCGGTTGCCTGCACCAACCCCAGTTCGCGCCGCAGGCCGGGCTTATCCGTTGAGGATTGCAATCGTCACCTATCGCGTCCCCAGATACCCTGTACAAGCAGATGGTCATTTCCGGGAAATCCGGCGGAGCAGTTCTGCTTTCACCCGCGCCGGCGGGGGAGCAGGCTTGGCGGCGAGACCCAGGAGGTAGACGGTCTGCGCGGCGTCGCGCAAACGTGCCCGGCAGTGCGGACAGTCGCGCGCCAGGTGCTCGCGGAGTTCCAGCGAATTCTCCGGCGGAATCGCCCCCAGCAACCACAATTCGTAGAGTTCTTCTAAATGTTGGCAGCCCATGTTCCACACACGGCCCGGCGCCGATGCTTTACGAAAGTCACCGCGGCCCGCAAAGAAGACCGCACCTTGCCCAGGGGTTCGCCCATCTCCGCAGCAATCTCCGGCTCTTTGAGCCCTCTGAATACCGCCAGTTCCAGCGCCTGCCGCTGCGGCTTGGGCAGCTGGTTGATGACCTTGTGCAGGAGGGCCAGGCGATCGTCAATCAGGGCAATTTCCTCGGGGTCCGGCAACCAGAAGGAGGGAGCGAGGCCCATCGCGTTCGCCGGGGTTCCCTCCGCCTTGAATGGTTTCACATCTCCAGGCCTTGTAGGCCTTGAGGCCGGATCCCTTGGCCCCGCCGCAGAAGCCTTGGTTTTGCGCACGCTATCGTCCGCCCGTCTTCCGGCGCGGGGCTTGCCTGTGTCTGGCGCGTTCCGTGGCGCGGCGCGCAGGCGGTCCAGGGCAGCGGTCCGCGCCGTCAGCACCAGCCACGCGACGGTGCTTCCGCCCTTCAGGCTCAGATTGGGGCTCTCGCTCCACAGGCGCAGGAACACATCCT
>DATJVT010000645.1:0-2707 GCA_035501695.1 Terriglobia bacterium | reverse complement strand
ACGTTTGAGTTCGGCGGAAAGTTCCGTAACGCCCACAAGTTCGACGATTCCTGGGAAGACGAGTTCGACCCCAATTCGAAATACCTCATGACGCAGTTCCCCCTCAACTTCACCAACTCCAATTACTATGGCGGCCATTACCCCTACGGACCGGTTACGGACTGGGCCAACATCACGGGGTTTGTGAATGCCAATGGCAGTGTCTTTGCCTACAGCAATACCTATGGCGGCAACAACAACAACTTTGACATGGTGGAGCGCATCTCCGCCGGCTACCTCATGAATACGGTGGACCTGGGGCGCTTCCGCTTGATCGCGGGCGTGCGCTTCGAAGGAACGAACGTAAGTACGCTAAGCTGCGATTGCACCAACCCGATCACCGGCCAGGGACCCGTGAACGTTCCCTTCAAGGGCTCCTACTTCAACGCTCTGCCCAGCGCCTCGGTGCGCTACCGGATTGACGATAGCTCGGATCTGCGTGTGGTTTATGGAATGGGATTGGCCCGCCCCGATCCCGAGTTCCTGACCACCGCCGTGACAATCGACGTCACCACCCATCCTTACACCTACAGCATCGGCAACCCCGCACTAAAGGCCGAGCACGCCCAAGACGGCGACGTCCTCTACGAGCGGTATCTCAAACCCATCGGGATGGTTTCGGGCGGAATCTTCTACAAGTACCTGACCAACCCCATCATTGAGGCCACCACCCATCCGGACAGCGGGCCGTACGCGGGCTATATCGTGCAGCAGCCCGGCAACGCCGGCTTCGCGCATATCTTTGGTTTCGAGGCCGCCTATCAGCAGCAGTTCCGATCACTGCCCGGCATCTGGAGCGGATTCGGCCTGATGGCCAACTATCTTTATGCTTCCTCCCGCGCCTATGAACTCCAAGGCCGTTCCGATACTCCGCCCCTGCTGCGCACCTCGCCCAGCGTTTGGAACATCAGCCCGAGCTATGGGCGCGGCCGCGTCAACGCGCGCTTCGGTATGTCCTACAACGGCGCCAGCATCTACCAGTACAACTGTCAGGACGGCGCCGCTTACGGCATTAACGGCCCCAATGGCGACAACTACCTCTTCCCCCACTTGCAGCTCGACGCCCAGGGCAGCGTGCGTGTCAAGGGAGGCCTCTCGCTCCTCTTCGCGGTACTGAACATTTCCAATGAGGTCTTCGGATTCTATAACGGCAGCACGCAATACATGAACCAGCGCGAGTTCTACAAGCCGACCTACCAATTCGGCTTCCGCTGGGATAGCGCCGCGGGCCGCTAGTAACCGCAGATCTTTCCACATCGAAGGCAGGTTGCCCGCTCTCAACTCGGCGACCTGCCTTCGACGCTTAATTGGGACCGGGCGATCCTGGGTCTGCGCCCTGCACCAATGCTATATTTGAGTGTCGGGCGCCCAGGGTTATCGCAACCCGCGGTGAACTGTGTCAACGCTCTTGGCAAAGGCAGATTTATTGAGACGACGCTTTCCCTCAGGTGTATTGTGAAAAAACTACTTCCTCTCATTTTGATCGCAGGCGTAATACTTCTTGTGTCCGGTATTGAATCCATCGGGTTGAGGATGCTGGACGCGCACCCGCGGGCTGCAAACCCGGCGTCTCCGGACGGAGCTCCGGTGGTCCTGGTCGGCGCCGGTGACATTGCGGATTGCCACGAAATTGAGGGGGCCAAAGCCACGGCGGCGCTGCTCGCGAACATTCCCGGGACCATTTTTGCCGCGGGGGATACCGGTTGCCCGGACGGTACCGTGGAGAATTTTACCCAATGCTATGATCCCACCTGGGGCCGCTTCAAGGACCGCACCCGGCCTGCGCCCGGGAACCACGAGTACCACACCAAGGGGGCCCTGCCGTACTTCCAGTATTTCGGCGCCGCGGCAGGTGAACCCGGCAAGGCCTATTACAGCTATGAGCTGGGCGGTTGGCACATTATCTCGCTGGACAGTGACTGCTCCGATATTGGTGGCTGCGGGGCTGGGTCGCGCGAGGAGCAATGGTTGCGCCAGGACCTGGCCTCTCATCCCTCGAAATGCACGGTGGCGTACTGGCATCACCCCCTGTTCAGTTCCGGCCAACACGGAAACAGCTTCGAAATGCGCGCCTTCTGGCAAGACCTGTACCATGCCGGGGCCACGATTGTCATCAACGGGCACGACCACGATTACGAACGGTTCGCCCCGCAGGATCCCGACGGCCACCTGGATCGGGCCAAGGGTATCCGAGAATTTGTGGCCGGCACCGGCGGCCGGCACCGCCGGCATTTCGGCGCCATTATCCCCAACAGTGAGGTTCATGACGCCGACTCGTTCGGCGTCCTCAAGCTCACCTTGTACCCGGACCATTACACCTGGCAATTCATTCCCGCGCCCCCGGCCACGTTTAACGACTCTGGCGAAGGAACCTGCCACGGATCGTCGTGATAAGGCGCGCCCTCCCGGCCTTACAGCTTGCGGTAATCCTTCGCACCGCATCGCCCACGCTCCACTGCTGGCTTGGACTTGAAATTCCACCGGAATGATGTACCTTAAACGCAGCCAGTCTGGGTGGGAATTCATGTGACGGCGGGAGAGGTAGGTGACATGAGGATGATGACTGCATATCTTCGACGGCAATCCAACCGCCGAGTGTTCCTGCGCATGGCATGGTCGGGTGTCTGCATGCTTGCATCCCTGATTTATGCCGTGGCCCAGGAGCCCG
>DATJVT010000644.1:0-6124 GCA_035501695.1 Terriglobia bacterium | reverse complement strand
GAGGGGGCCAATGCAATTGGCAAAGCACGGCGGAGCAGCGATTAGAATGTCGACCTTCCCACATTCCACCCCTCGACCTGTGCCGCGGGCACGGCGCCTCCCAGCATCTTCGTCGCGCACGTGGCGGTAACTTCGCGCTTCTCTCCCGGCATCAGCTCGAAGTAATTGTCCTCCCACAGAATCGGCAGCACTTCTTCTCCCTCCGTTCCCTGGGTGAGCCGCAGGTAGACGAAGAAGGCCAGCCTATCGGAGGGATTCTGAACCGTCACATGGGTGACGGTATCATCTCCCTTGGCCTCGCTGCTCGTTCTTCCCTCCAACCGAAGCTGCGGCAGGCTTGCCAGAGCGGTCATGTCCGCAAAAGAAGTCTGGGGCGTGTAATACCACTCCGTCTTCTCCCAATCGAGCACGTCCGGCTTGGTCGAGAGCCAATAGAAGTTTGTGCTGGCCAACTTGCCGTTCGAATCCTCCAGCCTCAACCGGACGAAATATGTGGTTGTAAGGCCCTTGATTTCAGGAATGGTCAGAACCCGGGTGGAGCTGTCCGGGGGGACGTCCAGGGAAGCCTGCCGGGAGTATTTCTCGCTGAGATCGAGGCCATAGACCTTGGCCGTAACCTTCATCCCGGGATAAGCCTGGTACAGGGAATTGACCACCACCACCGATCGATCGTCGTAAGAGTACTGGACGTGCAGCGGCTCGCAGGCCTTCTTGGTTCCGAAGTAGCCACCCGCCGGGCGCAAATAGTAATCGTACAGGACCCATATGAGCGAAGGCCAGGCATTGTTGGCCATTTCCTGCAAGACCCCGGTGGAGACGTACTTGTTCCTTCCGTACGCTTCGTACATGGCCCGCTGGCCTTCGTAATCCATCACCTGTGCTTTCTTCGCGAAGTCCGCGACGCCGGTTGCCTCCCCGTAGCGGGCGTTAAGGGCGTGAGTATAAACCTTGATATTTTTGAACACACCGCCGCCCGCGTGGTAGTCCCAGTATTCGTCAATGGGCCAGAGGTGATCGGCGGGTATGAATTTCCGCAGGCTTTCGAGGGGTGGAATGGCCGGGCCGGGGCTGGTCTCCGTGATGAGGCCGAAAGCTCCACCGTGCTTTTTATCGGTCAGCCAGTAGACCGGCGGAACGTATTCGTACGGCCCGGTCATCTTCACGCCGGTCGGCCCGGTTACGGCCGCCGGCTTCTCCGTGGCCGATGCCAGGTAGGGATTCGGCCAATTCTCTTCCTTCAGGACCTTCACGTAAAGTTCCGCCACTTTCTCCGGCGGCGGGTTATCATCTCCGTTCAGCCAGCTCAGGATGCTGGGATGGTTGCGCAGGCGGCGGATCTGGTCGCGCAACGACTCCACCGAGACTCTATAGTCCTCGTCTTTCCACTCGTCCCATCTCTCCCAGTGATCGCAGCAGCACCAGCCGGGCATGAGGAGCAAGCCGAAACGGTCCGCTAAATTGAAAAAGTTCTCGTTTTCTAATTTGCCGTCCATGCGGATCACGTTCAGGTTCATGTCGCGGATGTAACGGAGTTCCGCTTCCTGCCGCTCGGGCGACGGCCGCAGGAGCATGTCGGACCACCAACCCGCGCCCCGCACCAGGAGTTTCTGCCCATTCACGCGGAACAGGCGATGGCCCTCCGGGGTTAACTCCGACGTGACCTCGCGAATTCCGAAGCGCACCTGCTGCGTATCAGAGACCTGGTCGTTGGCGCGGAACTCGATCTTCATTTCATACTGGTTCTGCGCGCCCATCTGCCACGGCCACCACAAACGAGGTCGGGCGAGGAGGAGTTGAGGGAACTTCTCCGGGCTAAACGTCACGCGCTTCCATGCCTGCGGGGCAAGCTCAACTTGCTGTTCAAAACGGATGTCTTCAATCTCCCCGGCCAGTGCCCCTTGTACGGGTTGGTCGCTCGAGTTGTGCAGATCGGCGTGCACGGTGAGCCGCGCTTGGTCCAGAGCGGGCAAATCAACGCGAGCGACGACCTGGGAATTGCGCAGCGCCACCGGTCCGCTGGTGGTGATGTAGACCTCCTGCCAGAGCCCCATGTCTTTGTCGGGAGGAGTGGGATTTACATCCACCCATGTAATGCCCAGGTCTTTGGGCAGGGGTGGAAACACTTCCACCGCCACCACGTTCGCCGCGCCCGGTCTGGCCTGCCTGCTGATGTTGTACTCATACGAACGGAATGGGCCAACCACTTGAGTGGAGTCAGCGATGCGCTGGCCATTCAGCCAGATGTTCGCCCGGAAGTTGATCCCGTCGAAATGCAACCAGGTAGTCTTGCCTTGATACTCCACGGGAAGCTGGAACTCCCGCCGGTACCACCATGCGACACGAAACGGGCTGTCGGCGGGCATGGGGAGGTTGGCAAATACCTCTCCGATGGGATAACTCGTACCGGGAATCGAGCGCATATTCATCCCGAAATAGGGGTCGGGGTAGACCTTGCTTTGAACCAGCACATTCAGGACGGTAGTGGGAACGGTGGCTTGGTACCAGCCCTGCGGCGCATACATTCCGGTTGAGAGGATTTCGCCTCCGCCCTGGATTTGGGATGAGGACTGAACCAACCAGCCCTCTTTGAGAGCCAGCTTGGATTCGGCACTCCAGACATTATCCGCCGGGAATAGGATTCCGAATAAGCCGATAAACAAGGCCAATGAGAGCAACAGGCGCAATCGCGTCTTCATGGTTGATCTCTCCACTCAGAGTTATTGTATGTTTTGGGGCATTACGCTTCCTGAAGCCATACCCTGCTGGTTGGCACGCTGCTTGGTGCGGGCAAGCGCCTGGCGCTCGGCGGCCGCCTTCTCTTTTTCTCCCAGTTGGTCGTAGGCGAGCGCCAGCTGAAAGTGGGCTTTGCTGTCCTCCGGCGCCAGGTGGGTTGCATGCTCCAGTTCGGGCACCGCTTCCTTTGTGCGTCCCATCTTCATCAGTGCCTTCCCCACCAGGTAGTGAGCGCTGCTGGAATTGGGATCGACCTTCGCTGCCCGCTCCGCCAGGTTCAAGGCTTCCTCCACTTTGGCTGGATCGTGTCCCAACAGGAGAATGAACGCGAGGTCGAGGTAAAGCCCAGGGTCCGGGGAGGCGGAGGCCTCTGTTGCCTCCACTGCTTTGCGGTAGTAAGACTCAGCCAGCCCGTAGTTCCCCAGGTGCACTTGCGCCATGCCCAGGGCGCGGTAAGCGGAAGCATTTTGCGGATCCAGCTTTACGGCGGCGTAGAGATAAGGCAACGCGGCATCGTAATTCGCGTCCAGCAGGAGTTGATGTCCGGCGAAGTATGCGTCCACGCTACTCTGCGGGTTCAAGGTGGCGGCGCGCGCGAATTCCTGCTCCGCCCGCGCAGGCTGTTTCAGCTCGCGACAGGCCAGGCCCAGCAGCAGGTGCGCCTGGTCATTTGCTTCCCGCGCCTGAATCGATTTTTCCAGGTTCGCCGCGGCGCGCGCCCACTCGTCGTGCCCAAAATAGGCTTTGCCGATGCGGAAGTAGGCGAGGTCGGGGGGAACCCCCGCGCGGAGCTGATCTGCCAAGACCTGGTCCGCCTTATCGTATTCCTTCGCCGCGATCAGCGCGTCCATCTTCTTGAAAATGCCTTCCTGAGGGGCGGTTCCAGACCCTGAGGAAATGGTGGGCTCTTGCGCGGGGACCAGGCAAGGGAGCAACAAAGCCAGACAAACCCATAAGCCCGCTTGTGACCAGTTTGTTAACCAAGCCCGCACGAACAACCTCCGGTGCCTCGTTCGCGAACGCCACGGATGTTAGCACAAATCAGAAGCCGCGTGACGGCACGAACAGCTACCAGACGCCCCTGCCGTTTTATGCCGGCCACAGCGGGACTTCTTGTCCCCCACGCTGTCGATCCGAAAAAGGCGTTTCCTACCGGTAGGAAATTTGCTCCCGGATTTATGACGCATTGTCCATTTCAACCTAAAAATCAGCGGAAATTGCTTGACAAGCCACCTGGGCTCGGAGCCAGAATTATAGGTGTCAGGGGGCAGGGGGCAAATCTCGGATCTCAGATTTCAGATGTCTGGTGCAGGAGGCGGGAGCCAGGCATGGGGGGCAGGGCCAGGGGCCGGCTCGAGACTCGGGATTAGGGTTCCGGCTCCGCGATGAGATGTCAGGTGGCGGCCTTTCCACGGAGTGCGGATGGCGAGCAGGTGGCAAGAGGAAGAATCCGGCTGGGTGACGGTGGGGGTTACTCGAACGGGGACAAGAAGTTGGGGAAAGGAGCCGGCAAAGAAAAATCACCCGACCGAAGCTGCGATGTGTATGAAAACAAATGAAAGTCGGTAACATAGTCCGAGAATCAGTCGGGCATGTTGGCGTAGTTATACCGTTTCGGGGTGATATTTGTGCTTAGTCTAGCGAAAACCGCGTGGCATTTGTGCCTGATGAGTCGAGAAACGCAAGTTATTTGCGCCTGATTCGAGAGAACGGCCAACCGGGAGAATTGGGGTCAGAGAGGCCACAAAAAAGACGTTAAAACGCAGGGATATCCGGATAAGTTGTTTAGAATCAGCATGGGTAGGTGGCATGCTGGAAAAGAGGAAGGAACAAGAGGTCTAGGAACCTTCGCATTCCCTTATGCCTCCACTAGCCTTCACGTCAGTTAATAGGATGACGGAAGAAGGCGAGAGCTGCTGCTCCCGCACGCAAAAGGGAAACGCGCCCATGCGGCTCCGCGAATCGTAGTACAATGACCACGCAGGCAGAACCGTGAGGAGGAGGCGCGCAATGAAAGTGGGATTTCTTTTCGGGCCTGTCCTCGTGTTGGGAGTGACTCTGGCGGCCGGGCAAGGTTCCGCACCCCAGGTCCCCACTGCTCCATCGATTCCGCTCGAACGTCGCATGCCGATTGATGAGCCGGGCCAAGTACAGCAGCAGCCCGGCCCGCCCAAGGTGGATGCCGCCCAACTTCAGCGAGAGGCGAGCGAACTGGCCAAGCTCGCCGGCGAGATCCCTACCGCCGTCGACCAGGCCGGCAAGGGCGTAATCTCCAAAGATTTGAACGATCGATTGAAGCGGATCGAGAAGCTGTCGAAGCAGCTCCGTCGGGAACTCTTCCAGTGAGTGGAACCGCCCGGGGTTGCGGCGTTGACAAGGTCTTTCCATCCTTCGCCGCGCGCCCAATTTCCCTGCGGACATTGCCATGAGGCTTGAGCTTTCCATGCGGAAGGTCTACTCAACCTGTGCCCTGATCGCCGTCGGGTTGATGGCCTGGCGGGTTACGGCCGAGGTGTCCACATCACACGCCCAGGTCAGGGCGAGACCCGCAGGTGAAATCAGGTTCGTCGATGCGGCTCCGGCCGCCGGCTTGACAACTCGCTTTGTCAACGGAGGCGAGACAGAAAAGAAGTACATCTGGGAAAGCACGGGGAGCGGCATTGCCGCCATCGATTACGATCGCGACGGCTACCCGGACCTCTTAATCGTGAATGGGAGCACCCTCGAAGGGTTTCCCGCCGGCTCTGCTCCGACCAACCACCTGTATCACAATAACCGCGACGGGACCTTTACCGACGTCACCGCCCAGGCCGGCCTGGCTCACTCCGGCTGGGGGCACGGCGTGTGCGTGGGCGATTACGACAACGATGGCTTCGATGACCTGTTCGTAACCTACTACAACCAACCGAACGTCCTTTACCACAACAACGGCGACGGAACGTTTACGGATGTAACGCGGGCGGCAGGGCTTGACACCCCCGCTCACAATTGGGGTTCCGGGTGCTCGTTCATTGACTACGATCGCGACGGCAAGCTAGACCTGTACGCGGCGGGGTATGTGGAGATCCCCGATGAGAAAACCACACCACTCCCCGGCTCGGGCAGCAACTGCATTTTCAAGGGCGTCTCGGTTTATTGTGGCCCCCGCGGGCTTCACCCGTATGGCCGCAACTATCTGTTTCACAACGAGGGTAACGGGAAATTTCGCGACGTTTCCGAAGCCGCGGGGATTCGCAAGGCCGCGCCCTGTTACGGCCTCAGCGTGCTGACCGCCGATTTTCTCAATCGCGGGTGGACCGACATCTACGAAGCCTGTGACTCCGTCGCCAGCCTCTTCTTCCGGAACAACGGCGACGGAACCTTTACCGAACGCGGCGTGGAAGCCGGCGTG
>DATJVT010000643.1:0-28107 GCA_035501695.1 Terriglobia bacterium | reverse complement strand
TCACTCAACAAATGACCACGGCAGGGGTTCCGACCGATTGAAGGCGCTGGAGAAATGAGGAGATGAATTGTGGCCCCCGCCTGGGGGAGGGGGGGACACACTCTTCTCACCAGTAGCGATGCGACAGAGTGCGGGCGGTGGGTTCCAGAAATGATGGGATTCATGGCCAGTCATAGGAGCAATGTTGCGCACTCAATGATGACGGCGGATATCAGGAACTTCCACGATCTCAATTCCCTGGGCGGGGTTTTCGACGGCGTCGACGAGCGCCCGGATCATTTGCGGGAGCGTGACGAGGCCTAATCTCCGGGCGGTCTCACGTTTAGAGGGGATGAGGCCCATGATCCAATAGGCCGGCAGAATCAGATAGGGCCAGCGATGTCCCGGGCCCAGTACGTACCAGGGGCGCAGAATGGTGGCATTCAGGCCGCTTGAGTTGATGGCCTCCTCAACCTCCACGCGGGGCTGAATATAGGCGTGCATCAGAGGCGCCGGGTGCGCCACGCTGATGTAAATGAGGTGGCGAATCCGGGCCTGCCGGGCCGCCGCCACGGCAGCCATCCCGGATTTCAGATCGATGTCGCGGAACTGTTGCGCTTTTCTCGGGCTCGGCTTAGGGACGCCCACCAGTTGCACGAGGGTGTCGGCGGGTGGTACAAGGTGGCAGTACGATGCGGCGTTCAGCGCGTCCCCCAGCACCGGCTGACACCCCGGCAGCAGCTTTTTTCCCGAGCCGGGACGGACCAGCGCCCGAACGCCGTGCCCCCGTTCGAGAAGCAGTGGGACCAAATGATGACCGATGTAACCGGTACCCCCAGTTATGAAAACAGTACTCACGCCGGGACCTCCTTGTAGGATAAGCGGGATTATCCTGGTTTGAACACAACGCTCTTCGCAAGGGCGCCAAATGTCGGCTCCGCCCAGGCGGGACCGGCGCTAAACCTCAAACTGGGACACTACGGATTGAGCAACCATCTTGATCTTAGCGCACTGGGAACGTTTTGGTGTGGGTTGATAACAGCGATTTCCAAGGAAATCAGGATGGCGGGATACGTTTCCGATAGCGATGCCCCAGGCGTGGGAAAGCAGTAGCTGTAAATGATCTTGATTCACGGACCCGCGAGGCTCAATGCGCAAACTACTCCCTAACAAGGAGAACCCATGACACGCAATCTCTTGACTCTTTGCGCCATAGGGCTGGCAACCCTCACCTTGAGTTGCACCCAAGCGCCCAAGCCTGCTGAATCTCGCGACGCAGACATTCAGGCAATTAAGGACAACGAAACGCAGTGGAACAAGGATTATGAAGCCAAAGACTCTGAGCGGATCGCCGCGCACTACACCGATGATGGCGTGTTGATGGTGCCTTTTACGGCGCCGATAACGGGCAAGGACGCCATCCGCTCCGCCCTCAAGGAGATGGTGGCCGATCCGGCTTTTTCCCTTAAGTTCGAAACTGCCCGCAGTGAGGCCGCAAGTTCCGGGGAAATGGGCTATACGCAGGGCTCTTATGAACTGACCGTGAAAGACCCGGCCACCAAGAAACCGGTGAATGACCATGGCAGCTACGTAACCGTGTACAAGAAGCAGCCCGATGGTTCCTGGAAGGCAGTAGCAGACATTGCTGCCTCTTCTACGCCTCCCGCCCCGCCCCCTGTTGCACAGAAATGACGGCGGTTCTTGGCGCCCGGTTTTGCCGGCTGCGGAAAAAGGACTCGGAGGATTACATCGAAGCCTATCCCGCCGTCGGGGTCGGTTCGGAGTGAGGTTTCGCCGGCCGGCGACGGCTAACGGCGGATAACGATCCGAGCCTGCTCAAAATCGTAACCTTCGTCCCGCACGGTTTGCTCGACCGCCGAGCGAAGTTTCGCTTCGTCGGCATTCATGGGGAGCTGGCAATGGCGGCGGATCGCCTCTTCGCCGCTCTCGATTCTAACCAACCACTTCGCCTGGGCAGCATCCCATGAGATTTCCACCCGATCTGCGCGCATGGCATCCTCCCCTTAACCATCTGTACAGTATTGTAGTCCAATACCGGTCCGTAGTTTTCCGCATCCGTATTTTTCCGCATTGACTTGCCGCGCGACACGTCCTAAGATTCGCGCTACAGAATGAGGTCCAACTATGCAACTCACCATCAACGCACGGGAAATCCAGGACATAGTCATTTTGGAATTGGGGGGAAGGCTGGTGTTGGGCGAGGAAGTGGACAGCGTCCGCCGCATGATCCACGATCTCGTCGATCATCACCACAAGCGGATCTGCCTGAACCTCGATCAGATCACGCGAATTGACAGTACTGGAATCGGCATGCTGGTGGAAGGTGTCATTTACACCGTGAAACAAGGGGGGCGTTTGAGCCTTTACATGGTCCCCCGGCTGGTGCGGAGCATCCTGACGACACATCGCCTGCTGCAGGCCTTTGAAATCTACGCCACGGAAGCAGAGGCCATCGCCGGCTTTGACGCGCCCTCCCCTGCACCCGCGGCCCCGTGAAGCTCAGTTTCCCCAATCCACCGGCCATTTTTGAATGACCGCTGACCCGCCGAGATCACCGCGTCAAAACGCGTGCGGGGCCTTGCCTCGAGTCACTTGGGGAAATTCAGATCGAGCGCCAAAAGGTAATCGGTCTGAAGGGCATCGGCGCCCAGTTGCCTGAGCAGGGTGGTGATTTGCCCGCGGTGGTAAGTCTGATGATTGATGAGGTGGAAGAGGAGGCGCCAGCGGAGGTAAGTATTCACCTCGCCCCGGAAATTCGTGTAGGTGAGCGGTTTTGAAAGATCACCCTCCGACAAGCTCCCCAGGTAATCCCATACGCCTTTTTCGACCGGTTTCCAGGCCTCGCGAATGGAATCAAGGGTCGGAAATTTGTCGGCGATGGTCTGAAAATTCCCCGCGGTGAATGCGCTCCCGTCGTTCTGCTTCGGAGACCTTCCCCGCCATCGCTCCAGCCAAATCCATTCAACTGCCAGCAGATGCACCAGGGTATCGCACACGGAAGAAAAGCTATTCCCCACCGGCCGCAGGAATTGATCCGGGCGGAGCGAGCTGCACGCCTGCAACTGGCGGTCGCGGGCCCAGTAGTTGAACTCGTAGAGCTCGTACAGGGTGTCGAGTGAGATCATTCGGTGCCTATCCCTTCATCCTTGGCTGCTCCACCAGGGCGGCGGAGCACGTCTTCGCGGTTCTCCATCCGAACCCACTCCTCTACCTCGGCAGCATACCGGGAACCATCCACACGACCGGCGCGGATGGCAAGCGGCCCTCATCCATCCGCACCATATTGTAGTCCAATGCGCTCCGCCCGGCTAAGACAGATGGCGCGAACCGCCGCCTTCGCTCTCCGCGCCCGTCGCCATATCCCCCCTCAACCGTGGTTCGTGCCGGATCATCGACCCGCGGAGCCGGGCTCGCTCTGCTCCCGCCAACGAGGCAGACGATCGACTGCTATCAAGCGCCGAGAAGGCGGCGGAGCAGCCGGGCTTCGCCCAGGTGGTAGGAGTTGTGGTCAGCCGCGACCAACGCCTCGCGCAGGATGGTTTGACCCTCGCCATGCGGGATCCTGGTATAGAGGTCGGTGGACTCGTCGGCCACAAGCTTGCACAACGAATCGAGATCTTTGCGGAAAGCCCGAATGCTTTTGGCCCAGGCTGCTTCGTCCGGAGGCGCCGATGTGCCCGGCCAATAACCGGCCGGAAATTCCGGCGATTTGTGGTTGGCGTCGCGGGAGAATTCCAGGATATCCCACTGGGCGATGCGCAGGTGCTCGAGGATTTCCCACAAGGAGTGCTGCGCCCCCTTGGGCCGCTCGCCACGCATCCGGGTTGGAACATTCTTGAAGACCGAATCGAAATCAAGGTGGGCGTTACCCCCACTGAGGAGATCCAAAAGATGCTGACGCAGGGCTTTGTCGTGGGTCATGGATGTGCTTCCTCTCACTATGAATTTAGAATCCACTGCCTGAGAATAATGGATGTCTGCGGAAGACCCGGGATTCAGGACAAGCGCGAAATAATGACGCAAGTCCCGGCACGGACTTCGTTCTCAATCTAGAGGTGATTCAGATGAACGTGTCCGAACCACAACCAATAGTTGTGCAGGCCGATCTGAAGACGGCAAAGGCCAAGTTGAAGAATCCGTGAATTGCCGTGGGGTTGGAAGTCCTATTTGGGGGACCAGGGGCCATCTATTTCGGTGTGCGCCGGGGCTTGAAAACAACCCTCGCTTGGATGGCGGTCCAGATGCTTCTCATGGCGCCTCAAGATTGGGCGACTCCGGTGGTCCGCTTCGAACTCGCAAATTGTGTGTTTGCAGTGATAGCCTTTCGCTATTGCGTGCGGAGAGATACTGCTTTGCTGGCAACTCCAGGGGGCGAGATTCCAGAGAGAATCCGAAAAACGCGGCCTCGGTGACTCAGACTACTCGTGTCTGGCGCCAGGATTACTTTGTGGTCAGTGGCCGCTGTGTTCGCCTTACCGGCGTCAATGCTTGTCCTCCTGCTTGTGACGGCCATTCATTACGGCCATGTCACTGATTCATTGAAGGTTGGGATGACCATCGTAGAGGTGCTGAATAAAGTGAAGGAACCGGGCCTTGTTCATGGCATTCTTCCCCCCAACGACAAAATCGATCACGTTGCCCTTTCCGGCCCTTATGACGGCATGTATGAAACCCTGGACCTTACGCAGCGCAAGTCTCTGACCCCCAGGGAAGCAGCATCGCTGCTGGCCAAGCACAACTTCAGCTTACCGGGCAAGGAGTATGTAATCGCCTTTACTTTCTCGCCGTTCTACGGGCCGCACTGGTCGCTGCCGGTTAAGTTCGACGCGGAGAACAAAGTTAAAGCCGTCTTGCCGGTTCACTCATGGGACTGAGGTCCCCGGTTCGTTACGCGCCGGCGAGCGGCCAGTTCATGCGCCGCTTCAAAGTGGCGCGGATGCTGCGGGGCCAGCTGCGCTGGGCTGGCCGAACGCTGTTCTGGCCTGAACCGTGGCGACGCCGCCCCGGCGGGGCCGGTGTTACCCCATTATAAGCCACCGAATCAGCTCCTGATTCTCCTCAGCTTAGCGACAGTGCACCAAGGTGCTCTTGCGGGTAGCTCTTACGGGTAGTTTTCCTTTTTGTGGCGCTCGCGCTATAATGACCGCGTTTCTGAAGGAGGAAATGAGCGCTGGCCGAGGCCCATCCCATGTCCATTTCGTTATTACGGTTGGGGGATGTAATCGATGACTATTGTCCGCGCTGCAAGCTGCTGCTCAATCATGCGGTGGCGAGCATGGTGGAAGGCAACGTTGTAAAAGTCGTTTGCCAGACCTGCCATAGCGAACATCCCTATAAGAATGCGATTGTGCCGCCCAAGAAGAAGGCGGGTCCGAAGGCAGCCTTGCTGGACCAGGTGTTGGCCAAGGCTGCGCCCGCCACTGCTGACACCATGCCGGCAGAAGAGCCCTCAGCATCGCAGGAACCTGCGGAATCCCGCAAGAAGAAACGTACCGTGGCTCCCGCCCGATATATTACCCGGCATGCCACGCGTCCCCCCCGCGGCAATCGGTAGCGCAAAAGTCCTAACAATCGCGGGCTCGCCCTACGACGCGGACTTTGTCTTGAGAAGCTAGCTCATACTCGGTCCCCCGCCACCTGATCCGGCGCGTAAACGCAGCCCGCACAGAGTTCCACAGCATGACCCAGGGGACCAGAGGCGATAGCAGCCAATAACAGGACGCGTGGCCGCTTATCTCCGTGGGGAAGATTTCCCGTGCAACCACTGAGCGAACGTATCCCTTGCCTGCCCCCAGCAGTAACACCGTGGACAGGGTGATTGCGACGAGGACACGCTGAGAAACCCCCGGGCCTGGCAGTGCCAGCGCGACCAATCCCAGGGCGAGCGTGCCGCAGTAGAAGAGGTATGTGGCAAGTCCCCACGCCCATAGGTGCGCGGCGTAAACGCGGGTAATGACAATTTGACGAGTCGACCACTGGAGGAACTCCCTCAGGCTCGATTCCTCCCGCGATGCCACCAGGCAACAGGGTTCAAAAGCGATCCTTCCCCTCGCTTCACGGACGGCCCTCGTGAGGGAGTAATCGTCGCTCACCGTGTGAGCCCAATATCGCTCGGCGATGCCCAGTCGGCGAAAGTCGGCAGACCGGATGGCCATCGAACCTCCCCAGGCAAAGGGTGGATCGACCTCTCGCATCATGGTGGCAATCGACGTATCCCACGCTGCCCGCAACCATGAGACAAAGCCCTCGCCGGGCAGGTACCATCGGAACCCGGTACTAACAGTGACCTTCGGGTCGGCGAGCGGCCCCACCAGCGATCGCAGCCATCTGGGGGAGGGGGCCATGTCGATGTCGGCAAAAACCAGCACTTGAACACTCCGATCCACGGCCTCGACTCCGCGCAACAAATTGTTGACCTTTTCTCCCCTCTTATCTGATAGCCCAGCTACAACCAATGTGGTTCGGGGGGGGACCGTCGATCCGGATGCCCCCCGTCTCTCCAACAGCGCTCGCAGATGTGAGTAAGCAGCGTCGTACTCGGTGGCTACAGTAAACACGATCCAATAATCGGGGTAGTCTTGATTCAGTAAACGGTCGAAGTTGGAATCAAATCCCGTATCAACCCCTTTGCAGGGAACGACCACGGCGGCAGGGAGTGCAAGGTTCCCAAGCGGCGTTAGCCGCCTTCCTCTGACTTGCCTCAAAAACCGCAGCCCGTCGAGGAAAGCCCACGCGCTCTGTCCAACCAGCAGGATGCCGAGCACCAGAGCAACCTTTACCAGCCACCACATCTCGAAGTATCCCATCGCAACAGAAATTATAGGAAAGGCCCGGAGAGCGCGAGTTTAGCATAATCGTCCGGGGTGGTGGCGCCGCATGACCTTTCCTCAACGGGGCAGACGAGGCGACGAACCGCTGGCAGCGCCAATGCACGGCAGCGCAATGCCGGCTCGACCACGCCGGATCGACGCGAGGCACGCCCCGGACTTTCTGTTAAGATAGGGCAGTGCGCAAGAGGTAAGGCGTGACTCCATGTTTGCCCGTCATAACCGGTTGATCGGCCTCATTTACCTATTCGCAGATTTGTTGCTGGTCTTCGCCAGTTTCGGGTTGGCGCATGCGCTCCGCGCCCACCTCCCCGGAACACGGCAATTCTTCCCCGTTTCGAACTACCCCTGGGTCGTCCCCCTGATCGTGGCTCTCTGGATCGGTGCGGGTGCCGCGGCGGGAATCTACCGCGAAGTCCACGAGGAGGAACTGAGACGCGCCTTCACGGATCCCCTCAAGGTCGGCATCGCTGCCACTGTCCTCCTATTCGCGGTGATTTCCGTCGTCAAGTTTGAGTTCATCAGCCGGTTGCTCCTGGGCATATACGCGCTGATCGATCTGCTATTCATGATTGGCTTTCGGCTGGTGGCTCGTGCATTCGCGGCGCCACTACGGCGAAGCGTGGCCGGCCTTCGGACCTTCCTCCTGGTGGGCGATGGGCCCGAGTTAGCTGAAATTGCGAAAACGCTGGAAGCCAATGAGAGTCGAGGCATGCGCTTGTTTGGATTGATTCACACCGCCTCCCAGTCGCCTGAGGCCGCGCACGCTTGGCCCGGACTCGCCAAACCTTACCCCAAGTATACCCTGCCGGAACTTCCGGACCTGCTCAGCCGTCACGTCATTGACGAAGTCATTTTCGTGATGGCCAGGGAGGACCTGGAAAAGCTCCAGGACACCTTTTTGGTGTGTGAGGAAGAGGGCGTAAAGACTCGCGTTCTGCTCAGTTTTTTCCCCCAGGCACTATCGAAGGTGTATCTCGAGCGCCTCGGCTCGAAGCCTTTGCTGACCTTTTCCGCGACGCCGCAGGACGAGATCCTGCTCTTCAAGCGGCTGCTTGACTTCATCATGGCGTCCATCGGGTTGGTGGCGCTTTCTCCGCTCCTTTTGATTCTCGCGGTGCTGGTAAGGCTCACATCTCGAGGGCCCATCTTCTTTTCCCAGACGCGATGCGGCTTGGGCGGGCGGAAGTTCAAACTGCACAAGTTCCGGTCGATGCGCGCGGACGCTGACCTGCTTCGGGAGGAACTGGAAGCGCTGAACGAAGTGGATGGCCCTGTGTTCAAGATCAAGAACGATCCACGTTGTACACCTATCGGACGGTTTATGCGCAAGTTCAGCCTCGACGAACTCCCCCAGTTGGTCAATATCATCAGGGGAGATATGTCTTTTGTAGGTCCTCGTCCGCCTCTTCCCCAGGAGGTGGAAAAATACGAGCGATGGCAGCGCCGCCGCTTGCGGATGCAGCCCGGCCTGACCTGTCTGTGGGCGCTGGAGGGCCGGAGCAAACTCAGCTTTCGCCGCTGGATGGAGCTGGATCTGGAATATATTGACCGCTGGTCAATGACCCTTGATTGGAAAATACTGTTAAAAACCATCCCGGTGGTTCTGGCGGGCCGGGGAGCCAGTTGATTGGTCGATGGGCGGATTGGGCGCGGGATTGCCGAGAGGGAATTTCAGGGGTCAGGCGTTGGATGCCGCGGCGTAAGCGGCCAGAAACGCCACCTTCTCCATTTCCCAGTTCAGCCTTCCTTCGATGCGCTTTCGGCCACACTCGCCCAGTTGCCGGCGAAGCGGTTCCGAATTCAGAAGCTTGAGGATCTGCTCAGCGAAGTCCATGGGGTCGTTGGGACGTGCATAGAGTGCGGCATCGCCCGCGGAGCGTCGCCCCTCTGTGAGTTCGAATAACACGGTGGGACGCCCATAAGCCATGTAATCCAGTATCTTATTCATGGTGGATTTGTCATTCATGAGGTTCTTGGGATCCGAGGCGACGCAAACATCCGCAGTGGAAAGATAAGGAGCATATTCCGCACTGTTGAGCTTTCCGGTAAATGTAACCACCCGGTCGAGCCCCATGGCAGCGCATCGTGCTTGCAGGTACGGCTTCTCCGTTCCATCCCCGATCATCACGAAACATACATCCTTCCGGCGGCGTTCCTTCACAATGTATTCGATGGCCTCCAACAAAAGTCCCAGCCCTTCCTGTTGGCCCATGACCCCCAGATAAACCACCAGGTACGGCTTGCCCTGTTTCAGGGCTGGGGTGGGCGAAACCCGAAGATCTTTCAGATCGGGACAGCTTCGCACAGTGAACACTCGCCGGGGATCCATCCTTCCGCGGGTGAGGGCGATCTCACGATAGGAATCATTCGTCGCAATCGAAACATCGGCTGCCTTGTAGGTCAATCGCTCCGCCCAGCAGATCAAGGTATAAAGAATCCCTGAACGCCGGCCCAACTTCGCTTCATACAACTCCGGATTCAAGTCGTGATGATCAAAGATGAGGCGGACGCCGAAGAGTTTGAAGAATACTGCCACCAGGAAAATCAGATCGGGTGGATTACAGATCTGGAGAATCTTGAATTGGGTTTTGAGGAATACTCTTGAAGTTAGGAGGAATTCCATGGTCAGTGACCATGAGTATTCCAGCAGATAACCGGCCGCGCCGGAGGCTTCCCATACCCCATGCCTGTAGATTTCGATCCCCTCGCAGACTTCATAGTTTCGCTCGTAACCCTTTCCCCGAGGAGATATGACGGAAACCCGGTATCCCGCATCCCGGAGCGATCGTGCCTCCTGCCACACTCGACGGTCGAAGGGGACCGGGAGGTTTTCGACAATTATGCAGACAGCAGGAAGCTTATCGAGCATGCCGGCACCACAACTCAAAATTTATCAGCGCCCAAAGCTGCTTTTGCCGGTCACGAATGCCCTCGACATGTTCGCGAATGAATCGTTCCATATTGGCTGCGTTGAAGTAACCCCGGGTCCGGGCTTCCGGCGAGAGGACCAGGTCTTCCACCAACGCCCTCAACGGCTTCCTGAACCAATCGCGGACGGGCACCGTGAAGCCCACCTTGCGCCGGAACAGGACTTCCTTGGGGACATAGGCGCGAAGGGCGTCTTTCAGCAGAGCCTTGGTTCGAAATCCCCTGGTCAGTAGGCGGGAGGGAAGGCGCGCTGCAATCTCCACCAGGCGGTGGTCGAGAAAAGGCACGCGCTCTTCAATCGAGGCGGCCATGGTCATCAGGTCGCCGCGCTGGAGCAGGTTGTCCGGCAGCCAGACCTTGAGATCGGCATAGAGCAACCGTTTGAGAGGTGACCGCCCCTTACCTCTATTGAGGTAAGTTTCAAATACCCGCGCCGGGTGCGAGGGGTCTACCTGAGCGAGGAATTCAGGCGCGAACAGGACTTCACGCTCTTCGCGCGAGAAAGAGGCGAACCAAGTGGCGGAGCGTTCCGCCTCATCCCGGATGGAAAGCGCTTCGAGGGCAATTTTGATGCGGCGTTGGTGAAACGGCAGCATGCGGATGAGGGTACGGGTAACTTGCGGCGGCAGGGTTGAGACCAGTCCGGCCAGCCGATCGGCGGCATACTTGGGGTAGCCGGCGAACAGTTCATCGCCGCCTTCCCCAGCCAGCACGACTTTGACACTTTGGGCGGCCAACCGGGATATCAAATAGAGCGCCACGTCAGTAGGCTCGGCGATCGGTTCATTCCGAAATGCCACCAGCCGGGGCAGTTCGTCGCGCAGATGTTCCGGCTTGACGATGAGTTCATGGTGCTCGGTAGAGTAACGGCGGGCCACTTCGCGGGCAAAAGGCAATTCGCTGTATTCGCTCTCCTCGAATCCCACCGAAAAAGTCCGCAGCGGGCGGGCTCCGAGTCCCGCCATGAGCGCCACCACCGCGCTGGAATCCGTTCCCCCGCTCAGGAACACTCCCAGGGGAACGTCTGCGATCAGCCGCAATTTCACCGACTCGCGCAATTGTGCGACGACCTCCGCAGCGATCTCCTTGGGAGGCAGGGATGTCTCTTCTTCCTCCGGGATATCCCAATAAGCGTGGGTGCGAGCGCCGCGTGAGTCGGCCACCATATAATGCCCGGGAAGAAGCTTTTCCACCCCGCGATAAAACGTCCGCGGAGCCGGGATGTAGCGAAAGCCAAAGAAGTCGTAAATGGACTGCGGGTCAGTTTCGGGGGGGCGTGGCAATAATTCGCGCAAGGCGCGTAGCTCGGAGGCAAAAGCCAGCCGTCCTGGTTGAAGGGAGTAAAAGAGCGGCTTTACCCCCAGCCGGTCGCGGGCCAAAAGGAGGCGCCCTTTGCGGCCGTCCCAAATGGCAATGGCAAACATGCCGCGCAACTGATCGAGAAACTTGAGATCGTACTCCTCATAAAGGTGCAGGATCGTTTCGGTATCGCTGTTGGTCCTGAAGCGATGGCCGCGCCCCATCAGGTCCGGACGCAGGTCCCGATAGTTATAGATCTCGCCGTTGAAAGTGATCCAGACGGATTCATCCTCATTGGCGATGGGTTGGTGGCCCCCCGGCAAATCAATAATGCTCAGGCGCCGATTCCCCAAACCCAGGGGGCCGTCCAAATGAAAGCCCTCGTCATCAGGCCCGCGATGTGCCATGGCGTCCGTGGCGCTCTTCAGCGCTCCAGGATCGGCCGGTTCCCCTGTCCCGAAATTGTAGACTCCGCAAATGCCGCACATAGGAGCAGTCGTTGCTGGCTAGTGGCTAGTTGTCAGTGGCCAGCCATTTGTTAATCCATTGACATCAAACGTTCGAACTGTTTCTCAATCCCGCGGTCTCTTTCCAGCCACTCACCACTGTCCACTAGCCACTGTTTTCTCAAATCCATTCCCGCACCCCGGATAGAGCAAGTGGAATAGCGTCATAACCTGCGGCCTTGGATATGACCGGCCATCGCGCATAAAACCGTAATCGCCCGTTGTATAAGCAAAGCTCCCATCGGGCCGTTGCCGATGGAGAATGCGCGCGTAGCACCGATCGCTCAGGTTGCGCGCTTCCACCTGGGGATTAATAGTTGGCGATTCCTTGTCGCTGGAAACCGGCGTTCGCCCACCGGGAATGCGCAATTTCCCCGCTTCCCTCAAGGCGGCGGCCAGAACGGCAGTGAAGTAATCAGTCTCCGGTTTGGCGTTAAAGCAATCCACGAGGCTTGTCCCGTCTTGGCCGACACCCCCGGCCAGGAATCCGGCCAGTGCGGGAAGCATGCGGTCAATCCGTGAATCGGCGCGCAAGGCGGCTGCCCAAGCCAGCTTCAGGAACTGAAAAGCATTGTACTGGTAACAGAGATAATGGGGGCGACCTTTCTCGTATGGACCCTCCACGATATAAGGCAATTCCCCGCTGGGAAGCTGCGCATTCGAAAGGAAATCCAGCATCGCATCCACGTGCTCAAGGAAGCGTGAGTCTCCCGTAGCTCTCCAGAGGCGTAGGAAGACCCAACCGGCTTCGACGGAATTGTTGGGGATTTTGCCTCGCGGTTTGTCGAAGTAGTTAATAGCCTTTCCTCGCAGATGGTTTTGAAACCCGATTGTCCCCACCAGGTAATCGTACCAACGAACCGCGGCCGCCAGAAATTCCTTTCGTGGTTCGCGAGTATAGGCAGCCAGAAGACCGATCGTACCCCAGTTCCCCTCCACGGTAGCTATCAAGTGCCTGCGCTCCGGGAGAGGATAAAGCCAGAACCCCCCGGGTTGTTGCATCCGGAGCGTTGCTTCGGCACTCTCCAGTGCGAGGGAACGATATTTACCTTCGCCGGTCGCTTCGTGGAGCATCAAGTTGGACAAAATCCAGTAGCCCTGTGATTGCATGAAAACGTAATCGTCATGCCAGGCGACAAACGGCAAGGCAGCCTTGAAGAACCTCCAGAGGCGTAATTGAAAGCGAATTCCGGCATCGGGCCCATGCACTAACCCCTCTGAGTAATATTGTCTTAGCAGGTGGAAGTGCAAGCGTTCCGCGGCCTGGATGAGTTCAAGTTCTGTGGGCATCATCAATTCTGTTCGAGCGATCTTGTCAGCCGAATAACAACTTTAGTTCCGGGGTCAGACTAGCGTCGAAAGTATTTCATCGGCGAAAACAGTCTCTGTTGCAGGTACTTTACGAATGCTGCCGCAAGGTAGCGGCGTAGACTGCCTCGATCTGCTTCGCCACGACCTCCATGGAGAGTCTGCTGATCCACTCGCGGCCGTTCGTGCGTTTTCCACTACGGCAGACGTCCACCAGTTTGTCCGCAATGGCGCGAGCGTCGCGGGGAATCAAGAAGCAGCCGGCCGTGGGGCCGATCAGTTCGGCAGCGTCGCCCACCTCGACGGAGATCACCGGCAGGTTTGTGGCCATGGCTTCCTTGACAGCGTTGGGTGAGCCTTCAAAAATGGAGGCCATCACCAGGACATCGGCAGCGTTCATATACATCGAAATCTGCTGCTGCGGCAAGCCCCGCCTCACGAGGACTTCCAGGTCCGGAACCTGTTCGCGAGCCAGGGAAACCGCGGCCTGAATCAGATCGAAGCGCTTGCGAGGTTCGGCGGGATTATAGGGAAAGAGCACGTACTTCTTGGCGGAATCGAGGCCCAGCAATTGCCGCGCCTGTGCCTGGTCCATGGGTCGAAACAGGTTGAGGTCAACGCCATTGGGAATGACATGGGCGGAGGGCATACGCAGTTTCGAAGCCATTTGCGGAGACTTCACGATCACCGTATCGACCAGGCGAGCCAGTATGAATCCCGAGGCTCGCAGAAAATGCCCCATCAGGGTAAGCCGTCCGCTACGGGCGGGCCTGCCCAGAACGTCATCGCCCATGAACGACACCAAAAGCGGCGCGCGCCACTGCCATCGGGCCACCCAACCGGAAAGACCGAAGTGCGCGTGAATCAAATCATAGCGTTTAGCCCTTACCTGCCTGCGGACCTGTCGAATACCACGCAGGTAATTCCATCGGGACGCGCGGCCGTTGACGAAAAGGACGTCGAAATCCACCCCGAGCGGACGCAGCGACTCCATCTGCGCTTGCACGAAGCTTCCGAATGACGGGTCCGCTTCGGTGGGCCAAAGATTGGTAACAACCAGGACGCTATAGGAGGCCATTTCCGCCCGTAGTGTAAGCTTCGCGACACAAAGGTGGATACTTAGCGCGACGGCTCATCAGGATGCGCTCTCCCGTGACCACAATATGGTAAATTGCGCCAATGGAAGCGCGCGTAGCGTTGCCAAAGTCGCTACATAGATCACACTGCCCGTTCCGCAAGTGAGGCACAGGAAAACGAAGTCCTGGTAACTTGTGGCCGGCGGGGCCAGCCAGAATCTCAGCGCGCCGACACTTAATGCCGCCGCAAGCGCCGCAACGAGGTTCTTCAGAGCAAAGCGGCCCAGGACGCGATCCAAGGCTATCTGCACCTCTCCGATATTCCGCCGAACCGCCAAGCCACAGGCAATTAACGACCCCGTGAGAAACCCCAGGGGAATTCCTTTCGCCCCGAATCTCAGGATGCCAACGTAGAAGAGATCGAAGACCAGTATCATGCTGTAGTGAATAAGCGTGAGGCGAAAGTAAGCGCCCGGCTCACGGCGTGCAAAGAGCGAGAAGTTCAACAGGCGCACGAAGGCAAAGGGCAGCAGGCTAAAGCTGTAATAAAAGAAAACCATCGTCATAAGACCCGTCGCCTCCGGCGTAAACTGCCCGCGTTGGAAAACGAGCCGGATGATGTTATGAGGCAGCATCAGGCAAAATACCGCCATGGGGGAAAGCAGCAAGAGGCTGATTTCGAGCGTGTCGCGAAAGATTTTGCGTTCCTCCTCGTGGTTACCCAAACTGACGGCGCGTGAGAGTCCCGGGAGTGCGGCGGTTCCCACGCTGCCTCCCAAAAGTTCCGCCATAGTGCCGAGTATCTTGAAACCGTAGTTTAACGCTGTCAGGGTCCCAGCCGGGAGGTAGGAGGCTATGATACGCTCCACAATCACCAGGCCCTGCCAGGCCAATGCCCCTCCCAACTGGGCCGATCCCGCGCCGCGCAGGTTGCGGAAGGATTCGCCGCTGGCCCTCAATATAAGGAAATAGCGGGGCCGGAAGGATTTGAGAATCTGGCAGCCCAGTATTGCCAATTGCAGCAGAAATCCAGCCAGGTAGCCGAGGAAGATACTTTGGGGACCGTAACGATGGAACCCCAAGAGGATGACCACGATGGCGGCGACGTTGCGGATGAACCCTGAAGCCGTCGGAAGCGCGAAATAGTGGCGGCTGAGCAAGAAGGATCGCATCAGTTCACCCAGGCCGGCGGGAATGACAATCAGGAAAAGCCACCGCGAGAGTTGTGTTGCCAACGCGGCTTGCTGGTGGGTAAACCCCGGTGCGATGCCGTGAATAATCCAGGGGGAAGCCACCGCCCCCACTGCTGCAATGGCTCCCAATCCCAGAAAGAGAATGTTGGCAACGTAACTGAAACCACGCCAGACTTCCCGATCGTCCTGGTTCGATTCCAGCGATGCGAAGAATGGCACCAGGGAGAATTGGCCGGTTGCAGTAAGCAGGTTCAAGATGATGTAGGGAATCGTGTAAGCAACGTAGAACGTGTCCGAACGCTGCGATAACCCCAGGTTGGCTGCAATGCTGGTCTCTACGAGGATTCCGCTCACCCCCCCGAGCAGGTTGAAGAACGCCACAACGATCGAACTCCGGAACATCTGCTGCTTAGGGTTCATGCCGTGCCACCTCACACCCTGCGGCAATGAATGGCGTCGAAGTAAGGAAGAGAAAGAGCATGAGTACCGGCGACGTTCCAAAGTTGAATTCGAAGCAGCCTTCCGCCAGGAAGGCCAGCAATGCTGCAAGCGAAGCGTCGGCAATCCATCTCTGGGTGGAAAGCCGGCGCCGAAGTTTCCAGGTTTGCCAGCCCAAAACCGCCATCAGCCACACCCACGCACCCAGACAGGGCAAGCCTCGCTCGGCGGCAAACTGGAGATAGTCATTGTGAAAGTGGCTGTGATAACCCACCTCGGGTGATTTCCCCGGAGGCAGGTAGAGGCCGTAAACCTCCTCAATATTATTGGGGCCCACTCCCACCCAAGGATGGGCGCGAATCATCTTCAGCGCCACACGCCACATCTCGAGGCGTATAGAAAGCGCGGGTTCCCGGGTGGGATGTAGGGCCAGGTGCAGGCGCTCACGCACCAGGGAGGGCGAGGCCAGGTAACCCAAGGCCAGCAGGATCGGCAAACCCCAGAGTAGCGTCGGTCGCCATCGGGCCACGAGGTAGAACCCCGCCAGGAAGCAGCCTAACCACACTCCCCGCGTGAAGTTCAGGATGATCGAAACGGCGACCAGCGCGAGCAGCACCCACCAGAACAAAGAAACCCGAGAATCGAAACTAGAGACACCGGGCCCAGCATCAGATTTTCGATTTTCGAATTTCGAGTTATTGTTTTGGCAAAGCAGCAAAAATGCCAACAGAAAGACGAAAACCAGCATCTGCTGCCCGCCGAAGTGCATCCAGTGGCCCATGAACCCATGAATTCGGGTGGAGGTCAGATAATGGTAAACCTGGCCTGGATGGAGCGCCTGCACCTCGCGGTATTGCATGACAAACTGCGCCATCCCAACGAGACTCGTCAGGAGAGACACCAGGAAAAGGCCCTCCAGCAGGCGGCGCAAGTGGTGTGTACTGACCACCAGGTTGACCGCCAGCAGCCATATGAGAAACAGCACAAGTTTTCGCGCCGCAAACCACCCCGCCGCGGGGTTTGCCGCCCAGAAAATCGAAACCACTGACCAGCCGCAAAAGAGGGCGAGGGGGAGTTTGACGGGAAGGAAGACAATCCGGGGCCGCGCGCGCAGGAGGTGAGCCGCATACAGAATCCCGGCCCCCGCCAGGAAGATCTGCGATGCGGCAAGGGAAAGTTGAAGTGAGAGGGCGAAGAGAGTGAAGAGGACCGCAGCCCACCGCATCAACAGGGGCCTTGGCAGTTCGCCGCACGTCCATTCCAGCATGTTCTCGACGTTAAGCACGGAGACCTTGAGACTGTATTGGAATCGCGGGAGGAATTCAAGTCTAGGCCGGATCCTGATCGTCTCCGGCGTGGGAGGGTTGGTGGCCGCCGCGCTGCTGGCTAGGCATGACGGCAAGCCGGTGCTGGTTATGGAACGGCATTACGTGGCCGGGGGTTACACCCATACCTTTCATCGTCCCGGCTATGATTGGGACGTGGGCGTGCACTACATCGGCCAGGCGCAGATCCCCATTCGCCTCTGCAGTCGATCGGGACTTCAGCTTTTACTCTTCACCCCTTACCCTTTGCCAGCATTTCCTCCACTGCCTTTTCGAACACCTCCAAGGACTCGCGCAGCGCGTCTTCCGCGATGGTAAGGGGTGGAGCGATCTTCAGGCATTCACCGCAGGCGGCGACGGGGGCGAACATCAGCACGCCTTTGTGAAAGCAGGCGATGTTGATGCGCAGCGCGGTGTCAGGGTCGGGGGTCTTGGTGCCGGGTTTGACTACCTGGATTCCCGCCACCAGGCCTTTGCCCTGCAGGCATCCCAGCACTTCGGGGTGTTTTTCGCGGATGCGCTTAAGTTCGGGGAGCATGATCGCTCCCATACGCGCGGCGCGCTCCGCCAGTTTCTCTTTCTGAATGATCTCCAGGCTGGCGATAGCGGCGGCGACGGGCAACGGTGAACCGGAGTGCGTGGACGTCATCGACCCGGGCGCGTAGAGACCCATAATGTCCTCGCGTCCGATTACGGCGGAAATGGGCAGCGAAGAACTAATGCCCTTGCCGCAGGCGATCAGGTCGGGCCGCACGCCATAGTGCTCGAACCCGAACATTTTGCCCGTGCGGCCAAAGCCTGCCTGCACTTCGTCGTAGCACATCGCGATGTCGTGCTCGCGGCAGAGCGCTTCCAGCTTCTGCGCGTACTCGACCGGCAGGAAATCCGGCCCACCGCCCTGGTAGGTTTCCGTCATCACACCGGCAATGTCCCGCGGCCTCACGCCTTGTTCGGCCAGCGTCTCGAGGAAAAGGTCAAAGGATGTATTTTCGTTCTTGTAACCATCCGGGAAAGGAACTTGCACAAAGGTGCGGTCGCGATCGACCATCCACTCTTTCGATTTCTCCCAGCCGCCGGCAAGCTGCGCGCCCATGGTGCGACCATGAAAGGCGTAATGGAAGGTGACGAAGTACTTCTTGTGCGCACCGTATTTGGCCAGGGCGTAGGTCTTCGCCAACTTGATGCAATTCTCCGTGGCCTCGCTGCCCGTGCTCAGCAGGAAGGCGCGATAATTCTGCGGGTCGGGCGAGATATTGCGCAACATCTCCGCCAGGCGGGCGCGCTGTTCATGCACGAACACGTACGACGCCAGCAGGCCCCGCTCAATCACCTCACGTAGAGCGGCGCGAATCTCGGGGCGGCCGTGCCCGGCGTTGGTAATCAGCACGCCGCTCGACCAGTCGATCCAGCGGTTGCCCCAGCGGTCGCTGATGATGAAGTCCTCGGCCTTATCCCACACGATGGGCGGCTGGCCCATCATCGAGCGCGGTTCCGACTCCTTCAGCGCGGCGAAGATCGGCAGAGATTCCGGCACCGGCAGTCTGGTCTTGATGCTGCGGTACTTGGTCTCCACTTTCGGGACGTCCACGGGCGTTAAGTCGTAGATTGCCATCATTGCTCCTAAGGGCAGTGGTCAGTTGATAGTGGTTAGTGGTTAGTGGCTAGGTCCAAGATCCGGCGTCCTGCCTGACGTTTCTAGCCACTAACCACTCCCGACGATCCACTACTTTTCTCTATATGCGGATGGTCGCCATAGACGATGCGCACGCGCGAAGCATTCGCCAGGATCGAGGCGCGCGCGGCTTCCACCACCAGCTCATTGATAAAGCTGTTGGCGGGGGTAGCGATTAGACCCTGACTATCTACATCGCGAATCAACTCCCGGCGGCGGACCAGCGCCGCCTCCCCGCTCAATCCCGCCGCAGCGTTTTCCAGTCGATGGATGGTGCGGGTGATTCCCTCCACCGACTCGTAGCCGTAACCGATGGGCTTATAGCCCGTTCCCTCCCAGGGAACCAGGCGGTAGAAGTCGGGACTGACGTAATTATATTTCGAGCCGCCGGGGCCGATGTTTTCCAGGTAGGAATAGGCGACGCCCCGGTTGTGATCGTCATGAAACATAAGCCCCGTCTGGTCGTTCCCCTCGCAATACAGGATCATTCCCTGGTCGTTGCTCCCGGCCGCGGCGTCGGGATAGCCCAAGCCATTCACTACGGAAAGCAGGGCGCCGTTCTCCCACGTCACGCGGGCGTGTGACCACAGGAATGCCTCATTGCCATTGGGAAATCTTCCTTTCACCCCCTGGACCGAAACTTCCACGGGCTTCAATCCCGTGATGAAGTAAACCAGGTCCACATAGTGGCAGCCAATGTAGGTGAAGGGGTCGGTGCGGTCGCAGGTGAACCAGTTTTGGAAATTCGAGTGGCGGTAGTAGTAGGGCTCGATCAGCTTAGCCTCGCCCATCATAAACGCGCCGAACTGGCCCAGCCGATAGCCGCGCCGCGCCACCAGCGAGCGGCGATCGAAGCGCTTGTGATACTCCACTCCCACAAAGCGGCCTTTTTCGACCGCTAGCTTCTCGAGTTCTACTGCCTGCTCATACTTGAGGACCAGCGGCTTTACGCATAGCACATTCTGGTCATGCTCGAGGGCGTACTTCACTACCGCGTAGTGAAGATTGTCAGGTGTGGCCACCACTACCATGTTGCCAGGAGCCATCCCCGCGATGACTTCCTTGTAGAGATCCGGATTCTGGGCATCCGCTGGAGCCGTGAGCGCCGGATGCGGCGTGAATCGCTGTCCGGGAAAGGCTTCGTGGAAATCGGGATTCTCCGCAAGGGCCTTGAGGGGAACGGCGTTCAGGGCACAGACGTCTATCTTGCCGATCACCCCGGTCCGTTGCAGGTGGTACAAGGACGGCAGAAGCAGGTCGAAGGTGATCATTCCTCCGCCTACGATGTTGACATTCGGACTCAACTTTTGTGCTGTCACGGACACACTCCTTCCCCATTGCGGCCAAAGGCATTGTGACAAATCAGAAGGATACTATGAATTGGCGCCCGTAGTGTCATGCCGCCTGCGGAATCTCCACTTCGGTGCCGCGGCGCTCCGCGGAAAGGTACGCCGTATAGAGCACCGCGATGGTATCGCGCGCCAGGTCCCCGCTCGAAAGGGGAGCCCGGTTGGCGGCCATGCTGGACACGAAATCCTGGAACTCCTGCGGGTAGCCGTGTTGCCAGTCCTCGTCAGGCGCAGGCTTGCTCCAGCCCTGCTTGGTCCCCAGCTTCTCCGTCACGTACACTTCCTTCAGGATGTCTTCGCGGGGATTGTATGTCTCGATGGCGTCGATAGGATTCAGATTGCACCGTGTGCGGTGATTATTGGCGAAGACCTCCAGCCAGTTGTGCACACCTCCCAGCACGAGTTCGGCGGAAAATACGTCGGCCACGGTGCCGTCTTCGAAGGTCACGTGCACCTGGCAGTAGTCTTCGATGTCATCGTATGTGGTGCGCAGGAATCCCGCGTCGCGGTAATTCTTGAGGCGGGTGATTTCATGGGTGCGGGCGGAAACGGTGGCGGGGCGGATGGGCTTGCCGTCGCGCGCCTCGCCCTCCACCCGCTTGAGATGCAATACGGCCGACATGGGATGGCAACCCTTGCCCACCAGCGAGCCGCCGCCCGAGAATTTCCAGATGCCGTAGTAGGGCGAATGCGAACCGCTGTGGGATTCGTCCCCAATCATCCACAGGATCTGGCCCCCGCTCTTCTGCACGATCTCCCTCTCCTTGGCGACGGCGGGAGCGTAAACGAAATTTTCGGCATATCCAAGCTGCTTCCCTGAAGCCCGCGCCGCCTCCAGAATGCGGTCGCAGCTTGCCAGGGCTTCGCGCAGCATGACTTCCTTGCTGAAGGTGCTGCCGCGAAAGTCGTCAGTCCCCGGGCCGTAATAGCCGGTGAAGGGCTTCTCCACGATCACGTGCTTACCGCGCCGGAAGGCTGCCACCGCCAGGGGCTCATGGGTGTTGCCGGGCGTGCAGAGGTCTAACACATCCACCGCATCACACAACTCTTCAAACGTCGAGAACGCCTGAATGCCGTGTGCGCGGGCAAATTCCTGGCTCGATTCCGCCGACTTTGCCGTTACGCCCACCACCTCCACCGGCACGCCGAAGACTCGCCGGAATCCTTCCCAGTGAAAGCGCGCCGCAAAGCGCGCGCCCACCAGTCCTACTCTGATCGCTTCCGCCATTACCAACCTCGATGTTGGGATTCCTTCGCCGCAGCGGCGCCCTTATTTCATCCGCTCGCGCAAGAGGAAGGAATTCTATCATCTTTCGCCATCGGCGAGTTTGGTGGGATTCTTCTTTTGTGAGGCGCAATGATTACGGATCTGTTTTGTCCGCCCGGGGATGCGGGGGCATGCGCCCCCCGCAGGTTTTCGCCATGGCCGTTCCGGCCATTTCTCCTTCACGGGCAAGATGCCCGTGCCACGTCGTGACACACCCACTCCTGGCTGTGTCAGGCGGCTTCAGGTAAGCACAATCTACGTGGCGTGTTCAACAGTCCGGGGGCGCAGGAGGGCAGGCAGGGCGTTGGCCAGCCGCCGCAGCGGGGTTTGAAAGAGCGACATGGTCCCCATGTAGGAGTAGCCCATAAAGAACAGCATCAGGAAGGGCGTGGTGAGGTAGTTCTCCATGGTGAAGGAATAGACGGTTGTAAAGAGGAAGTATCCGGCCAGACACAGTTCAACGATGGGAATCCACCCGGCGCGGCGGCGCACATACTTCTTGCGTTCCCAACCTTCTTCGCGTGCTTCGACGCGGTATTTCGGCGTGCGGACGAACTCCGTCTGCTTGCCGACGATGGCTTCCATGACTGCCTTGGCGTTGGTCACGGCCAGGCCGATGCCGGTGGCCATGAGGAAGGGAATGTACTTGATGCGGCTGCGCCATTCGCGCGGGTAGAGTTCGCGCTGCGCAACCATGTAAAAACTGGAGATCGAGCACGTGGACGCCAGGAACAGCGGCAGGTCGAGGTAGAGCATCTGGAACCAGCCCTGGTAGAAACGCACGATCATGGCCGGCAGCAGAATCACCGAGAACACGATCATCAACGGGTAGGCGATATTGGCCGTGAGGTGGAAGGTGGCTTCCAGCTTGATTTCCAATGGCTCCTGGCTGCGCCAGACGCGAGGCAGAATCTTCTTCGCCACCTGGATGAGCCCCTTGGCCCAGCGCGCCTGCTGCGTCTTAAAGGAGTTTATCTCGACGGGCAATTCGGAGGGACAAACGATGTCGGGATTGTAGACGAATTTCCACCCCTTGAGCTGAGCGCGATAACTCAAATCCGTGTCTTCCGTCAGGGTATCGTGCTGCCAGCCGCCCGCGTCCTCGATGGCTACGCGGCGCCACATGCCGGCGGTGCCGTTAAAATTGAAGAAGCGGCCGGAAAAATTCCGCCCCCCGTGCTCGATCACAAAGTGGCCATCGAGCAGAATGGCCTCGATTTCTGAGAGGTTGGAATAGTGGCGATTGATCCACGTCCAGCGACCCTGCACCACGGCGACTTTGGGATCCGTGAAGTAGTGAACCATCTGGTGCAGGACTTCGGGGGGCGGAGAGAAGTCGGCGTCGAAGATGGCGATGAATTCGCCCGTGGCGCTCTTCATGCCTTCGGCCAAGGCGCCCGCCTTGAAACCCACGCGGTTGGTGCGATGGTGATAGGTGATGGGATGGCCGGCTGCGGCGTATTCGCTGACCAGACGCGAGCAGACGATGCGCGTCTCATCCGTGGAGTCGTCAAGCACCTGAATTTCCAGCAGTTGACGCGGGTATTCCAGGCGCGTCACCGCTTCCAGCAGACGCTCCACCACGTAGCGCTCGTTGTAAATCGGGAGCTGAACCGTAACCCGCGGCAGCGCCTCGAACCGACCCTGAGGCTTCGGCCCCTTACTCCTGTTCTTCATGTAAAGATAAACCAGGCAGTAGCGATGAATGCCATAAATCGAGAGAATAATCAGAATAGTGAAGTAAGGAATGAGGATAGAGAGGTCAAACGCATTGGGCTGGTAGATGCCCCGGAACGGGTCTTTGTGAAAGACCTTGTAGAGATACTTCGCCACCGGGTTGGTGGACACAACATAAATGGCAAGAAGGAGTTGCTGCATAGAATCTGGCCGGACGTACGCACCGGGGTGGCTTCAATGGTCTGAATATCCTATTATACACGCACTTCAGCCCTGTCAAAAGCATTTCCGATGCCATTCTTACTGAGGCATTGGTGCATCAGATTTAGAGGCGTGCCGGCGGAGGAAGTTCTCCAGTTGCTGGATGGTGGGGGCGGAATCGGCTGCGCCCAAACCCAGGGTTGCGAACGCTCCGGTAGCATTGGCAAAACGCGCGGCGAGGGCAAGAGACTGTCCGCGGCATAGTGCGGCGAGGAATCCCGCGGCAAAGCAATCGCCGGCGCCGGTGGTGTCCACGGGTTGCACGGAAAAGCCCTGCGAGGTGAAGGAACCCTCCGGCGACTCTACGTAGCACCCGGCAGCTCCCAGCTTGACGACAACCGTTTTCACTCCCCACTGGCGGAGGCGGGATGCAATGGCAGCCGGTTCGGATTCTCCCGTCAATTGCCGGCCCTCTTCGCAGTTGGGAAAAATGAAATCCGTGTGCGCCAATGCGGGCATGAGAGTCTTGATCCAGCGCCCGCGCACGTCCCAGCAGATGTTCAGGGACGTCAGGCACCCGCGCTCGCGAGCCCGCCGCAGCGCCGGCTCCAGGGAGGTCTCGTCAAAGGCCGGCATGGCAAAGGCACTGGCGTAATGGAAGATTCGAGCTCCCTCCCCCCCACGCCAATCGAGGTTCTGCCCGGTGAAAAAGGCGCTGACGCCGCGCAAGTGGAGAAAACGCCGCTCCCCTGTGGTCTCGACCAGGACTATAGATGTGGAGGTTTTGGCTTCGTGGAGCGTAACCAGGCCGGCGTCATCGATCCCTTCGGCGCGGATCCGGTCGCGTATGAACTGGCCAAATCGGTCGTTGCCGATGGCGGCGGCGATTCCCACCGAGACTCCTAGGCGTGCCAAGGCGATGGAGGTGTTGACACAATTGCCGCCAGGGGCAAGCGCCACATCTTCTAGCGCTTGACTCGTCCCGCGGGGCGCCAGATGATCAACGGGCCGCGCCAGCACATCAGCCACCGCGTTACCTACGCAAAAAACCTCGCACGACATTATTATCTGTACCTTGTCCCGCAGTCTTGGGATCGCGGCTGATTATACCTGTGCGCACCCTCACGGCAAGTGGCAAAATGTCACATGAATCGGATACCGAATTGCTAAACACTGCTAGATACACTCATTCGGCCGGGTTTGAATCGGCTTTTAGAATGGAAGATGAGTGAATTCTCGCCTTGTGCGACTAGAAGTCCATGATTCCTGAGTTGTTAAGAGGTTCTTTGCTTGACGTCAATTTTTTTTGCGTGGTATGATGCACGGCTCTTGTGGTTTTTCCTCAGGCCATCCTAGGGAACTCTTACTGAAGCCGGATTTCGGAGTAAACAATCACATCTTACTGGTGACTCGGAGAGAAAGATATGCTGGGAGGAAGCACAATGTTCATTCTCGCAGTCGCAAGTCTGTGCGTAATCACATTAATCCTGTCTGATCTTGCTCGAAAAACCATGTGGAATCTGCTTTCGGGCAATTGGGAACATCGCGGTTTGATCGCCAAAGGTCTGGCCGCAGGCGCAGCTTTCTTGACCCTGTCCGCCCCCGCGGCATTTGCCGCGGAGGGCGGACCCGCTGCAACGGGTGAAGCGAACCTGAAGCTCCCCGATCTCTCCCAGGTGCAATTTCTGGGCATGAACGGGCACAAGCTGTTGATGTTCGGCATCCTGTTTTGTATCTTTGGGCTGCTGTTCGGATTGGTCATCTATAGCAACTTGAAGAATTTGCCGGTTCACCGCAGCATGGGGGAGATCTCCCAGTTGATTTGGGAAACCTGCAAGACCTACCTGATTACGCAAGGGAAATTCCTGCTCTTGCTCTGGGTGTTTATTGCGGCTGTCATCCTGGTCTATTTCAAGGTGCTGCTGGGATATCCTGCCCCGCGCGTGGGGATTATCCTCTTTTTTAGTCTGGTAGGAATCGCCGGCAGTTATGGCGTGGCATGGTTCGGCATTCGCGTCAACACGTTTGCCAACTCGCGCACGGCGTTTGCCAGCCTGCGCGGCAAGGCCTTCCCGATTTACCAGATTCCCCTCCGCTCCGGCATGAGCATTGGAATGATGTTGATCAGCGTCGAGTTGCTGATGATGTTGGTCATCCTTCTCTTTATCCCGGGCGACTATGCCGGGCCCTGCTTCATCGGGTTTGCCATCGGTGAATCCCTGGGGGCGGCCGCGCTCCGCATCGCCGGCGGCATCTTCACCAAGATCGCCGACATCGGCTCCGACCTCATGAAGATCGTCTTCAAGATCAAGGAAGACGACGCGCGCAACCCGGGCGTGATTGCCGACTGCACGGGTGATAACGCGGGCGATTCCGTGGGACCCACGGCCGACGGCTTTGAGACCTACGGTGTGACGGGCGTGGCGCTCATCACCTTCATCCTGCTGGCGGTGAAAGACCCTACCGTCCAGGTGCAGTTGTTGGTCTGGATCTTCGTGATGCGCATCATCATGTTGGTGGCCAGCGCCGTGGCTTATTTCCTCAATGGCGCCATCGCCAAAGCGCGATACGGTAACGCCGACCGCTTCAACTTCGAAGCCCCGCTTACTTCGCTGGTCTGGATCACCTCTTTCGTTTCCATCGCCTTGACCTACATCGCCTCCAAGCTCATTATTCCCACCCTGAGTGGCGACTCCTCGCTGTGGTGGAAGCTCGCGACTATCATTTCCTGCGGAACCCTGGCGGGCGCGCTCATCCCGGAATTCGTCAAGGTCTTCACTTCCACGGAATCGCGGCATGTCCGCGAGGTAGTAACTTCCGCCTCGGAAGGTGGCGCCTCCCTGGGGATTCTTTCCGGCTTCGTGGCCGGAAATTTCTCCGCCTATTACCTGGGCCTGACCATGGTGTTTTTGATGTCCGTCGGTTTCCTCGTCAGCGCCATGGGGCTCAGCAGTTTGATGCTGGCGCCGGCAGTCTTTGCATTCGGCCTGGTGGCTTTCGGCTTCCTGGGGATGGGGCCGGTCACCATTGCTGTGGATTCCTATGGCCCGGTCACCGACAACGCCCAGTCGGTTTATGAACTCTCGCTGATCGAGCAAGTCCCCAACATCAAGGAAGACATCAAGAAGGAATTCAACTTTGAGCCCAACTTCGATCGGGCGAAAGACATGTTGGAAGAAGGCGACGGGGCGGGCAACACCTTTAAAGCCACCGCCAAGCCGGTGCTGATCGGCACTGCCGTGGTCGGCGCCACAACCATGATTTTTTCCATCATCATGGCGCTCACCCAAGGCCTTACCGAAAACGTCAGCAATTTATCATTGCTGCACGCACCATTTTTCCTCGGGCTGGTCAGCGGCGGCGCGGTAATTTACTGGTTTACAGGGGCTTCGACGCAAGCAGTTTCTACCGGCGCCTATCGCGCCGTGGAGTTCATCAAAGCCAACATCCGATTGGAAAGCACCGAAAAAGCCTCGATTACGGATAGCAAGAAGGTGGTGGCCATCTGCACTCGATACGCGCAAAAAGGAATGCTCAACATCTTTATTGGCATATTCTTTGCGACCCTGGCCTTCTCCTTCCTGGAGCCGTTCTTTTTCATCGGCTACCTGATATCCATCGCCATCTTCGGCCTCTACCAGGCGATCTTTATGGCCAATGCGGGCGCCGCCTGGGACAACGCCAAAAAGATTGTCGAGGTGGAGTTCAAGCAGAAGGGCACGCCGTTGCACGACGCCACCGTGGTGGGCGATACGGTAGGCGACCCCTTCAAGGACACGTCTTCTGTGTCGCTCAACCCAGTCATCAAATTCACCACCCTCTTCGGCCTCCTGGCGGTGGAGTTGGCGGTCAAGATGACCGCCACCAGTGGTTCTGGCTTGACGCATATTTTGGCGGCGATGTTCTTCGCCGTATCGATCTGCTTCGTCTACCGGTCGTTCTACGGAATGCGCATTGGCGGTGCCTGGCCGCCCAGTTTCAAGGCCAATTCCGGCGAATAGGCAGATCTACTTTCCGCGGGCACACCTCTCTCCAAGCGGTGTGCCCGCGAGTTTTGCCAGTATCCCGCCCGTCACATGCCCTTGGTTTCTTCCCGAATTTTCTTGGCAAGCTTTTCAATCTTCTCAAGCCGGTTGATGAGGTCGGATGTCAGGACATCTTCCCTCTGCTTGTCCAACGCCTCCCGAAGCTCTTTGGCCAGGACAGCCATTTCCGCCGCATCGTTTTTCGATTTTTCGAAGTTGGCCAGGATAATGGCCCGTCTCTGTTTGGGACTCAGCCGGACGCCGTCCGGACGCATGGGGAGGTCGCTCTGGTCGGGAAGCGACGACGATGGCCGACTGGCGCCGAGATGACCCGACTCAGCGCTGGGGTTTGAAGGGAATTGTTGGGTTTGCGCGGAGGCAGGCGCCGGGAGAAGGCAGGGAAGGCTGATCAATAAACTTAGGGAGAAGATCATCTCTCGCTGACTGATCAGTCGGTAAAGTCTGATTGGAGCGAGCTCTTTAGTGCCCACGGGCCTCCTCCTTGATCTTCCTGGCCAATTGTTCGACCTTTTCCGCCTTCTCGATGACGTCCAGCGGAAGGACGTTGACGTTCACCTTGCTTAGCTCATCACGGATCTGGTCCGCCAGGGCGGAGAGTTCCGCCGCATCGGATTTCGTCTTCTCGAGTTTGGACTCCTTGTCATCCCCCTTGTGTTGAGCGGCGGGCGGTGTGGCCAGTTCCTTGATGGCCACGGGAGAAGGTCCGGTGGGCGGTCCCTGGGGAGGAACGGGGTTCTGCGCCCTTCCCCCGAGAACGGCGATCAACACGGCGGCAGCGAGGACACCTGCCGTGCCCAGGGGGCGTATGAATCCGCAAAACTTCAGTCGACGAATTCGAGTCATGGCGAATACCTGTCGCGACGGTAGCGGACTTTGCGCTGCGTCTTTCTGTTTGCCTTTGCTTTTAGATTGTAATCCCACCCAAGGAGCAACTGCAATCGTAGCGAATGCCGGGCAGTGTCCTAACTTCGATGTGGGGCCGACCTCGAGGG